>CAZFMD010000310.1:0-3287 GCA_964520025.1 uncultured Spirochaetaceae bacterium
CTCGTACTCCCCGGGCTCTTCTACGTACAGAACGAAGGTCGCGTAAAAGGCCCGTCCTCCCTGAAGCCCGGTGCGGCGATTGAGCTGCAGGGTGCGAAACTTCGAGCAGCTGTAGTTGAGGATCGGCTCATTGGTGAAGTTCGTGGATACCGCATCCTCTCCTTCGACAAAGATCAGAGCCTCGTTGAGCTCCGGGAAAACAGGCTCGACCTTGGTCTCCGGAGCAACCAGAGCCTCCTCTTCGACCGCCTCTTCCACTTGATCCTCAACACTTGCCTCCTGGGCTGAAAGGGCACTGGAGAGACAAATGAGCACGGCCAGGAGAACACAAAAAGCGAATTTGTTTGATTTCATGGCTCCTCCCTTTGCTTGTGCACACACCTACAGGTATAATACATTACCCATAGTGAATATAGTACAGAGTGAATGAGAACTCACAAACCTATTATCCGTATCGGCGAGTTAGTCGTTTTTTCCGTTGCAATCGGCGCGGTAAACCTGTTTTTCAGGGATAATCCGGGGTTTTTCCTCGCTTCTTTCAATCCCTACCTGCTGCTGGCCCTGATCGTGGCCGCCTACTACGGGAAATACTACGGGCTTCTGAGCCTGCTGTTCTCCTCCGCGATCATCGCCGGACCCCTTCCATGGGCGCTTGACTTCTTCATCCCCGGTTCCTGGGGTCCCCAGTACTGGACGGCACTTCGCAGCCTGGCCCCGGCGCCGTTGGCCGCTACCCTGATATCCGTATACATCCTGGGATTGATCCGAGACGCCCAGACCGGGCGCCTGGCCAAGGCAAAGGAGAGGGTTCGGCTGTTCTCACGACAGAAGGGAGAGCTGACAAAGCAGAAACGGATTCTGGAAACGATAAACCGGGAACTGGAGCAGCGGGTTTCCCGGCAACAGGACTCGATCACCGCGCTGCACTCCGAGATGCAGCAACTGTACTCGGTGAATCTGGATAAAGCCCTGGAGACAATCCTCAGCACGGTGCAGCGTTTCTCCGGCGCATCGGTTCTTTCGATCTGGGAGGCACGCCCGGAATCCAAGGATCTGCGTATGATCGCCAATCGGGGATGGGAGGAAGGTACTTCCCGGCCGACCGTTGTTTCGGTGGAGAACAGCATGGAGGGGTGGGTACTGCGCAACAACACGGTGTTTTCGGTGAAAATGCTCGGACAGTACGAAAACCTCCGCAAGATGGATCGGGGCGTGAATATCATGACCTTCCCCGTTACAGCGGGACGCAAGATCTGGGGCGTCCTGAACATCGCGGATATGCCCTTTTCCAAGTACAATCTCTACACCGAGAAATTGGTCACCATGATCCTGGCACTGGCGGCTCCGGCTTTGGAACGGGCGGTGGAGTACGAGGCGGTGGTCACACAGGCGGAGGTTCACCCGGTTACCGGCCTGCCGGCATTCGCCCAGTTTTTCTCTCTGTTGAATGAGACCCTGCAGCGAGCCCGGCAAAACAGGGAAACCCTGAGTGTGTTGATTCTGGAGCTTACCAACTTCGATACCCTGTCGGAAAGCTTCGGCCGGGAGAACACCCTGCAACTGATCAGCCAGCTGGCCGGGCAAATGGTGATCCTTTCCAGAAACAAGGCCCATATCTTTCACTACAAGAACGAAAACCAGATCGTCCTGCTCTATCCCAATCTCGACTATGACGGAGCTTCCCTGTTCAGTCTGGAGGCTCTGAATGGAATCAATGGAAACGAATGGTCCCTGAACGAACAGAGCGTGAATCTCGAGGTAATGGTGGGCTATTCCTCTTTGAGTGAAGAACAGATGGAGGCTGAGGGGCTGCTCCAGATCGCAGAGAATATCCTGGAGATGCAGAAGGTATAGACAGAGGGATGCTGAAATTCGATTTTTTTCGCAGCGCCACCGACGCCTATCGACCCAGAACCGCAAACTCTGCCCTGAGGGCGGCGGAAGCGCACCTGCTGCCGATCGAAGCGTGCGTGTATTTGGGGACCTCGATTAAACCTCTTGATGAGCAACCCATCGATCTCAATGCCATCGACCAGGTATTGTCCCGCCAGCAGCTCGATCTGGATACGAATCTGCTGCTGATACGTATTCTCACCAAGCTGCTGCGCGACCCCGACGCGGAGGTTGCTCTGTTTGCCGCCGAGAGCATCAACATGATCGAAAACCGCTACACCACGAGGATTGAACGGCTCAAGGCTTCGCTCCAGCAACAAGCAGAGGCCAAAGTTCTGCGCGCCCTGGCGCGCCAGTATTACGAGCTTGCCCAGATTCACCCCGGATCGATCCGCAACTTCTATCTGCGGGAGGCCTTCGGGTATGTCAAAACACTCAACAAGCTGAAACAACTGGGCAAGCGGGACGTGGTGTTGACGGTGAGAATCCTTCTTGCCCTCGATCTTACCGATCAAGCCAAGCGGATCATCGATCAGCTCTCCGATCGGAACGATTTGACGTACCTGAGGCTGGAAATGGAGGTGGCTTTCAAGAGGAAAGATATTACCGCAGTTCAGAAACTCTGCGATCGGCTTAAACCCGCCTGGGAGCGGCTGGATGAGCCGAGCCAGGCCTTCCTCTCCTACTGGTTCGAGGCAGTCCATTGAAGCGACCCACTGTCTGTTTGATTCTTGAGGGCTCCTACCCCTATATCACGGGGGGTGTGTCCGCCTGGGTCCACCAGCTGATCCTCTATCTGAAAGACATCGACTTCGTGCTGTACACGATTTCTCCATCCAAGGATCAGACAAAACGCTACGAGCTTCCGGCGAATGTAGTCGATCACCGGGACATGGTGCTCTCCGCTCCCAAGCAGAGCAAACGGCGCCCTTCCCAGGTGAGAGCCTTGATTGACGAGGTCACCGGGATCCACCAGCACCTGTTAGGGGGCAAGGCTCCAGAGCTGGATGCGGTGGTCAGCCAGATTCCCGAAGGGTACTCGGTGTATGCCGAGGCCATCAAGAGTGATGCCGGCTGGCACCTGTTGAGCTCCCGAAACCGGGAGAAGAATCCCGCCTATCCCTTCTCAGATTTCTTTTGGGCCTGGAAATCGGCCCATGACATGATGTTCACGGTCCTTGCTGACAGGGCTCCGGAAGCGGATCTGTACCACCCCGTATCCACCGGCTACGCGGGACTGGCCGCGCTGTGCGCGAAGATACGCAGAGACAAACCCCTCATCCTGACCGAACATGGCCTGTACCACAAGGAAAGGGAGATGGAGATTCGCAAAGCCCAGTTCATCCGGGGCTACCAGCGGGACATGTGGACCGGGATCTACAACAACCTCAGCC
>CAZFMD010000311.1:0-3286 GCA_964520025.1 uncultured Spirochaetaceae bacterium
CCTTTGCCGGGCATGGGCGCATTCTCGGGGCTTACCAAACGGCGGTGCGGGAAGGCTACCGCTTCTTCTCCTACGGGGATGCCATGCTGATTCTCTAGTATCCGGGAACGCCGGATCGGGGCTGCGGAACGACGGCTGACAGAGAACCGTCGATGGCCCGGATGCCGACCACCCGACCGCCCACAGTCAGAACCGCGAGGCAACTTCGACAACCTTCCAGAGGTGATTTTCCGCCTCGACGTTGTTCCTACCCCTGATCTCAATTTCGTAGCTGCATATGCTCGTACCGGATTCAGATACCAGGTAGAGCGTACCCACGAGTGCGGGTGAGTCAGTTCCCAAGGCACAGCAGACGAGTATCGCTTTCGAATAATGGCCTTGGATACCACTTGCGATCAGGCGGTAGCAGGGTAGTTCCCTTCCGGGCAGCTGAACGTAGTCGAGCACCTCCATTCTGAAATTCAAAGTTCTGCCCTCCGCCGTTCCCAGCTCAAGCGAACCCTTCGGAAGATACACCAATCGGGACGCGTACCCGAGCTCCCGCAATGAAAACCTGATTTCACAATTGTTTGTTTCTACTGAGAGACGGTTTAGACAGGGAGAAGACAATGTGGAGTTTTTCTTGGCGATCCCGTCCCTCCTGTTGAAGTAGGCGAAGAAACCCCCACCGATATGTACGAAAGACTCTTCGGTTTCCGGTACATGCGAGTTCCGCTTCAGAAGCTCCTGAACCTTCGGGGGCTGATCGATCTCAGGAGCATCCTGTTCACCGATGCCCTGATCAGGGCAAGCCCGGACCGAGGTCATAAACAATGCTCCAACCAATAATCCGCGAACGATCCATCCCTTCATCCGTAGCCTCCTGGCCATGTTCTTGCGTCCACGGTAGGAGGCTGATGTCCGCAATTAGTCTCAGGCGGCGTCCCAGAAGGCGTCCCAGAAAAATTTTTTGAAAAAAACCGGCTGTTTTCACTAAAATTGGATTATGGAGGGATGATGAACGTTCAAGGATTGGAGTTATCCCTTCTGGGTGCTCCTCGAATCAGCAGTAATAGAATCGAGCTGAAGCTGACCCGTAAGAAGTCCGTGGCCGTGCTCGCCTATCTGGCTGCCAACAACAAACCGTATACCCGAGACACCCTGGCCACCCTTCTGTGGCCCGGGCAAAACGACCGGCAGGCCCGGGGAAACCTGCGCCGGCTGCTCTCGGAGCTGAGGAAACAGCTCGGACAGCAGCTCCTGCCCGTGGACGGGGAACAGGTGGGATCGCTGGACAAGGAGAGGGTGTACGTCGACACCCGGGAGTTCGAGCAGCTGATCGGACAGAGCAAGGCCCACAAGCACGATCAGGAGGCGGTGTGCCGATCCTGTTTGGACCGGCTGCAGAAGGCGGTGCAGCTGTACAGGGGAGATTTCATGATCGGCTTCTCCCTGGCGAAGTGTGGAGAGTTTTCCGACTGGCAGTTTTTCTACGGCGAGTATCTGCGCAGGGAGCTGGAGTACTCTTTGGAGCAGCTGGTGGCCATGCTCACCGATCTGGAAACCTACGATCGAGCCGTCGAGTACGCGCGGCGCTGGCTGGCCCTGGATCCGTTAAACGAGCCGGTACACCGGCGGTTGATGCAGCTGTACACAGTGACCGGGCAGCGTTCGGCTGCGTTGAGGCAGTACAAAACGTGTCGGGAGGTGCTGCAGAAGGAACTGAGCCTGCCTCCGGAGGAGGAAACAGAGAGGCTGTATCAGGCCATCAGGGTCAGGAAGCTGGCAACGGTGCACCCGAGCCGCGGTCGCCCGGAGACCGGTCCACCGCGGCTGGCCGTGCTGCCTCTGGCCGGATCGAGCGGCCAGGAGGAGTGGTTCAGCGATGGCATGACCGATGCCATCATTACCGCACTGTCGCAGATCAGCGGGCTGCAGGTGATCTCCCGCACCACGGCCTATCACTACCAGGGCACCGACAAAACCATGAGGCAGATCGCCAGCGAGCTGGAGGTGGACTATATCCTGGAGGGCACGGTGTTGAGAAGCGGGCAGGAGGTGAGGGTTTCGGCCAAGCTGATCAATGGTCCGGAGGATCGGCATCTCTGGACGCAAAATTTCGTACGATCCTTTCAGCACATCATGGCACTTCAGGGGCAGATCGCCCGTTCAATCGCAGAGCAGATCAAGGTCAGGCTCACCTCGAAGGAGCACAGACGCCTATGCGTGTCCCGCGAGGTGGATCCGGAGGTGCGGGAGCTGTGCATGAAGGGTGTGCATTACGGGAGGCAATTGAGTCCCAAGACGAATTGGAGAGCTCTGGAGTGTTTCCAGAAGGCCGTGGAACTGGATCCGGATCATGCGCCGGCTCTTGCCGGGTTGGCCTACTCGTACGCGTTTTTGGCAGGAGGCGATGCAGTCATTTCCAGGCGGGAGGCCTATGAAAAGGCTGGGACTCTGGCGCAGCAGGCTCTGGATACAGATGAGAGTCTCCTGGAGGCTCGCCTCACCCTGGGGGTAGTGAAGATGGAGTGGGATTGGGACTTCCCGGGTGCGGAGAAGGAGTACAGAAGTGCTCTGGCCGAAAATCCCAACCACGCTCTGACCCTCACCTTCCTGGCCCAGCATGCATTTACAATGGGGCGACGGAGCGAATCCCTGGAGCTGGCCGAAAAGGCTCACTACGTGGATCCGCTGAACGGTTTCGTGGGCTGGCAGTACTGCCGCTCCCTGATCTGGGCGGGGTATGCTCGCAAGGCCCTCGTGGAGATCGACAAGCTGGAGGAGCTGTTTCCTCAAACCTTACACACGTCCATGTTGCGCGCCATGGTGTATCTGAAACTCGGTCAGTTCTCCAGAGCGATCGAGTTCACCGAACAGATGATCGATCGCTGCGATTCACCGGAGTGGGCGAACTGGTTCAAGCCCAATCTGGTCAACCAGTACGCCCTGGCCGGGCAACCGGAGAAGGCGCGGGAGCTGAGCCAAGAGGTGTTCGCCCTCAGGGAGCAGGGAAAGATTATGGCTACCGACATGGCTCTGAACAGCTTCTTCCTCGGCGATGCCGAGCAGGCGATTGACTGGTTCGAGCGAGCCTACCAAGAGCGTGATCTCGGCCTCCTGGATATAAAGTTCTACCTGTGCTACGAGCAGCTGAAACGGCACGCCCGCTTTCGGGAGTTGATCCGGCGGATCGGAGTTCCCCTCTAGTAGGTGTTCTCGTCCATACTGAGGAACTGATGACGGACTCTTTGGAGGCGGTCCAGATGGGTGGAGATGATCTGTCCGTAGTCCAGATCACCGTTCC
>CAZFMD010000312.1:0-3281 GCA_964520025.1 uncultured Spirochaetaceae bacterium
AAAGCGGAAGAGATGGTTCGCAAGTCCGGTCAAATGGGAGTCCCGGTTATTGATGTTCACGGCAAGATCATCGTGGGCTTCAACCAACCGGAAATCGAACGTGCCTTGAAGCGCTAGCTTCGCTAGCTTCGCTAGCTGTGCTAGCGTAGATAGATGCATACCGAAAAAAAAGAAAGAGGAGGGAACCGTGGCCCACAAGACAACAGTCACCTGGACCGAAGACCTGGCCTTCAACATCGAGTTGGACGGCCATAATTTCTTGGTGGATGCGGACGCCCAGTTCGGAGGCAAGGATCGGGGCCCCAAGCCCAAGGGATTGCTTCTCTCCGCACTGGCCGGTTGCACCGGAATGGATGTGGCTTCTCTGCTTACCAAGATGAAGATGCCTTTCGACAGCTTCTCCCTGGAAGTAGAGGGAGAGTTGGCCGAGGAGCATCCCAAGTCCTACACCGATATCGTAATTCGCTACATCTTTCACGGAAATGAGCTGGACCGGGGCAAGATCGAAAAATCCATCAAGCTGTCATTGGACAAATACTGCGGTGTTTACGCCATGCTCACGAAAGCGGCAAATTTGCGCTATGAAATCGTTCTGAATCCGGATTGAGCAGCCGGATTCCCCCTTAAAAGCAACCCCAGATAGAATCAACACAGATAAAATCCCCGTTGATCTTAGCGTAGATAGCGAAACTGAGGGGGTTTTTCATGAACAGACGCCAAGGTCATATCCAGACCGTCCAGCCGCTGATCCAGGGCAGCCGGCTGAAGGTCCAGCTGATTGTGTGCGACACTGACGGCCAGGAGCGCTCTGCCTTTCTCCCCGATCGGGAGCTCTCCACGCTGCTACCCCGGTCGATCCTTCTCGCCTCACTACGGGAGGTTCCGCGGCAGATGCTGGAGACCATCGATCCCATGCTCAATAAGATGATCAGGGGGAGGGCGGTTCGTCTTTGGCAGTATGAGGAGCGCTGGTATGCTTCGTTCCTGCCCTGGCGTTCGGTGCGCTTCGCCGAGTTGTAAGACAGGCGCACCAGGCCTGCAGAACAATCCCTACAGCCACGGCCACATTCAGAGATCGTTTGGCTCCGGCCATGGGAATCGAAACCCTTCCGGCCTTTGATGAGGCCAGATTTAAGCTCTGGGGGCTCAATCCCAGCTCTTCGGAGCCAACCAGCATGACTCCCCGTTCGGGAAACCGGAACTCCCCCAGAGGAGTTCCTCCCAACTCCAGAGCAAATATCCCCTCCTGCTCACGGATCTCATCGAGCTCTGCGAAACGCCAGGGCATGATCTTGATCGCGCCACGGGCCGATTTCACGGCCCGGGGATGCAGAGGAGAGGCGGTGGTCGGCGAAAGCAGCAGGCTTTCCACGCCAAAGGCTTCGGAGGAGCGGAATACCGCCCCAACGTTGAAGGGAGAGCGGATCTCCTCCAGGTACAGCTGTATCGGCAGAACGGTCCGCGCCGTTACATCCAGGCGTTCGTCCGCCGGCACCAGCAGATCCCACTCCGCAGGCTCGGCACCCAGATAGCGCAGGAGTGCATGGCGAACCCGGTTGACCTGGCGAAGGATCGCCTCACTCTGCGAATCGGTCGCGCTGCACAGCACCCGGCACTGCTCGGCTGTCTCGTGTATCTCCCGGCTGCAACCTTCGTCATGGATGAGCACCGCGCAGATAGACCCCAAATAGTCCCGGTGCGGTTTTCGGCCCGTCTCCATCTCCCGTTCCTCCCCCTGCAGCAACAGAACGATCTTTCGCAGTCGGGTCTTTCGGGGTAGGCTTCTCAGTTTCTTTATCGAGATCACGAAGAGGATTGTATCTAATAGGCGGATTTAACGAGCTCGTATAGATCTTCCGCCGAAATGCTTCGCGGCAGGTAGTTCATCATGTCGAAATTCCGGGCGATCCCGGCTATATCCACCATATCGTCCAGATTCAGATCGAAGTCCCGCAACCGGGTCGGTAGACCCAGAGAACCGATGATGCGCCGGACCGCCTCCACGGCCCTTGCGGCACCCTCCACCGGAGCCTCGTCGTCCACATCCTCGCCCAGATAGCGGGCTACAGCTGTCAGTTTTTCCGAGGCTATTCCGGAGTAGAACTCCATCACGTGGGGAAGCATAATCGAAGATACCCAGGATTTCGGCACCATAAAACTTCCGTTAATGGCATAAGCCAGGGCGGTGCCCACACCTGACTTGCTGATCGTCAGCCCCAGAGAAGCCAGCAAGCCGGCCATAGAGGCGTTCATCCGCACCCTCAAATCATCCGGTTGACTGACAAGGGGATCTATGATCTTTCCGATCAACTCGCAGGCGCGCAGGAAAAAGGTGTCGGAGAGAAAGCTGCTCCTGGAGGACAGGTACCCCTCCACGGCAACCAGAAGGGTATCCATCAGAGTCGTGGCCGTGTATTTCGGAGGCAGCGTTATTGTCAGCTTGGGATCCACGATCACCGCTTTGTTGATACGTCTCTGGGTGCGGCCGATCTTGGCGCTGCGATCACGGCCGTCGGTGAGCAGATACTCATCTACCAGCAAAAACGGATCCCTGCAGGTGGTGGGGATGCTGATATAGGCAAGCGGCTGGCCGGAGGGTTGAACCCCGGACAGATACTCGTCCATTTCCAATTCTCCCGGACTCGCCATGGCAATACACTTGGCTACCGACAGGGTACGCAACCCGCCCAGGCCGATGACAATCTCCGCCCGGGCGCTTCGAGCCAGGTTCATCCCCTCATCTACGACCTTGCTGGTGGCATGAGGAACGACCTCGTCGAATACGATGTACTGAATCCCCTTTTTCTCGAACAGCCCCTGGATTCTGTCGATCACCTTTCCCTCGTACAGTATCGCTTCGGTAACCAGCAGCACCCGTTCGCCATACTGGCTGACTACAGAGGCAATCCTGTTTACTACATCCAGTCCGAAACGTATGTCGGTAGGTATGGAAAAAGACAGATCAGGCATCTTACAGACTATCTCCTAATACTATTAAAAAGGCGGAAGGTCCACGCTTGGACCCTCCGCCCGCTATTTGTCAACCTGGTAGCCCACCTTCGCTACGGATCAGGTAATGTCGAAGTATTCCATCAGGCGATCGGCTACTGAACTGATCACTTTATCTGAGATGTAGGAGGGATCCTGAAGTTTCTTCTTTGCCGCTTCAACCAGCTCCCAGCGGATCTCCGGTGCCTGCTTGGCGATACTGGTGGCCCGGTAGACCTCGGCCTTGCTCTTCGCCTCTTCGCTGAGATTGATAGAGTCCGCCCCTTGGCTCT
>CAZFMD010000313.1:0-3263 GCA_964520025.1 uncultured Spirochaetaceae bacterium
GGTTTCGTACTGATTGAGCTTGCACCCGAAGGTATGAAAGGAGGCGGTCATCCCTGGATCAAAGCTGCTGCTCCACCCGGGATCTTCCCCTCACCGCATCCACCAGATTGGGATTCAGAGCAAGCGCCTTGTTGTAGGCCTCCAGGGACCATTGGAAGTCCCCTCCCCTCTCCCTGGCATAGCCCAGCCGGGTCCACCAGTCGGCCACATTGGGGGAATGATACAGTGCGGTGGATAGGGCGATATCGGCGTTGTTGAACTTGCCCTGCTGGATGAAGATCTCCCCCATGAAGTAATAGACCAGATCGATCCTGCCGCCTGTGGGGGATATGGCGGCATACTCCTCGAAATAACGGAGGGCCTCGGCGCGTCTTCCTAGGTAGAACAGTGACTCTCCGGCGGTTTCGATGATGCGCGGATCGTAGCGGGAAATTTGAAAAGCCACCTGGCTGGCCTCCAGGGCTTCCTGGTACCGTTCCAGTCTCAGCAGGCTCCAACCCAGCACGGCGTGGGCATCCATACGGTTGGGCATCTCTTCCAGCTCTTTACGGCAGACCTCGATCGCACCCGGGAAGTCTCCGTTTCTGTACAACTCCACCGCGTCGTATTTATCCTGGGCGGTAACCGCGAGCGTGCTTATCAGCGCAAATATAAAAATAAGAACCGGGTTACTTCGCATGCTTACCCTCGTTCATCGCACAGGCCCCATTGTAGTTGCAGCCGCTCTCCATGATCAGATCGGGAGTGTTAAGATCTCCCTTCATGGATGCGGTGGAAGCCAGCTCCACCCTGGTGCGGGCGACAACGTCCCCCTCTATCCTGCCCTTGGTGGAAACACAGTTAGCCTCGATTTTGGCCTTCACGAACGCCTTTTCTCCGATGTACAGGTCCGAGGAGGCCTTGATCTCTCCCTTGAAGTTGCCCTTGATCATCAGCGGCTTCTTGAAGGTCAGCACACCGGAAAAGTCGATGTCCTCCGCCAGTATGGTGTCTATCTCGTTCTCGTCAATCTGATTGATGCGTACGTCCCTCATTTACTATCCTCTCCCGTTGGAATGGTAATCATAGCTATTGACCCGTGTCAACACATCAGGATCGCCGGTGTTCGTCCAGGCGGCTCTTGACCCGCTTCAGGGAAGCGGCCAGTCGCTCCCGCATCTCCCGGGTGTAGGGATTGTACTGTTGCAGATCGTAGAACAGCTGCCAGGAGTCATTGCAGGTCTGTTCGATAATCTCCAACAGCTTGCGATAGCCAAGGGAGGCGATTTGGGAAGGCTCCAGATCCAGCTCCGCCAACACTCGCCCCAGATAGTGGGTCAATCCCTGAGTGAAGGCGGCCTGGCGATCGTGAAGCGCCGGCTCCATCAGCTGCACTGACAGCCCGATCCCCTCGAAGAAGCGCCGCCACTGCTGCAGCTCGGAGGAGCCGAGACGCACCGGGTGAAGGATCATGGGCAGTCCCTCGATTCCTCCGCGGGCCGAGTCGGGCCCGAACATCGGATGGGTGGCCAGGATCTTTACCTCTGGAGGAAGCAACTGCTCCATCCACTTGACCGGCATGGACTTCACCGAACAGGTATCCATGATCAGCGTGCCCGGCTTCACCATGGAGGCCAGCCGGTGCAGCACATCCGGAAGGCCGGAAATTGCCACGCAGAGGATGATCACCGGTTGCTCGCACAGCTGCGCTTCATCGACCCGCCGAACCCCGGCCGGAAGCGGGGCTTCGGGATTTCGAGAATAGGCCTTGATTTCAGCATGACGGGACAGCAGCTCGGCGTAGAATCGTCCAAACCGCCCCAACCCGTAAATGCCGAGTCTTTTCTGAGGCGCAGACACGCTGTTAGAGGCCGAAGGTCGCCTTGATTGCCTCAACGGCTCTTTCCTTATCCTTCTGCGAGATAACCAGGGCGATCTTTGTTTCCGAGGTGGTCACGGTTTGAATTGTCACCTTCGCCTCAGCCAGAGTCCCGAATACACCAGCGGCTATACCGGCCTGGGTTTCCATTCCCGGCCCCTCCACGGCGATCTTGGTGATACCATCTGCAATCTCGATCTCGAGGTTCTTCATCGATTTTTGCAGGGTTTGCACGATCTCGGTTGTCCTGGCGATATCCTTCTTGAAAACCGTGAAGGAGATGCTCACCTCCCCGTTCACCGGAGCCGTCTGGCTGATCAGATCGACGTTGATGTTTGCCTGGCCGAGCCGCTCGAAGATGCCGGTGATGCTCTTGGGATCCAGGGTGATTCGATACAGGGAAACCAGGGCCTCTTCGTCGCTGAGGGACATGCGGGTAACCGCGCTGGCCGCCGTGATCATCTGCTTCATGCTGTACAGCCCCGGAGGCTTGTCCAGGATGTAACGCACCGCTTCCAGGGCACCTAAGGCGAAGATCTGCCGGGAAGCCGCTGAATGCCGCAGCTCGACCAGCTCATCCTTGCCCGCAAACACGATCTCATGCTCGCCCACGATGGTGCCGCCCCTTATGGCGTGGATACCCAGTTCCGAGCTCCGGCGCAGCTGATCGCGCCCGTGACGGCCGTGTACGTAGTGTTTGCCCTGCATGAAAACCTGGTTGATCGAATTGGCCAGCAGCAGGGCTGTGCCGGAGGGTGCATCCTTCTTCTGGTTGTGGTGTTTCTCTATGATCTCGATGTCGAAACGATCACCCAAGACCGTGGCGGCCTTCTGTGCCAATTCGGAAAGCAGATTTACTCCCAAAGACATATTGGCGGACAAGAAGATCGGTACGGATTCAGAGGCGGCGTCAATCAGGCCTCTGTCCTCCTGGCTGTGTCCGGTGGTGGCGATAACCAGAGGGATCCGTTTTGCCTTCACCTGTTGCAGAAGTGCGGGAAGGGCTTTGGGGGAGGAGAAATCCACAACAACATCCGCCGGGCTCGTACATTTCTCAAGGGATGCAAAAACGGGAAAATCCAGCCCGCTGTCCTCGGCCAGCAGGTCGATGCCGGCAACTACCTCGATATCCGCCGCGTTTGCCGCCGTGGCGTTCAGAACTCGCCCCATGCGCCCCATACAACCGTGAATAATGATCCGTACCATGACAACCTCCTCCCCCCCACGCTTTTGGCCATAGTAGCAAAAGGGTGCCTGCCCGGCAACCGGGCTCCAAAAGCCCTTGATCGACACCGGCCCGAAAAGGTATGCTGCAGATTCATATTCTTGCGCAGGAGAGGGAAAGGAGGGCGAGTATGTTCCAAGGAGTATTTACGGCACTGATTACCCCGTTCACCCGGGACGG
>CAZFMD010000314.1:0-3247 GCA_964520025.1 uncultured Spirochaetaceae bacterium
TTCGCGTTTTCGGCCAGTGCTTGGAGTGGGCCTCGAATCCCTTGACCCAGTGCATGTGCCGCTCTCCCGGCATAATGGGCATGTCGTGCCAGGAGGCATGTCCGGTGAAGGCAAAGAAATCCAGGTGCTCCCGGGCGATCTCTATCGAACGCTCCAGCGAACCCTTGGCGTAGCCTACGGCATTGTGATTGTGAAGGTCTCCCCAAAAGAGTCTGTACCGCTTGTTCATCGATTCCATTCGAGTACGTTCCTTTCACGCAGGCAATGGTGCACCGCTGTCTGGATAAGGTACTGAATTTCAGGGTTTCGCGAAAAGTTCTCCCGTCTCGATTTGGCGGCGAATTTCGGCAAAACATCTGTCCCGCCCGGGATCGGAGGGGTGCCGTCCTCCACCGAAGGAGCGAATGCGGCTGTGACCGACCAGGTGAGCGGCCAGCAGACCGCTCAGTTGTTCTCTGATCTCCCGGAAAGAGGGATCCCGGAAATGATTGTTGACCTCCAGGGGCTGTTCCTGCAGATCGTACAGCTCCCCGTCCCCGTCGTCGCAGAGTACCAGCTTGTAGCGCTCGTTTCGCACCATGGCGCCGCCCAGCAGCTCACTGAAGGCGATCTGGTAGTACGGATCCGGCTGTCCGGTTTCTCTGTCTACCAGGTTTTCGGGGTCGGCGAACAGCGCGCTGATGTCCCTGCCCTGCACGTGATCGGGTGCCTGGATCCCTGCCAGAGCAAGAAAGGTGGCATGCAGGTCCAGCCAGTTCACCTGGGCGCTCGAGCGCCCTCCCGTTGCGACACCGGGTCCGCGTACGATCAGCGGAACCATCAACGCACTTTGGTAGAAGGTCTCCTTGAAGGGAAGGCCGTGATCGCCCAGATGATCCCCGTGATCGGAGGAGAATACAACCAGGGTGGAATCCGAAAGCCCTTTGGCTTCAAGGGCTGCCAGGATCTTCTCTATCTGTCGATCCACCAGGGTTACCGTTGCCAGGTAGTACTCGCGGATGCGGCGAATTAACGATTTCGACAGCTTTCTGTAGTCGCTGCGGTACAGAAGGTTGTTGTTGAAAAAATCCAGAATCCCGGACTGGTAGGCCGGTTTGTTCTCAAGCTCCGCGGCGCAACCCACAGCCTCCGGAATCTGCGCCTCTCGGTACAGGTCCGCGAGTTCGGCCGGCGGGTCGTAGGGATCGTGGGGGCTGTTGAAGGAAATCCAGCAGAAGAAGGGCGCTTCAGCCCGCTGTTCGATCCAGCTGACCGCCTGCTCGCCTATGAACGAATCGATATGCAGCTGCTCGGGAAGGGGACTGACAGTCGCTCCCAGCTGTTCCTCATACCCCGGAAAAGTGGCCGGATGATCCCGGGTGTAGCCGTTGCCCTTCAGGAACTGGGTGTAATCATCCGGTCGAAAGTAGTGGCGTTTATCCTCAGCGCTGATTCTCCAGGAGAATCCTTCAGGATTATCCCAGGGATGGAAATGCATCTTGCCGATGGCCGCGGTGTTCCACCCCGCCGCCCCGAAAGCCCGGGCGATGGTCGGGGAGTCAGGCCGGATCCAGCGGAAGTTGTGAGCCACCCCCGTGACCAGCGGGTACTGCCCCAGGATGAAAGATGCCCGGGCGGGCTGGCAGATCGGGGAGACCGAGGTGCAACGATCAAAGACGATCCCCTCCCGGGCCAGGCGATCCAGAGCCGGGGTCTGCATGAACTCCAGCCCGTAACAGGGCAGGGAATCCCGGCGCTGCTGATCGGTAGTAATAAAGAGGATATTCTTGATCTCGCTCATACGGTGCTCCATCAATCACTGTGATGTACGAACAGGAGTTGCAAGACAGCTGGGATCAGGATCGTAGAAATGGGAATGGCGGAGATAAGAACGAGATTGAAGAATTGATTGGCACCCAACACGGTCCAGCCGGCGACCACCGTCGAACCGGTACCGATCACCAGCAGCGCGGCCACCTTTGACAGTCGCTGGCGCAGACGCAGGAACAGGACCGCAGAGAGGCCCAGTAACAGCAGGGCCAGCACCATGTTTCGGTCCCACTGGTGGACCTGAACTCCCAGGGCGAACAGTGCCTGTCCCACACCGTCGATTGCGGTGATCCAGATTCCCAGCAGGGGCAGGGGCAGAAGCATGTAGGCGACCAGCAGCCAATCCCGTTTCAGGATCCTGGAAACCACGGCCAGGACGATCCAGAAGGCCACGGCGTACAAACCCAGAAACAGCAGCAGGGTGACATGTTCGGCGGATACCCCGGATCCGACCAGGATACTGTAGATCGAGTCATACACGAAGTTGCGTGATAGAAACACAGCGGCCAGTACCGGTGCAAAGGCGAAGCCGATCCAAGGATACAACCAGTTCGGTTTTCCCTTCAACCACCCCAGCAGGGTCACGAACAGCAGCAGGGCGAATGCCGGGATCAGAGCCAGGGCCTGAGACCAGAGGTGGGTGGCGAACAGCCCCGCTCCCAGCAGAGCCGGTTGAGCTGCCAGCAGGGCGTCCAACCAACTGCCCCTGCTGTGCGCCTCGTACAGCAGCTTGGCCACCTTTCGGGGTGTGCCGAAAGAGTTGATGGCCTGAGTGGCTGCATCCGCCTCGGTTAGTCCTTCTGTTCGCAGATCCTCGATCTTGTCCTCGAAATAGGTCTCCAGCTCTCCTATGACCCTGCGCTCCGTACCTGGATCAAGGTGAAGATTGGATTTAATCTGGCTGAGATAGGTGTCTATAGCTCCCATGACTCGACGCGGAAACTCAGCGGATCATGATCCTACCGGCTTGAGGATCAGGTTCATAGCGTTGGCAAACTTGAACCACATGCTGATGCGGGTGAGCAATACCTCTTCCCCTTTTCCGGTAATCCTGTAGTAGCGTCTCTGCTGTCCGTTGGGTTGAACCTGCCACTCCCCCAGGATTAGTCCGTCGCTCTCCAGCTTGTGCAGAGCGGGATAGACGGTTCCCTCCCGGAACTTGAAAAATCCATCGCTTCGCTTCTGGATCTCCTTAATAAGACGGTACCCGTGGATGCGACCGGATTCACTGATCAGGTACAACAACAGGGAATCCGTGTTGCCCCTCAGCAGTTCCCTGTCGTACTCCAGGGGCGGGCTACTGCGTCGCGACTCCCGTTTGCTTCTGTGCTTCATATCTGCTCCTCCCTTTCCACCTTCTATTGAACCACAAACACCTGCAGTTCTTCAACCTTTCTCAAGCTCCATATTTTCGGACCGTCCCACCGTGGAACACGGG
>CAZFMD010000315.1:0-3223 GCA_964520025.1 uncultured Spirochaetaceae bacterium
CGTACTTTCATCGTGCCTCAGCCCCCGCTCTCGATTGTATCGTGGTTCAGGGCCAGGGCCAAGGCCGCCGTGGTTCCCCGCCCCGGGATCGATTCGACTGTCATCTTACCTCCCAGGTACTCCAGGCGTTCCCGAATGCTGAACAGTCCGTATCCTCCCTGCCTGCCGGGTCTGCTGGCCTTCCGGGACACATTGAAGCCCACGCCGTCATCCTGGACCGTGATTTCCACGATATTGTCGCGGCGGCTCATGCATACGCGGACGCGATGCGCCGCCGCGTGCTTCACCACGTTCAACAGCAGCTCCCGTGTCGCCTGAAAAAGCACCACCGATCCATCGATGGTCAGTGGTTTCTCACGCCCGTCATCCTCGACGGAGATGGGGGTTCCGTGTTGATTCTGGAGATGTTCCACCAGCTGCTCCACAGCCGCTTTCAATCCGACTTCGTACAACAGTGGGGAGCTCAAATCGAATATCAGGCTGCGAACCTCGTTGATGGTAACTTCGACCAGCCGGATCGTCTCTTCGATGCTGGTGATCTTTGCCGCCGAGTGGGCCTCGGCTTTGAGGGTGCCGAGCTTGATGCGGGTAAGAGCCAGGGCTTGACCGATGCGGTCGTGCAGATCCGCGGCGATACGCTTGCGTTCCCGGGCTTCGGTGAGGGATAGTTCTGAGGCCAGGGAACGCAGCTGCTGCTGATACTCCAGCAGTTTCTGTTCCGCCTCTTTACGCTGGGTAATGTCCCGGGCCACGCCGAAAAATTGCAGCTGTTTCGATGAATTAAAGACCTGCACCAGCTGGACCGCCATAATCCTCTTTTTCTCCTTGCGGGTGAGCAGCTCCACCTCCAGCTCGAAGCCCTGCCGCATGTTTTTAGGCAGGGCTTCTCGAAACCTCTGTTGAGTTTCTTCCCTGCTGTTTTCGCTCAAGAGTTCTAGACAGTCCCGGCCTAGAAGCTCCTCCAGGGTGTACCCGCTCACCACCTGGGTGCTTCTGTTGGCGAAGAGGATTCGCCCCTTCCGGTCCAGTGAGAAGATCAAGTCTTGGATGCTCTCCGCCATCAGACGGTAGCGTTCCTCGCTCTCGGTGAGCCTGCGCGACCACTGGCGCAGATCTTCGACCATGCGGTCGAAAGCGGCTGACAGGCGTCCTATTTCATCCTTCCTCGGCATATTCATGCGATGGTCCAGGTCCCCCCGCCCGATCCGGTAGGTGCCGGCCAGAAGCAGGTTGAGGGGGGTGGAAAACAGGCGGGCCAGAAACAAACTTGCCAGGGTCACGACTGTCAGCATGGCCGCCAGCAGCAGAAAGGAGCGAAGCAGAACGGACTTTATGGGCAGATATGCCTCGCGCAGAGGCTGTTGAACCACCATACACCACTGCAAACCCTTCACCGGAGCGCTGGCTACCAGCAGGCCCCCCGAGCCGTTGCTCTGAGCGGTGGATACAACGCCCTCGGTGGGCAGGGATCCTTTTCCGCAGGGATTTCGAAATCTGTACGCTTCATTCATGACGCGGGCCTTGTCCGGATGAGCGATCAATATTCCATCCCTGGAGATCAGCAGTGCCTCTCCATGCGGTCCGAAGGAGATGTCATCTACCAGCTCCCAGATGTCTCGTAGAGCCAGCTCGGCAACAAGGGCATGCGGTGACGGGCCGGAGGTGGTTGCGGGCACGGCGATGGTGAGATAGGGAAGTTGCTCAGAGGTGAGACCGACCGGTGAGAGGTAGGTATTGCCGGATACCGCCCGGGACAGCGCCTGCGGATCCAACCTGTGGTCCATTTGCTTGCCCAGGCTGCTCGAGGCGATGAGCCGCCCCGATACGGTTACCAGGGAGATGCTCTGGAAGCGGCTGAAGGTGACCACCAGGTTCTCCAGCAGAATATCCTGTACCCAGGGATCTCTCACTGCGGCCAGGACATCGGCGATGGCCCTCACCTCCGTTATGGCGTCTTCGATATACAGGCTTATTTCATTGGAGGCCCTGCGGGCGATCTGCAGGTTCCGCTCCGAGATGTTGCGGCGCAGGGTCCGGCCGGACAGAGTGACCAGCACGGTGCCGGTGGCCATTACCGACAGAGTGGAGACCACAGTCAGCGTGATGAGTATCTTTGTGGAGATTCGATTTGCGAAAGGAAGACGTTCCAATCCTAGGCGCTCTTGTTTTGTCGATACCTGTAGTTCAGTTTCAGATTCTCCCGCACCATGTGCTCGACGAAATCTTTGCGGCAGTTCAGCCTGGAGGTATCGCCGTAGCGAAGGTACGAGCCGAACTGGCAACCCTCACCGCACAGCGGCACGTACGGGCAATCCCTGCAGCGCTCCCACAACTGCTGGCCGGCATCCTGTCCGGCTGCACTCCCGGCGCCCGTCTCGCCTGTGTCGATGGAACCGGCGGCGAACTCATCATGTCCCACGAAGGCCGGGCACTTGAAGATCTTGCCCGTGGGATCGATGGTAAAGACCGCGCTGTTGGCGGTCATGGCACAGGCGTTCACCCCGACACCCGGGTCCACGGCAAAGCCTCTGTCCAGGGCTAGCCGCCGCAGCTCTACCATATGCTCCGCCGTGGAGATCTCTCCGTAGATGCAGGCCATCTCTGCGCTGTCCGCCATGCCCGCGCGGTCCTGGGGCGTCTCGGAGATCGGCTTGAAACGCACCCGGTGGAGCTTGTCGGCCAGGCCGAGCGCTTTCAGGTAATCCAGCAACCGGGGAAAGCTGCCGATATTCTCCTGATCGAAGTTGCCGCCCACGTCCACGTCGATCTTCTCCACTGCATGGTACACGTTTTCCACGATCCTGTCGAAGCTTCCCCTGCCGTCGGCAAAGGGACGCTTGCGGTCGTGGAAGGATCCGAAGCCGTCCAGGGTGACCTTCACCCCCTTCAACCCTAAATCCTTAAGATCCTCCACCACCTCCGGGGTGAGCAGAGATCCGTTGGTGGTGATCCCGAAGTCGAATTCCACCCCCCGGGGCTTGCAGAACTCCTGAAGCCCCCCGGCCACTACGCGCAGCGCCTTGAGGTTCATCAGGGGCTCCCCGCCGTAGAATGTAACGAACAGCTTTTCGGCATTGTGCTCCTGCACGCGTTCCCCTATGTAGGCCACGGTGCGGGCCGCGGTCTGCTCGTCCATGTGCACGGGGGCTTTTATCCCCTCCTCCACGCAGTAGGGACAGGCGAAGTTGCAGGCGTAGGTGGTGAGCACCGTGGCGTCGATGCG
>CAZFMD010000316.1:0-3162 GCA_964520025.1 uncultured Spirochaetaceae bacterium
CCCCGGGAATCCTCGAGCCACTGCCGCTGTACGTAGCCCCAGGAGGCCAGGCAGCCGGTGATGCGGCAATCCCGGGCCGGCTCCGAGGCCAGATGATCGATCTGGTCGTCGATGAACAGTGCCCTTGCGCTGCCTCGGGCCGCCAGGGTTTGCAGGATTATTTTTTTCTTCTCCCTGGCTTCGCAGCTCAGTATGTGCTTCGGGTTCATGGGGATACCCTTGGCGTTGAGGATTTCCACGATGAATCCCGCCCTCTTTGTAGAGAGAATGTACAGGGATGGTGAACAGCTCCAGGCGCTGAGGCAGGGAGCTACGTGGGAATAGAGCCTGTTGAGACCGATCCAGTACTCCCTGTCGTACAACAGGAGATCCTGCCTTGCCGCGTAGAAGGACTCCCGGTAGTCGGCAACCCTTTGCTCTCCCCTTTGCGCCAGCTGATCGTCGAAAACTTGCTGCGAAGGGATCGGGATCTCGCCGGCGATCAGTTCATGAATGAGAATGAAATCCTCGCCGGCGCGTACGAACGGCCTGAGCCTCTTGAACTCCCGGAGCAGAGTCACGGGCATCACCCGGGGCTCCTCGTCGCCGCACAGCCTGTAGTACCCCCTCCAGGAGCTGACCAGGGTTTCCAAGATGGAATCACAAATTACCCCGTCGAAATCGAGAAATACCAATCCTTCCATATCACCCCTTGTTGCCTTTCCCCCTATCCGGTGGCAATTATCCTCTTACTTTGTTTCGATGATTGCTATAGTATGTTCATCGTGCGGCAGCTGATAGTCCTTACTACCTTGATTCTTATCCTCTCGGGTTGCACCTCCACGATACGAGGCTCCGAGCTTGCCCTGGAGTACTACAACCTTGGAAATGCATACTACGATCTGGCCGATTACGACAAGTCTATACTCTACTATCAGAAAGCGATCAGTATCGACATCGACAACAAAAAAGCCCATTTCAATCTGGCCATGGCCTTTATAGCCGCCGGGAGAGCCGTGGAGGCTCAGGCGGTATTGGAAGAACTGTTGGTCCAGGACCCGAAAAACCAGAACCTCCTGGAAGCCCTGGCGTTTTCCTGCCATGCTCAGGGAGATAACCTGCGGGCGATCGAGATCTACCGGCAGATACTGGAAGCAACACCGGCGAACAACAAAGTCCGTTACAACCTGGGCATGCTTCTCTGGAAAGTAGAGCAGAGAGAGGCAGCCCTTGAGACCTTTTCCGCGATCGTGGAGGATGATCCGGCGGATCTCGAAGCTCTGTATAATCGAGGTGAGTTGCTCCTTGAGATAGGGAGCACGGCGGAGGCTGTCGAAGTATTCGAGGCCTATCTGCAGAGCCGTCCCGATAGCGCAGATGCGTATATGTATTTGGCTGATGCGTACAGGATTCAGGAACGTTACGACAAGGCTCTGGACGCCTACGCCCTGACCCTCAGCTACGATGAGAAACGATCGGAAGCCTGGTTCTACAGCGCCGTGATTCAGCTGACGAAAATCGAGGATCCCGACCGGGGCTTGACCGCCCTGTCTGAGGCATTGGAAGGGGGATTTAAAGACCAGGAGGCTATTAAGGTGCTGCTGGACGATCCGGAGCTCTTGGAGCGTGATCAAGTTGAAGCACTATTACAGCGCCGCGGATTATTGCCCTCTGAGGTCGTGGGACCCGGTTAGTTCGGTACAGATTATCCTAAGAGTTTATTGATCTGTGATAGCGAGTCTTGCGGGGACTTGGAGGAGTCGATTTCCTGCAGTAATCCCTTGTTCCTGTAGTAGGCTATCAGGGGCTCGGTCTGGTCTTTGTACACCCGCAGTCTGTTCTTGATCGATTCGATCTTGTCGTCATCCCTGATGTACAGCTCTGCGCCGCAGCTATCGCAGATCCCTGCGACCTTGGGCGGCATGTTTTCTATATGATAGATCGCGCCACAGGAGCGACAGACTCTCCTTCCGGAGAGACGACGGATTACCAGCTCATCGCTGATCGAGAAGTTGATTACGGCGTTGGTTTTTTGAAATTCAGCCAGCGCATCCGCCTGGGCTACGGTACGGGGAAACCCATCCAGGATGTAACCGCCAGCGGCGTCCGATTTCGAAAGCCGTTCCCTGACCAACTCGACTGTCAACGAATCCGGCACCAGCTCGCCCTTCTCCATGATCCCCTGCACCTGTTTGCCCAGCTCACTGCCTTCCTTGACCGCTGCCCGGAACAGATCCCCGGTGGAAATCTGGGGAATACCGTAGTCTTTGCTCAGCATGGTTGCCAAGGTTCCTTTGCCCGCTCCGGGGGCTCCGAGAAAGATCAGGTTCATGCAAGCTCCTTCAACAGGTCGTGTTTCATCGCCCCGGCGGGATAACGGTTCATCCTATACTGCACCGCACAGTCAGGACAGCAGTACTGCCCGCCGTAACCCATGTCCGCCAGGTAATAGCTCCCGCAGTTCATGCAGGTGCGATACTGCTGGGCACAATCGCTGCAGCAGTAGCCCTCCTCAGTCAAGTCCTGGTTGAGGAGATAGCAGCCGCAGTTGCGGCAACGCAGGTAAACCATACGGCACCTCTTTCTCCGGCACTATATCACGAAGGTCAAGAAAGTTGCAATTTGATCCTTCAATAGCTATTTTAATTATATCACCGTTTGTAGAATCCACGGAGGAAAAAACATGAGTTTTTGGGATCGGATGGAACAGATCGTCAATCAAGGTTTGGAATCATCCCGGGAGGTTCTGGGCAAGGCAAAGGAAAAAGCCAGAGATCTGGGAGAGAAGGGTCTGCTGCGCTACGAGATTACCCAGATCGAGCGACAGGCGGAGAAGAAGTTCAGTCAATTGGGAGCGACCGTGTACGAGCGGCTGATCTTGAAAGATCAAGCTACGGTGAGCAAGGAGGCTGTTAAAGAGCTGTTGGATGACGTTCAGGAATTGAAGAATCGGCTCGAAAAGCTGGAGAACGACCTCAAGGAGGTGGGGAAGTAGAATCCCACATCAATCGGGCTCACTTCTATACGTAAACGGCTGCTGCATACTTGACACAAGAGGAATTGCTGCGGTATATTCCCACTTGCGCCCAAGAATAAGCAGTATTGTACATTATTCTTTGAACTCCAGCCTTCTGATCGGTGTGGAGGGGCGAATAGATCTTTGATAGCAGTGAAAGGCGCCGG
>CAZFMD010000317.1:0-3145 GCA_964520025.1 uncultured Spirochaetaceae bacterium
GTATTCTCCATCGAGATCAAGGAGATCCTGCATCGCCAGGCCACCGAGAGGCTGGACCAGCTGGGCTTCGGCAACGCACGCACCCGCCACGGGGACGGCTACTACGGTTGGCAGGAGCAGGCGCCCTTCGACGGAATCATGATCACCGCCTCGGTGGACCATGTTCCGCCCCCGCTTCTCGAGCAACTCGTCGACGGGGGCAAGATCGTGCTTCCCCTGGGGCATCCCTTCAGCTTCCAGAATCTCGTGGTGGTCACCAAAGTCGGGGAGGACTATCAGCTGCATCAGGTCACGGGCGTGCTGTTTGTGCCGATGACCGGCAAGGCCCTGGAGAAGTACTAGGGATGGCGCCGATGCCACCGCAGCCTGCATGATCCTCCCGGCGGTATTCTCGGTTTCCCTGACCTCCCTGTGCTACGAGGTACTGCTCACCCGTTTCTTCTCCTTCTCCCAGTGGAACCACCTCTCCTTCATGGTCATCAGCATTGTCCTGTTCGGCTTCGGCGCCAGCGGCAGCGTGCTGAGCCTGGTGGAAAGAGGCCGTCCGGGTTGGTCGGCAACCATACTGCAGGCGCCGGAGTTCGCCCTGTTCCCTGTGTTCTGTTCGCTAACAATCAGTGGATCCTTTGTCCTGGTAAAGAACATCCCCCTGGACTATTTCCGCATGCCCCTGGACTGGCTGCAGGGCCTGTACCTGTTGCTCACCTTTTTGATCCTGCTGGTTCCCTTTTTCTGCGCCGGTACTGTGATCTCTCTGGCCTTTGCCGGTATGTCGCTACGCAGCGGGTGGATCTACTTCGCCAGCATGCTCGGCTCCGCAGTGGGCGCCCTGCTTCCCGCCGGCCTGCTGCCCCTGTTGGGGGAGGGCCGCATCGTATTTTGCTGTGCCCTGATGTTGCTGCTTGTCCCCTTTCTCCAGCTCTTGGTATTCCGCCGGCCGGATGTGAAGGTCCGCTCCGGCGGTTCCCGCGGCTACCGGTGGATCCTCGCGGCCGCCGGCCTGCTGTTCCTGCTCACCGGCGCTCCGCTGCTCTACAGGGAGGGAGCGTTTCTGGAGATTCAGCCCTCCGCGTACAAACTGCTGCCCCAGGTGCTGCAGTTTCCCGATACCTCGCTCGTGTCCCGGAGCAATACGATCCGGGGACGTCTGGACAGGCTGGAGAGCCCCTACATCCGCTTCGCCCCGGGGCTGAGCCTCAAGTACCCGGGAGCTCTTCCCCCGGCGACCTTTCTGGTTCAGGATGCGGATGCTCTGTCCGTGCTCTACGATCTGGAGGATGATCGTGCGGCGGCCTTCAGCCGTTTCCTTCACTGCTACGCCGGTTACCAGCTGCGTGCTGGCGAGGACGCCACGCTGCGCGATGCCGAAAGGGCGAACAGCGTGCTGATCCTGCAGGCGGGCGGGGGCTTGAGCCTGCCCTGTGCCGTATCCGCCGCAGCCGGGGATATCACCCTGTTTGTCGAACATCCCGAGGCGGCGGTCCTGTACCGGGAGCGCTTATCGCAAGCAGGAGGTTCACCGGCCCCGTTCATCCGTGTGGTTGCGGGCAACATGCGCCGTAGCGTAGCCGTGGATCCCCGGCTCTACGACCGGATTCAGGTGGAGGCCTGGGGGCCCTCGGTTCCGGGAATGGCCAGCCTGGATCAGGAACATCTGTTGACCGTGGAGGCGTTCGCCGAGTACCTGCTGCATCTGAAGCCGGAGGGGATTCTCATCCTGTCGCGAAAGCTGCTTCTGCCCCCTTCGGATATGCTGAAAACCTTTGCAGCGGCCTACACCGGTCTGCAGAGCATTGGGGTGGAGAGCCCCGCCGGTCACATGCTGCTGATTCGCGGTTGGGACAGCTACACCCTTCTGTGCTCACCCACGGCTTTCGATGGAAACGCCCTGACCGACCTGCGCGAGTTCTGCCGCCGGCGCAACTTCGATCCGGTATTCTTCGAAGGAATCGAACCGGCGGAGGCCAATCGCTTCAACAGCTTCACGGAGGCCTTTCATTTCCGGGAGATACAGAGGCTCTACCGGGCTCTTCGGGAAAATCGAGAAGCGGCCTACTTCCGCGATTACTACCTGAATATCGCTCCGGCCAGGGATGATCGCCCCTTTCACAGCCGTTTCACCCGCCTGTGGAAGCTCGGGATCGCGTTCCGTTCCACCGGAAGCCGTCTGTACTCGTTGTTCCTCTCCGGGGAAACGATCGTGCTGGTTGTGCTGGCAATCGCCGTCATGCTCGGGCTGCTTGTGCTGCTTCTGCCGCGGTTGCTTGCCGGGCGCCGGGGATCGGTGCGGGAAGGAGGATCCCTGGGCTCCGCCGGGGCGCTCCTGTACTTCCTGGCCGCCGGTGCGGGTTTCATGTTCGTAGAGATGGCCTTTCTTCAAGGGTACACCTTCGTGTTCGGAAATCCGGTAATCGCCTTCACGGTGGTCCTGGCCGAGCTGCTGGTTTTGTCGGGGATCGGAGGGGCGATATCGGCCCGCTGGAACCGCCGCTGCCTGCCTGTCATTCTGATCGCTGCGCTCATCTGCGCGACCCTGCTCTTTGCTCTGTTCGGACGGTTGGAACAGCAGTTGCTGCGCTCCTGCGCCTTGACCCAGGCTCTGGGCACTTTCGGGCTGCTGGCTCCGATTGCCCTGTTGCTGGGCGTGCCCTTCCCAGTCGGCCTGCGCCTGCTCATAACCTCGCCCCGCTTGCGGGCCTACGGCTGGGGGGCAAACGGTGTCGCTTCGGTGGCGGCCTCCATTTTGGCCATTCCCCTGGCCATGACCTGGGGCATCAGTGTTCTGTTGCTGTTGGCTGGGGCATGCTATGCCCTGATGCTGGCGCTCCTGCTGATCAAAGATTGAACAGACGCACCAGGAACCCCCACTTGAGCAGGCCGACGGAGAACCAGGGGACGTAGGTCACCAGCAGCACCACGGCCAGCAGGGCCAGGAAGAAGGGTATGACGTTCCTGTAGATACGCACCAGGGGCTGGTTGAAGCGGTAGGCGGCCAGGAACAGGTTCAGCCCCACAGGCGGAGTCAGATAACCCACGCCGAGATTTGCCAGGAAGATCACCCCCAGATGAACCGGATGGATTCCGAAGGCTGCGCCCATGGGGATGATCAGGGGAACCACCACCAGGATGGCGGAGAAGATATCCA
>CAZFMD010000318.1:0-3135 GCA_964520025.1 uncultured Spirochaetaceae bacterium
TACTCCGTGGCTTTCGCCTTATCCCCGTTGCTCCACAGGCTCTCCACCAGCTTTTCACCTGGGCGAAGGCCCGTGATCACGATCGGGATCTCCGCCTGGGGCTCGTAGCCGTAGAAACGCACCATCTGCTCGGCCATCTCTTTGATCGATACCGGCTCTCCCATATCGAGCAGGTACAAGCCCCGAGACTCGCCAACCCCGCCGGCTTGAAGCACCAGGCTCGAGGCCTCCGGAATCGTCATGAAGAAACGCCTGCTCTCCGGATCGGTCACTGTAACCGGCCCCCCTTTGAGAATCTGTTTGCGGAACAGGGGCAGGATGCTGCCGCGGGAGCCCAAAACGTTACCGAAGCGTACGACCAGGAATACCTTGCCCGGACTGTTCTGGCGCAGCACCAGCTCTTCGGCTATGAGCTTGGAAGCTCCGTATACGCTGTTCGGATCAACCGCTTTGTCCGTGGAAACCAGGAGAAAGCGCTCGACCTCCGCGCCAAGAGCCGCATCGACGATGTTCTTCGTCCCGAACACGTTGTTTTTCACCGCCTCCACGGGATTGGCCTCCAGCATGGGCACGTGCTTGTGAGCAGCCGTATGAAACACCACATCCGCCCGGGTTCGCTCGACTATGTAGTGCATGAAATCCCGATCCTGGAGCTCTCCCAGAATCGGCACGATCGTGGCCCGCTCTCCGACACCCTCCTCCTGCAGAAGGCGCAGCTCCCGCTCGATCTCATATATGCTGTTCTCACCATGTCCGAACAAGAACAGCCGCTCCGCCCCTCCGGACAGCAGTTGCCGGCTCAGCTCCGATCCGATGCTGCCCCCGGCTCCGGT
The DNA here is from genome assembly GCA_964520025.1 of uncultured Spirochaetaceae bacterium. GTDB lineage: Bacteria > Spirochaetota > Spirochaetia > SZUA-6 > DRHE01 > JAFGQJ01. Next base: position 834 of record CAZFMD010000318.1, read on the forward strand.
CACCAGGACTCTCTTGCCCCGTAGATACGCCAGGCTCTCTTTCAAGTTGACCCGGACCTGATCTCGGGTCAGCAGATCCTCGGGATTGATCTGGCGGGCCTGGATCAGGTGCGCCTCTCCGTCGAGAATTTGGGAAATCCGGGGTACGAAACGTATGCGCACGAATCCTGCCTTGACCAGAAGCCGGAAGATTCTCTCCAACTGTTCCCGGGCGGCCCCGGGGATGGCGATTATGGCCTCATCGGCGGCGGTGGTCTTGAGTAACTCGACAACCTCCTCTATGGGGCCGAGGACCGGAATAGAGTGAACCCGGGAACCGATCTTCCGCGGATCGTCATCCAGAAAAGCAACAACCTTACCGAATATCCCCTTCTTTCGGATTTCCCGGGCCAGGGTGGTTCCGGTGATCCCTGCCCCGATTATGTAGATACGGTTGTCGGACCTGCGTGGAGCCATAGCTGTTCTAGAATTTCGGAAGATTCCCAGGCGGCCTCAATAAGAAATGCGCCCGATCGCGGGATAGGAACGGCATACAGAGCAGGGACCGGTACCTCAGCGCGAGGTCGGTTGATCCGCTGCCTTCTCCAGGGAGTCAAAACCGAAATCGATCATAAAGGAGTCCTCGTACAGCTCCAGGCGTATGCGTGCCCGGCCCTTACGGCGATCCACCTTGACCACCCGCCCCTCCATCCCCTTCAGCGGTCCTGATATCACCCGGATCCGATTGTCCTGGTCGAAGTACACCCTGGAGCGCTGCACGACCTCACCGTAGGAGATAAAGTGCAGCAGGATCTCCTGGTCCCGGGCATTGAGCGCCTCGATATGCTGATTGTCCTTGAGATAGCGTAGAAAACCGGAGATCCTCTTCAGGGCTCCGTACAGGGGCGGGGAAATGGCATCAACCTGCAGAAACAGGTAGCCCGGGAAGATAGCCGCGACCGAGTCCTTCCACTTGCCCTGGCGACGGATACGCAGGGCTCTCCTGGGCCAGAACAGCCGTTGGTCGGGAGCCTGGAGAACCTTCTCGGCTTGCGTGATGTACTGCTGCTCTTTACCGGTACGCACCTGAATAACAAAAAACGGCATATGATGAGATCCAGGGTAACACGTTCGCTTCTGGCCTTTCAACGCGTTTGCGCCGATAATGGGGAAAACGCAAAAACAACCGGAGCCGCCCATGAAACTCAAGGTAGCTGTGCTGCCGTTCCTGATCCTCTCCTCGCTTCCCTGTTTCACCCAGACTTTTATGATCCTGGCCACCGAGATGCGGGATGGAGAGCAGCTCAGCCGCCCCTTCGCCAGCCAGGAAGGCATGCTCGAGGGGATGTTTGATTCGGGATTCGTGAGTTTCGACACCGGCCTGTATGCACCGGCGGTGGATTGGGCTGCAATGGATTTCCAGGAACCTCTGAGTATTGCCCGGCGGGGCCTGGCCCGGTACCTGCTGGCCGCCGAAGTACGTTCGCTCACCGAGCCCCGAGATCTGAGCTCGGTAAAGAACTACACCGGGGAGAGTCCGGTCCAGGGGTTGGAGAAAATCGAAACATCGGTACGCTACTACCTTTTCGGCCCGAGGGGCTCGGCCCCAATCGGCGAGGCAGAGGCCGCTTTCGACAACGAAAGCCCCGAAACCCTGGAGCTGACCTACACGGAGTTTCTCCACTACGTAGGTCGGAATATCGCGGTCCTGGGCATCGAGTTGCTGAGAAGAGTCGAACAGCAACCTTGAGCCGGACCATGCCCGCCCGGGCGCAGCTCCATTTCGCTTTCCCCTTTTTCCTGCTATACTGTTCATTCATCGGTTGAATTTACCGATGTAAGAGAAGAGGGGATATCTCTTACCATGCGAAAACGTAGAAGAGTTCTGCCTGTCATCTTGCTCTGTCTCTGCACGATTGCGGCGTACAGCCAGCAAAACTGGCAGGGAAACGCGGCTGTGGCAAGAAGCGGCGAGTTAACCGCTCCCGGTATGGTGGCCGCTTCTAACGCCTTTGCGGAAAACACGACAATCCTGGTTCAAAACGCTCAGACCGGACAGAGTGTCCAGGTGACGGTGATTCAGCGAATACAGGGAACCTCCAGTGTCTTTCTGCTGCTCTCCGAAGAAGCGGGAAAACAGATCGGGCTGACCGGATCCCAGGTGATACGGGTACGGGCCAATGTTGTCAGCACTCTGGGCGCGGATCTGAGTGAATCTCTGATGGAGGAGGCCTACAGCCCCGACCCGGATCTCAATCCCGCACTGAGTGTGGCCGAAGAACAGCTGCGGCCCGGCACCGCCGGCCCCGAAGCGGAGGAAGAG
>CAZFMD010000319.1:0-3124 GCA_964520025.1 uncultured Spirochaetaceae bacterium
TGGGAAAGATCGGCAGATCGGCGGGCACGCTCCCGGTGGCCAGCACGATGTTCCTGGCCTCCAGAGTCTGTCTCTTGCCCTCCGTACCGGTGACCTCGACCTTGCCGGTTGCAACCAGCCTGCCGACGCCGTTGAAGGTCTGCACCCCGTTTCCCTTGAACAGCTGGCCCACCCCGGAGGTGAGCCGCTCCACAACCTTCTGTTTGCGAACCATCATGGTTTTCAGATTCAGATCGAGCTTGCCGACCACGATCCCGTGGGATTCCAGATCCTGTCCACCAGCTTCCCCGCTAGCGCGCAGGCGCGCGTACAGCTCGCTGGAATCGAGCAGGGCCTTGGAGGGGATGCAGCCGATGTTCAGGCAGGTACCGCCAAATCGTTCGTTCTTCTCCACCACGGCCGTAGACAAGCCCAGCTGGGCGGCGCGGATGGCCGCCACGTAGCCGCCGGGACCGGAACCGATAACCAGAAAATCGTATTCCATTTCTACACGTCCAGGAGCAGGGCCTGGGGATCCTCCACCAGGGATTTGATCGCGACCAGAAACTGCACCGCCTCCCGGCCGTCAATCAAGCGGTGGTCGTAGGACAGGGCCACGTACATCATGGGCTTGATCACCACCTGGTCATCCACCGCGATCGGCCGCTTCTGGATGGCGTGCATGCCCAGGATAGCGGTCTGGGGATAGTTGGGAAGCGGGGTGGACAGCAGGGAGCCGAACACCCCGCCGTTGGTAATGGTAAAGGTGCCGCCGGCCAGCTCGTCCGGGGCGATCTTCTTCTCCCGCGCCCGGGTGGCCAGGTCGAGGATGCTTGCCTCGATCTGGGCGAAGCTCATGGCATCGGCATCCCGCAACACCGGAACCACCAGCCCCCGGTCGGTGGATACGGCCACCCCGATGTCGTAGTAGTTGTTGTAGACGATCTCCCGGCCGTCGATCATGGCGTTCACGGCTGGAAAGCGCTCCAGGGCCCGGCAGCAGGCCTTCACGAAGAAGCTCATGAAGCCCAGCCGCACGCCGTGCTTGTTCTGGAAGCCCTCTCCGTAGCTGTTGCGCAGTGCCATGACCTTTTCCATGTTGATCTCGTTGAAGGTGGTGAGAAGTGCTATTTCATGCCGGGCCTGAACCAGCCGGCCGGCGATGGTCTGACGCAGCCGGCTCATCGGTACACGGGTTTGACGCTCGGTTTTGGGTATTGCCGGCCGGCCGGCGCCCGGCGCAGCCGGCCTGGCTGCACCCTGCGTCCTGGCCTCCACAGCCCTCAGGGCGTCCTCCTTGGTGATCCTCCCCTTGGGACCGGTTCCCTTTAGCTCGGCAGCGGACAGTCCGTGCTCCTTGACCACCCGGCGAACCGCTGGGGACAGATCTTCCAGGTTGGTCGGTGCCTGAGCCGCGGCGCTGCCCTCAGAAGCCGCTGTCCGGGCGGATTCGGCAGCCGGCGACGCCTCCGCGGCAGCAGAAGGCGCGCCCTCCCCCACTGTCAAATCGCCGACCACCTGACCGATCTCCACCTCCCGGCCCTCCTGGACCAGGATATGGAGCGTCCCGTCCGCCGGCGCGGGTACGGCCACGGTGGCCTTGTCCGTCTCCAGCTCGAACAGATCCTCCCCCTCCTCCACCTGCTCTCCCTCTTTCTTGATCCAGGAGGTGAGAATACCGCTGGTGATCGACTCCCCTACGGATGGAACCAGTATCTCTTCTTTCATGCTTTTCCTCTTTTTGCTGTCTTGGCTGCGGGCGGTTTGCTTTTCGCCGACCCCACGCGCGTTTTCCCCGTCTCACTTTGGGCCACGCCCAGGGCCCGGTCCACCAGCTCACGCTGCTCCGCCACGTGCTGGCGGTGAGAGCCCACAGCCGGGCTGGCGCTGGCCGGCCGGCAAACGTAGGTGAAACGGCGATCCGGAAAGCTTTTGAGTAACTGCTCGCGCATATAGCGCAGGGCGCCGCGATTCTCCGGCTCCTCCTGAGCCCAGAGCAGCTGTTCGGCACTCGGATAACTCACCAGCACCTTGCCCAGGGCATCGGCGGGGAAGGGATACAGCTGCTCGACCCGCAGAATACCGGTATCGAAAGCCTCCAGCTCCTGCCGGCGTTCCCAAAGATCGTAGTACACCTTGCCCGAGCAAAGTATCAGCCGCCTCACTCCGGTTCCATTGCCCCCGGCAGCCGCGTCCTTTGAGCTCAACTCCGCGCTGACCGGGGCGGCCGTGAGCACGGGCTGGAAAGAACCCCGGGTGAGCTCATCCAGACGGGACACGGCCAGAGCATGACGCAGCAGGCTCTTGGGGCTCATCACGATGAGAGGCAGTCGAAAATCCCGCTTCATCTGCCGGCGCAGCAGGTGGAAGTACTGGGCCGGTGTGGTGAGATTGCAGACCTCCATGTTCTCCTCGGCGCACAGCTGCAGGAAGCGTTCCAGATGGGCGCTGGAGTGCTCCGGTCCCTGCCCTTCGTATCCGTGGGGCAGCAGCAGAACCAGGCCGCTGGAGCGCTGCCACTTGGTCTGGGCCGCGGCTATGAAGTTGTCGATGACGACCTGGGCCCCGTTGGAGAAATCCCCGAACTGGGCCTCCCAGATCACCATGGTGCGGGGGGCGTTCACGGAGAAACCGTACTCGAATCCCAGGATCGAGTACTCCGAGAGGGGGCTGTCGTAGGCGAAGAATCGCGCCTGATCGGCTTTCAGATGGTTGAGGGGCACGTAGGGAAGAACATCTGCTCTTTCGGTGTCCCACCAGGCCGAGTGGCGCTGGCTGAAGGTGCCCCGTTCGCAATCCTGCCCGCTCAGGCGAACAGGGATGCCCTCCATTAGCAGGGTAGCGAAGGACAGAGCCTCGGCAGAGGCCCAGTCCACCGTACCCGCCTGCTCCAGCCGTTGTCGCTTTCCTTCCAGGATGCGCTTCAGCTTGCTGTGAATGTTGAACCCATCAGGTACGCCGGTCAGGGTTGCGGCGATCGTCTCCAGGGTCTTCCGCTTCACCCCGGTGGGCAGCTCCTCCTGGGTGTAGCGGCCGTGCAGTCCCGCCCACTCGTCCCCCTGAAAGGGCTTGAGGGTCGGCTCCGGAGGATGCTCCCGGGCCGTCTTCAAGGCCCCACGCAGCCCGGCGGCATATTCCTTCCGCA
>CAZFMD010000320.1:0-3114 GCA_964520025.1 uncultured Spirochaetaceae bacterium
AGGTCGGGAGGGAAGGACATGTCCAGGATGTCGGGGATCGCGTTGAGCAGGAAGCGGGGGCGTTCCCAGTGGAAGTCGTGATGATGACCGATCGCCGGAATGCCGGTCTCCGCGATCACCTCGGTCAGAGCCACGCCCAGGGGAATATGCATCGGGATGGCCAGCACATTCTCGGCTACCAGCAGATCGATGTTGAACTGCTCGATGAAGGCGTAGATCTTCTCCTTCAGGTACTCTTTCTCTTTGTAGATCCGATCGGTTACGGTGCGGGAGCGGGTCTGAACCCCGAAAAGCTCTAGGGACAGGGCGATGTTGTCCGGGTGCTTGAAGAAAGCCTCCGGCACCAGCATGCTCGCTTGAGGTTCCCTATCCAGCTCCCCGGCGAACCAGAAGCATCTGTGGTGAAATCCGGTAAAGATCTCCACCCATTTGAGCGATTCCAGGGACACCCCGTCCAGTCCCTTGAAACGGGTGGAGACGAAGCCGATATTGAGAGATTTAGCTCGTTTGTGCTTGCTCTTCATCTAAGCGTTGACCTGCTGACAGTACATCAAGCGCTAATGGACCGTCAAGATCCTTACCTCCGGCTTGAAAGCCCCGAGGCCGCGGCGTATCATGGGTGCGCATGAGATCGATGGCTTTCATTCTGGTTTTGTTCACCTTTCTGGGGCTCAGCGCAACCGGCGCGGAAGAGCAGCCCTACGAGCTGGCCTGGCGTTATGTCACAGGCGGGAGAGTGGTGGCCAAGCCGGCTGTCGATCACCGGGGAACGATCTATATCCGCTCTGATGACAGAACCCTATACGCTCTCTCGGTTCTTGGGAGCGAGCGATGGCGGTATCCGGCGGGTCGAAAACTATCGGCCGGGCCGGTGGTGACCTATGACGGTTCGGTTCTGCTCGGTACCCGGAGTGGGATCCTCATGGCTACGGCGCCCAACGGGCGCCTGCGCTGGATGTTTGCTCCCAGGACCGGCGAATGCCTGAATCCTGCCCTGGGCCTGAACGGATCGATCGTGTTAGCTACGGCCAGCGGGATGATCTACTGCCTCAGCTATACGGGGAAGGAGCGCTGGCGGTACCAGGTAAGGGCGGAGCTGACCTCCTGCCCTTCGATCGGCGAGGATGGGACGATCTATCTCGGAACAACGGACCGTCGTCTTCTGGCTCTGAACCGGGACGGCAGCAACAGATGGGAGATCGAGCTTCCCGCTTCCGTGGGTACACCGGCGATCAATCGGGACGGCAGCCTGATCGTTGCGGCGGCGGGAATCCATTGCATTTCATCACAGGGGGTATTGCAATGGAGCTATACGATCCCCGCCGATACCGCCGATCCGGTGCTGCGCTCCGACGGGGCGATCATCGCAGGGGCAGCCAATGGTAGGCTTTACGCGATCGACCCGCAGGGACGGCTGCTGTGGAGCAGCTCCCTCCGTGTACCCATCTCCTTGCCCGCGGTGCTCGGGGATGAGGGAACCGCCTACGTCTCTACCGCTTCCAGGCAGATCGCAGCCGTTTCCGTGAGCGGTTCGATCCTCTGGCGATTCCGGGCAAAGCAGTCCGTAGGGGCGCCCACGATCGGTAAAGACGGAACTGTGCTGGTCGGTGCGGAGGACTGGATCCTCTATGCCCTGTCCACCGGTTCCTCCGGCCTGTCTGAAAGCCCCTGGCCCCAGGCGTACCACGACGGTCAGCACACCGGCAGAGCCGAGGCCCTGACGGATCTGGACAGCCCCGCGGCGGTGCTGCTTCGGGAGCTGGCCTATTCGGACTCACCGGAACTGAAGCGAATGGCTCTGCGGGATATCGAAGCGCACCTGGAGGGACGGCGTTATCTGGACGTTCATCTGGCGGTGATGGAGGAGGTTCTCGGTTATCTGGCCGGGGAGGGTGTGATCTACCGCAGCTCCACGAACGCCGCAGCCGGATCGGGGGACTCGCAGATCAAAAAGGAGGCCTGTCGCCTCCTCGGGGAGTTGGGCTCCGAGGGAGCAAGAGCGGTGTTGTTACAGGTGATGGCCGCCGATGAAGATAGTGAGATCAAAGTAGCGGCTGTCGACTCGCTGGCAACCATAGGTTTTGATCCAGATGGAGAGCTGGCCCGTGCTATACTGTATAGAGTGAGGGAGAGCGGGCAGGAACGTTTTCATCTGGCCTGCGCCCGGGCCCTGTTTCGGATCATCATGAGTTCTGAGTCTGCCGTGCATCCGGACAACTACCTCGCCCTGGCTGAGATGGCCAGTAGGGATACATCGGTGAGGGTGAGGGAGCGGGCCTCCGGATATCTGCGTAATCTTTCCCAGCGGTGGAGACGGTGAGAGGAGTTGCGGTATGAAAAAGGCGATTTTGTCGATCCTGGTATTCTTTTCGGTTCTGGGATTGTTCGCCCAGGATGTGGCCGAGCAGGAGCTGCGGAGCGTAGATCGGGAGATCGTATTCATCAACTACGAAGGGCCCTACGATCGCATTGACACTGCGGATGAGATCAAAGGTCTGGGCTGGTACCTGGCCAATGTCATGGGCCAGAACAGGGAAAGGGCTTCCTTTCTGCTCAAATACTCGGTAATTCGAGCTATCGACCCGGCGGAGCAGGGGAGGTTCGACGCGGATATCTTTTCCGTCGATCGGGATGCCAAGGTCGACCACATCGACAATGTCCGCCGGATTCTGGCCGGATACCTGGAAGGTGCCTTCGACTACTCCGCCGAAGACGCCCGCACCCTGGCCCGCTTTACCACGATCTACAATGCCGTATATAGAGGACAGCTGGAGTACTTCTCTGACAGGTACAAGGCACTTGTTCTCTCCTACCTGAGCAGAGAGAATGCCGGTCTCTCGACCAAATACTTCGAATGGCCCGGGGCAACCAGGATACTCATCCCGCTGACAGCTGAGGCTGCAAAGGGCGTGCTGGGTTCCCTGAGCACCACCGAATTAACAGAAGAGAAGGTCATCGAGGAGATGCGCGAGCAGGAGGACATGGGCCTGGAAGACCGGAAAGATATGGTGGAGCTCAAGGAACGGGAAGTAGAGGAGCGGATGGACCAGCTGGACGAGCAGAAGGCTGAGCTCGAGGAAGCAAAGGATGAGCTGGCCGAGAGCCGAGAACGGC
>CAZFMD010000321.1:0-3077 GCA_964520025.1 uncultured Spirochaetaceae bacterium
GAGACCAAGGCCTACAAGATGCACATCCGGGTGCTGCTGTCCAAGTACCGGGCCTACCACCTCTGTCCGGACTGTGCCGGCGCGAGGCTCAAACCGGAGGCTCTGCTGTGGCGGATCGGGCCGGGCAGGGGGCTGAACATCCGGGAGCTGATGCTTCTGCCGATCGAAGAGTGCTACGCCTTTTTTCAGAGCATCGAGGGGCGGGGCGATGATGCAGTTGCGGCAGCCACGGAACTGCTGGTGAGGGAGATCCGATCCCGCCTGCGCTACCTGGTGGAGGTGGGGCTGGGGTATCTGAGCTTGGACCGGCAGTCCCGCACCTTGAGCGGGGGGGAGGTGCAGCGTATCAACCTGACCACCGCCTTGGGCACCTCCCTGGTGAACTCCCTGTTCGTGCTGGATGAGCCGAGCATAGGGCTGCACTCCCGGGACATCCGCCGGCTGATCGCGGTGCTGCATCGGCTGCGGGATGCGGGCAATACACTTCTTGTGGTGGAACACGATCCGGAGGTGATTCGTTCCGCCGACCGGGTCCTGGATCTGGGACCCGGGGCCGGTGAGAGGGGCGGACAGATCGTGTTCTTCGGTTCCCAGAAACAGCTTCTGCGCAACAGGCGCTCCCTGACCGCCCAGTACCTGAGCGGCCGCAGAAGTGTCCTGAAAAACGGAGGGCGGGCGGCAAGTTCCCCGGCGCCGGTGCACAGCGGAGAACACGCTCTCGAGATTCTGGGCGCCGCCGAGCACAACCTCAAGAATATCGACGTGTCCATTCCCCTGAACCGGCTGGTTTGCATCACCGGGGTCAGCGGTTCGGGGAAATCCACACTGGTCCAGGACGTGCTGTACCGGGCTCTGTACAGGATGCGGGGCAAGCCGGTGGAGCAGCCCGGGCGGCACCGGGAGATCCGCGGTTACCAGCACATCTCCGAGGTCGTGCTGGTCGATCAGTCCCCGATCGGCAAGACCACCCGTTCCAATCCGGCCAGCTACGTAGGCGCCCTGGGTCCGATCCGAAAGGCCTTCGCCGCCGAACCGCTCGCCCGGCAGCGCGGGTACACCGCCGGCACCTTCAGCTTCAACTCGGGAAAGGGGCGCTGTCCCACCTGCGGCGGCAATGGTTTCGAGCGCATCGAGATGCAGTTCTTGAGCGATGTCTACCTCCGCTGTCCGGACTGCGACGGCACGCGCTATCGAACGGAGGTGCTGGATGTGAAGCTCTCTCCGGTTCTGGGATCGCCCGGGTTCCCGGAGGATCGGAGGGGGAGGCCCGATTTGCGGGAAAAATCGATCGCCCAGATCCTGGAGCTGACCGTGGATGAAGCCTGCGATTTCTTCGCTGCCAGTGCGCGGATCCTGCGGCTACTCGATCCGCTGCGCGCCGTGGGTCTCGGTTACTTGAGGCTGGGACAGCCGGTGCCTACCCTGAGCGGCGGGGAGGCCCAGCGATTGAAGCTGGCCGGGCATCTGGCCAAGGTCAAGCCGGGTGGCGGAGGCGCCGGCGGTTCTGCCCGCAAAAAACCCACGCTCTTTCTCTTCGACGAGCCCACAACGGGCCTTCACTTCGAGGATATTGCCACCCTGCTTCAGGCCTTCAGGCGCCTGCTGGAGGCGGGGCACAGCCTGGTGGTGATCGAGCACAATCTGGACGTGGTCGCCGCGGCGGACTGGATCGTGGATCTGGGTCCGGAGGGCGGCGAACGGGGAGGCAGGGTCGTGGCCAGCGGCTCGCCCCGGGATATTCTGGAGGCACCGGGCAGCCATACGGCCCAAGCGCTCAAGCGCTACCGGGAAGCGGGCGCGGCGGCGGGCCGGCAGGAAATCGTGGAGCGTTGCGAGGGGCCGGAGCCGGCCGCCCAGCCGGCACCCTGGGGCAATCACCGCATCAGCATCCGCCACGCCCGGGAGCACAACCTGCAGGGAATCGACGTAACCATTCCGCGAGACCGCTTCACGGTGGTGACCGGGGTGAGCGGCAGCGGCAAGAGCACCCTGGCCTTTGATATCCTGTTCGCCGAAGGGCAGCGCCGCTACCTGGAATCCCTCAACGCCTACGCCCGCCAGTTCGTTCAGCCGGCCAGCAGGCCCGACGTGGACGGTGTAGCCGGTGTCCCCCCTACCGTGGCCATCGAACAGCGCAGCAGCCGGGGAGGGCGAAAGAGCACGGTGGCGACCCTGACGGAGATCTACCACTTTCTGCGACTGCTGTTCGCCAAGCTGGGAACCCAGTACTGTCCGTCCTGCGACCTGCCGATCGAGCCGCAAACCCCGGATCAGATCGCCGGCCGCATCCTGAGGGATTTCAAAGGTCGGAGCGTGAGCATTCTGGCGCCCCTGGTAATCGCCAGGAAGGGTTACTACACGGATTTGGCCAGATGGGCGCTGGCAAAGGGATACCGGCATCTGCGGGTAGACGGACAACTGCTGCCTACTGAGGCCTGGCCGAGGCTGGATCGGTTCCGGGAGCATGATATCGAGCTGCCGGTGGGTGGCCTCAAAGTAGCAAACGCAAACGCCGCCAGGCTGCGGGAGCTGTTGGAGCGGGCCTTGAGCTACGGCAAGGGGGTGGTCTATGTGGCCGTTGATAGCGAGGAAGGTTTGTCGTCCACGCAAACCGTGTTTTCCACCACCAGGGCCTGTCCGCAGTGCGGGCGCAGTTTCGAGGAGCTCGATCCCCGCCTGTTCTCCTTCAACTCCAAGCACGGCTGGTGTCCGGAGTGCTACGGCACCGGGGTGCAACTATCCGGCTTCGACGAGGAGCAGACCGGGGAGGAGATCTGGTGGAACGAGTGGTGGGAAGGGCCGGAACGGGCCTGTCCGGCCTGCGCCGGTGCGCGACTAAAGGCCGAGGCCCTGGCTGTTCGTTTTCGCGGCCGGAGCATCGCGGAGATCGCGGCGATGTCGGTTCAAGCCGCGGCCAAATACTTTACCACCCTGAAGCTGCGCAACCGGGAGGCCGAGATCGCCCGGGATATTCTGGCTGAGCTGCAATCCCGCCTCGACTTCCTCTGCCAGGTGGGGTTGCCCTATCTGTCTCTGGACAGATCCGCTCCCACCTTGAGCGGCGGCGAGGCGCAGCG
>CAZFMD010000322.1:0-3073 GCA_964520025.1 uncultured Spirochaetaceae bacterium
ACGATCAGCATCTCCGGGTATCACATCCGGGAAGCCGGCAGCGACGCCTCCCAGGAGATCGCCTTCACCCTGGCCAACGGCATCGAGTACGTCCGCGCCGCGGTGGCCGCCGGACTCGACGTGGATGATTTTGCAGGCCGTCTGTCTTTCTTCTTTAACGCCCACAACGACCTGCTGGAGGAAGTTGCCAAGTTCCGGGCGGCCCGGCGCATATGGGCGCGGATTATGAAGGAGCGCTTCCAGGCAGCCAAACCGAAATCCATGATGCTGCGCTTCCACACCCAAACCGGGGGCTCGACCCTGACCGCCCAACAGCCGGACAACAACATCGTCCGGGTGGCAATCCAGGCCCTGAGCGCCGTGCTGGGAGGAACCCAGAGCCTGCACACCAACAGCCGGGAAGAGGCTCTGGCCCTGCCGGCGGAGGAGTCGGTGCGCCTTTCCCTACGCACGCAGCAGATCCTGGCCCACGAGTCCGGTGTCACGGCAACCGTGGACCCCCTGGCCGGCTCCTACTATCTGGAGGCGCTTACCGATCGGATCGAACTGGAGGTGTGGCAGTACATCGACAGGATTGAAGCGCTGGGCGGGATGATCCCCTCGATTCTGAAAGGTTACGTTCAAAAACAGATCCAGGAGTCCGCTTTCCGCACCCAGAAGGATATCGAAAAAGGCGAGCGGATCGTCGTGGGACTCAACAAATTCCAGACGGAGGAGCGAAAGCCGCAGAACCTTCTGCGGGTGAATCCAGCGGTCCGCAATCTCCAGGTTGAAAAGCTCTCTCGGGTAAGGGCGAGCCGGAACGCCTCCCGGGTCGAGGAAACGCTGAAGCAGCTGCGGGAGGGAGCAAAACAGAGGGATGTCAACCTGCTGCCGCTGATCCTGGAGGCGGTGAAGGAGTACGCCACCCTGGGAGAGATCTGCCGGATACTGCGGGAGCAGTTCGGCGAGCACAGAGAAACGATCGTGCTGTAAGGAGATGAGGATGGCTGCAAAAAAGACGAGGATTCTCATTGCAAAACCCGGATTGGACGGTCACGACAGGGGCGCGAAGTTCATAGCCCGGGCACTGCGGGACGAGGGGTATGAGGTCATCTACACGGGGATCCGTCAGACCCCCGAGGCAATCGTGCATACGGCGATTCAGGAGGACGTGGAATTTGTGGGCCTGAGCCTGCTGTCCGGCGCCCACAACGAGCTGTTCCCCCGGGTGGTGGATCTGCTTGCGGAAAACGGAGCCGAGGATATCGTCGTGTTCGGCGGAGGCATCATCCCGCAGGAGGATATCCCGTCGCTCAAAGGAAAGGGAGTGGCGGCTATCTTCGGACCGGGCACAACTACGAAACAGATCGTCGAGTTTCTGGAGTCGGCCCGGGAGAGCTCCTGAAAGCCATGGATCTTGTCACGGAGGTCCGCCGGGGAAACCCCCGGGCAATCGCCCGGACCATCTCCCTGATCGAAGACCTGGAACCGGAAGCGGAAGGCCTGGTGGATGATCTGTACCCGTATACCGGTCGAGCCCGAATCCTGGGGATAACCGGCAGTCCCGGCGCCGGGAAGAGCAGCCTGGTCGACCGGCTGATCACCCTGGAAAGACGGCGGGGACGCAAGGTTGCGGTCATCGCCGTGGATCCCAGCTCCCCGTTCTCCGGAGGAGCGATCCTGGGCGATCGTCTGCGCATGCAGACCCACGCCACCGACACGGGGGTTTTTATCCGTTCGATGGCCTCCAGGGGCTCCCTGGGAGGAACAGCCGCCGCAACCGGTGATGTGATCAAGGTGCTGGACGCCGCCGGCTACCAGTCGATCTTCATCGAGACGATCGGGGTCGGGCAGACCGAGATCAAAATCGTGGAGCTCTCCGATATCGTGCTGCTGGTCCTGATGCCCGGGGCCGGTGATGAGATCCAGGCCATGAAGGCGGGGATCATGGAGATCGGCGATATCTTCATCATCAACAAGAAGGATCTTCCGGGGGCGGATAAGCTGCTCGCGGAGGTACGGTATGTGCTGGGTTTCAAAAGCTCCAACACCGGAGCCGGCCCGGATGATGTCTCGAACCCGGTTCTGATGACCTGCGCAGCCGGCGTAGCCGGCGCAGCGCGCGCGGTTGGTGAGGACGGTATCGAGCAGCTGGAGGAGGCTATCGACAACTACGCAGAGGCGATCGAGAGCTCCGGAAAACTGGCGGAAAAACGGCACTTCCGCCTGGAGAGGGAATTGCTGGGGATTTTGAACCGCAAGGTTCACCAGCTGATGGACGTGCACATCGAGGTCTCCAAACAGCTGCCCGAATGGACCGAACGTCTGTACCGGCGGGATGCTCGCCCCTACGCACTGGTCAATGCACAAATCAGTAACTTCATGAAGGAGAGAGCAGGTGATTGAAAAGATAAACCACATCGCCATAGCGGTTCGTTCTCTACAGGAACACATCCCCTTCTACCGGGATGTGCTCAATCTCGAGTATCGAGGAACCGAGGTGGTGGAGGACCAGAAGGTCCGCCTGGCCGTGTTCGGCGTCGGGGAAGTGCAGATCGAGCTGCTCGAGCCGACAGATCCGGACAGTCCTATATCGGCCTTCATCGACAAACGGGGAGAGGGGATGCATCACATCTCCTATCAGGTCGATGATATCGATGCTCAGATCGCCGAGCTGAAAAACAAGCAGATCCGGATGATTGATGATGAGCCCCGCGGCGGGGCACACGGAAGCCGGATCGCCTTCCTTCACCCAAAATCTTCCGCCCAGGTCCTGACCGAGCTTACCCAGATTCCATGATCGGCGCTTCTCCCCTACCGACGAGAACTCTGCTTCGCCGGGTACTGGTGTACTACAGGCCGTACTGGCCGCTGTTGGCCAGTGATCTGGTCGCCGTGGCTCTGGTGGCGGCCCTGACCATCGCCGTGCCGTATCTGCTGAAGATCATGGTGGACTCACTTATTCCCTCTGGAGATCTTCGAGGCATCCTGCAGCTCGGCCTGTTGATCACCCTGATGATGCTGGCCAAGTTCGGGTGCAACTTCTACACCCTCTACGCCGGACACCTGATGGCCGTCAAGATGGAGAAGG
>CAZFMD010000323.1:0-3037 GCA_964520025.1 uncultured Spirochaetaceae bacterium
CAGCATACCCGGTTTCCGGGCTGAGCACGCTCAGGGTAACCGGGATGGTGACCGTACCGCTGGCCTGGGTGATCTGGGACAGGTCCCCGCTCTGAACAACGGCCGCATCGTAGTCACTCAGGTGATAGACCTCCTCCCGGGGCACCAGCAGGAAGTACCCCGCTGCGGCCAGCACCAGAACCACGGCCACGACGACTATGGCGATGCGGCGCTGGCGCTTCTGGTTGGGCGATCGAAAAGTCTTGATCTTGTCCTCCCGGACGATCGATTCGTGCAAACTTGCCATGTAATCCTCCTGTGTTGGTTACGGTCATAAGCTACGGTGATTTACCAGGGCTGTGGTTAAGGGGGGGTAAAGGCAATGTAAAAGCAATGTAAAATAGCCGGGTTGGGAGCGGTTTTCTGTGTGTTCGGGGAATTTTTTTGTGTACAATACAGTCATGAACAAGCGAAACGTTCGCGGGGCGGGCCAAGGCAAAACAGATTTCCTTCTGCCCCTGTTGTTTCTGATCGCTGCCGCGGCCCTGCTGCTGGGATTCCTGCAGTTCCGCTGGATCTCGAGTGTATCCACGGCCGAAGGATCCCGGCTCAAACAGAGTCTGCGCAACTCGGCGAGTCAGGTGATCAACGTGGCCAGTGATGAAGTGCGAGTACTTCAGGCACTGCTGTACCTCACCGAAGAGGAATTCGCAAACCGGGATTGGTCCCGATTCAGCTCATCCTACGAATTCTGGAAAGCCAACAGCCGCTTTCCCGAACTTCTCTCGGATGTGTATCTGGTCGTCCTCGAAGATGCGGGGCCGAGCTTTCTCGAATACAAAGTGGAGAAGAAAACCTTTGCCTCTGCGGAAAAACCGCAGGTGTTTGAAGAGTTGAACGGCGATAAAGACTCCGCTGATGTTTTCATTCGTCAGCTGGGGGAAACGCTGATGGAGAGAGGGGTTCTGTTCTCCCCGATTGGATTGCCTCGTTTTTCCGACAAGGGGTCGGAGCCGATATTTCCTGTCTTTCTGGCCCTGACCGTTCATCCGGGAATATTGTACAGGGAGGTCATCCCCTTCTACATGGATCGCTACCTGGAGGGGCATCCCTACCGCATCAGCGAAGCCGAAACCGGCGGCACTCTGATTTCCTTTGGTGATTTCGATCCGGCCAGAGAACCGGAGTTCTCCATCTCACCCAGCACTCCCCTTCTGTTTTGGAATCGGAGACCTTCAGAGAAGCAGGAGGACAGGGAAAGTGGGGATAATCTGGCCAGAGATTTGCTGTCCGCTTATACTCAAGCGCACCTGGGAGAAGATCCTTCCACACGTTTTTGGACGCAATCCAGGACGCTCGGCGTGGACCCTGGCCGTCACCCGGAGCAGCGGATCAAGCCCCTGTTCCGCCTGGATATCTACTATCCCGGAGGTCCGCTGGAAAGCATCATCTCCACCCGGCGGATCGTGAATCTTGCGGTGAGCGCCGTGGTCCTGCTGCTGCTGGTTTCCAGCTCGGCTATCCTCTTCCGCCTGTACCGCAACACCACCCGCCTGCGTGCCACCGAACAGGAGTTTGTGGCCTCGATGAGCCACGAACTGCGCACCCCGATTGCGGTTCTGCAGTCGACCACGGAAAACCTGAGAAGCGGCGTGGTAACCGATCCGTCCCGGGTATCCCGGTACGGGGAGATCATCCACAGGGAGACCCGGCGCCTGGCCGGCATGGTGGAGAACATCCTGCTGTACTCCGGATTGGAGAAGCGCGCCCCCGGATCCGGGACACTGGTCCCGTTAGATGTGGGGAAACTCATAAAAGAGGTGCTCACCTCCCTCCGGGAACCGGCCACAGAGGCCCGCTGCACGATTCGCCTGATAGAGAAAACCGCCCCTGCATCGATCCACTCCGACCCCGCGGCTCTGCGGCTGATCCTGGAGAATCTGCTGCTCAACGCTATCCGCCACGGGGTGAGCAGCGATGCGGAAGAGGACGACGCGGCTGAGATCCGCCTGATCGTGGAGCAGGACCTCTTCAACCGGGGATTGCTGATCGCGGTGGAAGACGACGGTTCGGGGATCCCCTCCAGAGAGCAGCGCCGCATCTTCGAACCCTTCGTACGGGGAGAAGCGAGCGTTCGCGCACAGCAACCGGGCAGCGGATTGGGCCTGCATCTGGTACGGAGGCTTGTTCGAATTCTAGGTGGCAGTATCACCCTGGAAAGCCCCTATGAAAACACGATCGGACAGACGCAAAAAGGGTGCCGTTTTGTTATAGAATTACCCGGTAAACCGGTTGGGAAAAACCATGCAGAAGATTCTGATCATCGAGGATGAAGAGGGCCTGGTCCTCAGCCTGGAGGATCGCCTGCGCGCCGAAGGCTACCGGGTCGCCTCCCGCAGGGACGGCAAGAGCGGTGAGAAGGAGGCCGGGTCCGGTCGTTATGACCTGATCATCCTTGACATCATGCTGCCGGAGCGGGACGGATTCCAGGTCTGCAAAAACCTCAGGGATTCCGGGGTTTTTACCCCCATCCTCATGCTCACGGCCAGGAGCACCACCCTGGACACGGTGACCGGGCTGCACAGCGGGGCGGATGACTATCTGCGCAAGCCCTTCGAGATGCAGGAGCTGCTGGCCAGGATCCTGGCTCTGCTTCGCCGCGGGAAAGCGAGTGTCAAGGAATCCAAGACAGAGCTCCTGCGCTTCGGGGAGTTCACCCTGAACACACCCCGGGAAGAGCTGCTGCGCGGCTCCGAGCCGATCCCCCTCAACACCCAGGAGTACCGTCTGCTGAAGTTCTTCGCTGAAAATCCTCAGCGGGTTCTAAGCAGGTACGAGCTTATGGACGAGGTCTGGGGATATGACTCGGTAACCACCACGCGCACCGTGGATGTTCACGTGGCCTGGCTGCGGCGCAAGCTCGGGGAACGCTCCAAGCCCCGGCACCTGATCACAGTGCGCGGCCGGGGCTACCGCTTCGAACCGAAGTGATTCTGTTGATAGCGGTTCCACGTCGGGCCTGATAGATTCAATCCGCTCGATATCGCGTACATCGTCG
>CAZFMD010000324.1:0-3029 GCA_964520025.1 uncultured Spirochaetaceae bacterium
CCTACACGGGACAGTGGATCTTCGATCTGCTTCACGAAGGGAGGTTGGCGGAAATCGCCTGGAGCGGCTTTCTCAATGCCCGTAAATACGGTACATATAGTATACGGGAGATTCTCGCAGGCACCATAGAGGCCGGGGAATCGACACAGATGAGTCTGGAGGTTGCATAAATCAAGATGGTGAGGCGTAGGAACCTGTGTTGCCTGTTCCTGTTCTGTGCCCTGGCGGCTACGGTGACGGCACAAACGATCAAGCTCGGCAGTCTGGCTCCCGAGGGCTCGCCGTGGGACAAGGCACTACGTCGCATCGCCGCGGATTGGAACACGGTCTCCGGGGGAACTCTGCGGGTCAAGGTTTTTGGCGGTGGTATCGCCGGGGACGAACCCAGCATGATCCGCAAGATCAGGATCAACCAGCTGCAAGCGGCAGCCATCACCGGTGTCGGGCTGGGGAGCATCGTCGAGGATTTCTACGCCGTTCAGCTTCCCTTTGTGGTACGGACCTCCGGGGAGATGCAGTACGTCATGGGAGAGCTGCGGCCGACCCTCAACCGGATGTTGGAGGAGAAGGGATTCACCCTTGTTGCCTGGTTTCTGGCCGGTTGGGCCCACCTGTTCAGTAAAACGCCGGTCCTCACCCCTCAGGACGCCAAACGGCTGAAAATGCACGGGGATCCCGCCTCACCTGAGATCGTCGATGCCTGGAAGGAACTGGGTTTCCACGTGGTTCCGGTTGCTTCCACGGAGGTGCTCACGGCTCTGCAGAGTGATATGTTGGAGTCCTTCCTGCTGACACCCCTGACCGCTGCGGCGATGCAGTGGTTCGGTGTAGCTAAGAACATGATGGAGATGCCGCTGGCCCCGATGCTCAGCGGCATCGTCGTGTCCGAACGCGTGTGGAAGGGACTTCCCGGGCCGCTCAAGGCGGAACTGGTGGCTGTGGTAGAGCGGCATCTGAGCACTCTAAGTGAGGAAACCGCCTCCCTCGAGCAAGAGGCCGTGCGGATCATGCTGGAAAACGGGCTGCAGATCCATCCCGCCTCAGCTCAGACAGTGAGGGAATGGGAAGAGGTGATGGAAGAGGGATTGGACCTCGTTACCGGAACCGTTGTATCCGAACAGATGTTCGACGAAGTTCAGAAACTCCTGGAGGAGTATCGCCGGTGATAGAGTGCGCCCGGATCAGGCCTTGACCGCCAGCAGGCAGATGCATTTGTCTTTTTCGTGTTCCTGGATTTTGGCGATCTTGTCCGCTTCCAAGTCCGCCGGTTCCAGATCGTAGTAAGAGAACGCGAGGATAGGATAGCCTATCTCCTTCTCGAGGAGTTGGATCTCCTTGAGCGTGGCATCTCCCAGATTCGTAGCCAGGTTCGTAATCATAATCTACCCTCCTGTGCTACCAAGTATAGTACATCTTAGGCATGGTGTGCCGCTTCAAATCCCCTTGAGCTCCCCCTTGAAGATGCGTTTGAAAATGTCCACCAGGGTCACCGCCACGCTCATGGCCAGTGGCCCGAACAACAGTCCCCAGATTCCGAAGAGGGCAACCCCACCCAACACCCCGATGAAGACCAGAAGAGGGTGTAGCTGTGTGTCTTTGCCCACCAGCCGGGGGCGAAGAACATAATCAACCAGGGGAATCACCCCTCCGCCGATCACCAGCATGATTGCCCCGTGCGGGTATTTTCCTAGAACAAACAGGATCACCGTGGTCGGCAGCCAGATCACCGCCGGGCCTAATCCGGGAATGGCTGCCAGGACCAGGAACAGGACACCGAACAGTACCGCGCCGGGAATACCGAGGGCAAGAAAGAGGATCGTTCCGATCGCGCCTTGGACACCTCCGATGATAAAGGTGCTTTTCAGAGTGGCCCGGCTCACCGAAATGAACTTGTCAATGATGACCGCTTTATCCTCTTTCGGCAGAGGGATCGCCTCGGTAAGGGAGAGCAGGGCCTTGTACCCGTCTCGAATCAAGAAGAACAGGCTGTAGATGAAGACAAACAGGAGGAGCAGGGTCCGGACGATGTTGCCGGCAAGGCTGGTAACCCCTCCCACCAGGGTCGTTCCCGCCTGCTGGATGACGCTGACCAGCCTGGTGCTGTCGATCAAGGTGGAGACCCGCTGCCCCTGGATGAAGGGTAGGCTCGCGATCCAGGAATCCACGCTCTGCAGCCAGCTCTTGATTTGGGGGATATTTCGGTTGACCAGCCGGGTTACTTCGATCACGTTTTGGGTGACCAGGTAGCCCAGCAGGCTGATCGGAACCAGGATGATCAGGCAGAAAATCACCACCGAGCACAGGGCGGCCAGGGTTTCTCTGCCCCTAAAGGCCTTGAGGATCCGTGTGTTCAGTGGAAAAAACAGAGCCGCGGCGATGGCAGCCAGGATAAGTGGCAGCAGAAATACCCTGGCTACGAAGAATACAAGCAGCGCAGCGCCTGCCAGCAGCAGGAGCAGGAATGTTCGGTTGAGCCGCCGGGAGCCGCTTTGAAACTCCGCTGGTCTATCTGATTCTTTTCGGTTTTTTTTCTCTTTCGCCATTGTCTGCCTCCGCATCGGGAAATCTCACTGGTTGGTTCCATCCTTGAAAGGAACGAACTCGTGGGGAGCTCTACACAGCCGGCTTGATCCACTTGCGCTCTGATGCCGCGCTGTCCAGGACCGCCTCGACAAACGACATGCCCCTGACCCCGTCATCGATACTCGGAAAATCCCGCCCGATGGTCGCTTCCCCGCAAATCTGCTGCCAAATCGCCTGAAAGAAGGACCGATAGAGATTGGCAAAGGCCACGATGAGACCATCGGGATGGCCGCTTGGGAGTCTCTTGGCCGCGTCGGCCTCCTCGTACAGATCCTTATCTGCTTTATAGAGGATTGTGTCGAATCGGTTGAGGTCACGTACCAGCAGCGTCTCCGGCTGTTCCTGTCTCCAGACCAGACTCTTCCTGGTGCCATAGACCCGGATCGTCAAGCCGTTGTGCTCCCCTGTGAGGGCCTGGGACACGCTGAGTACTCCTTTGGCGCCGC
>CAZFMD010000325.1:0-3025 GCA_964520025.1 uncultured Spirochaetaceae bacterium
TCACCATCTTCGGGCTGTCCGGAGCGGGCTACCGGATCGGCTACGCCTTCTACCCGGTCATGGGCTTCGGAACCGGGTTTATGGCCCTGTCCTTCCTGCTGATCGGAAAGCCGATCCTGTTGCTCTCCAAGGAGCGGGGTTACATCACGCCTTCGGATTTCATAGCCGATCGCTACGGCGCTCCCTGGCTGAAGAAACTGTTTTCAGCCGTTATGATCGTGTTCACCCTGCCCTATATCGCCATCCAGGCCATAGCCAGCGGCAAGTCTCTCAACACCCTGGTCGGCATCCCCTACCTCTCCGGAGCCCTGTTGATCACCGCCTTCATCGTGATTTACGTAACCCTGGGGGGATTGCGCTCCATCGTCTGGACCGATCTGATCCAGTCCCTGATGATGATCGGCTTCACCCTGACGGCGTTCTTCATCATTCTCCGCGGGAGTGGAGGCTTTGTCCGTGCCCATAACGAGGTGTACAGCTCCTTCCCGGCTCTGTTCGCCCGCCCGGGTCAGGACGGTTCGATGCTATTCGGAATCTGGTTCGGCTACCTGTTCCTCTGGTTTTTCGCCGATCCCATGTTTCCGCAGCTGTTCCAGCGCTTCCTCGCAGCCCGGGATCAAGAATCCCTAAACACCACAGTAATCCTTTACCCATTGATTACGACCTTTCTGTTCTTTCTCACCGTGTCGATCGGGGTGTTGGGCAGGCACACCTTCCCCGGTCTTTCGGCCGCCGAATCGGACGCCGTGTTTCCCCTGCTGCTGCAGCGCTACGCCGGGTTGTTCCTCAGCACTGTGCTGATCACCGGTTCTCTGGCCGCCCTGATGTCCACGATGGACTCCCAGCTGCTCACCCTGACCTCCCTGATCACGGTTGATTTCCTCCGCTTCAAGAAGCGGGAGGTGCTCAAGGAGAAAGCGGTGATCGTCCTGCTCGGAGCGCTGGGATTTCTTATAGCTGTCAGACCGCCGCAGACGATTCTGGATTTCATCAGCAAAACCACCTTCAACGGCCTGGCGGTGCTTGCGCCTACGGTGATCGGAGGCCTGTATTGGAAACGCGCCAACCGCTACGCCGCGGCAGCCAGTATCATTGTCGGGGAGGGGATGGTGTTGGCCTTCTACTTCAAAATCCTTAGTGTTCCGGGGATTCTGCCGGTCGTGCCCATTCTCACCGCCACAGCCGCTGTGTTCGTGTCTGTCAGTTGCCTGAGCAGGAAACCCGGAGAAAACACGGATGTTGTGGTTCATATCCGGCCGGGAATCTGGCCGTGGGTGGTGGTTTTCGGGCTTCTGTTCATACTGGGCAACGACTTCTGGGCCTGGAATCGTGAGCCTCTGCGTCTGCTGGGATTGCCCCTCTGGGTCTGGTACTATGTCGGGCTTGGGGTCATCCTCAGCCTTGTATTCAGGGTGTTCGTTAGACGAAGAGAGAAAGCTTAGGGGGTCCGCTGAGGCCCGAGCCGCCGCCAGGCGGTCAGAGCTGTGGCGATTGCTCCTGAACGAGAACCTTTGTAGTTCCGCTTTCGTCGTTGAACCAGAAGATCAGCTTGGAATCCTCGGTGGTGAAGCACTCTTCCAGGGTTCTGCGCGTGCGGGTAGGCTCGATCCTGCCGTGAAGGGCCATTGCTTTCTTGAGCAATTCTTCCTTGTTGTTGTCCATGTTCCCCTCCCAAGGGTGGTCACGAAAAGGATAGCAGACAGGAGAGGGGTTGTAAAGATCTTTTTACGCGTTCAAAAGCATCTCTTTGAGCAACAGATGGCAGAACAGCTGCTGCCGAGGCAGATGAAACGGGCCCTTGAAGTAGCAGCCCTTCAGATCCAGGGCCACGGTTCCGTCGCGATGCAGATAGCCGATCCATTCCCCGTACACTTTGTCGGGGAAGTGCTGCAAGGACCAGCCGAGCAATTTCTCGAACCATTGTTCATACTTCTTCTCCCCGGTGACAGCAAGAGCGAGCAGGGTGGCGTAGATTGCCTCTGTGTGAGGCCACCACAGCTTCATGTCCCATTCCAGCTGTACGGGCTGCCTGCCCTCGATATCCACGAAGTACAGAATCCCCCCGTGCTTCTGGTCCCAGCCCAACTCGAGGGACCAATCCAGAATGGGCAAAGCCCGCTGCACCAGCTTCAGGTCATTTCGGTATCGGCCTTCCTCCATGATGAACCAGGCCGTCTCGATGGCGTGGCCCGGGTTCACGCAGCGGCCTTCGGGAAGATGTCCAAGGTATTCCCCATTTTCACCGACCGTTTCCAGGAGCACCTTCTTCTCCGGTTTGACGAAGTAGCGGAACACCTCCTCGATCGCATTGTCTATCCGCGAGTTGTAGGACCCGCCCGGGTCGGCAGCTCTGAGTACCTGCAACGTATTGATCTGGATCATGGCCATGGAATGGCCCCGGGTCTTCAATGATTCGGGGAACACCTTGGCTTCCAGGGCGCCGGGCTTGTTGTAAAGATCGACGATCAGATCCATAGTCTTCTTTGCCAGGGATAGACACTCTTCATCACCTGAAGCTCGGGCGTATTCGGCCAGGGCGATGACCCCGAAGGTTTCTGTGAACAAGTACCTTCTCTTGCGCAGCGGCCTCCCGTCTTGCCTCACGGCATAGAACATGCGCCTATCTGTGTCAAAGCCGTATCTGCGGATGAACTCGATTCCGTGGCGGGCGAACTCCAGCCACTGCTCCCTCGGTTCCAGGTCGTTGTAGAGCCTGGAAAACAGCCAGCTGATTCTGCATAGAACCCACATTGGCTTGTCCGGGCTGAGCATCCCGCCCATTCTGTCCAAGCATGGTGTGAATCCGCCGTACCGTCTGTCCACTGCGTGCTCGATCCAAAATGGCAAGGTGTTGTCTACCAGCTCGGTGTAGAAAAAATCACCCAAGCTCTGCAATCGTTTTGTGTCCATGGCTTCTCCTCGATTATCTTTGAACCTGATTTTTATAGCCGGCATCCGCCAGGATGGGAAGAGAATACCGCGTTTGGCCGGGTATGAACATGCCGCCTACGAAACGGCCGGGTAC
>CAZFMD010000326.1:0-3022 GCA_964520025.1 uncultured Spirochaetaceae bacterium
TCTACAGGCTGGCCGTGTCCCTGGGCGGCATGGTCACCGGGGAGCACGGGATCGGCCTGACCCGCAGGCCTTTTCTCTCTTTAGGCGTCGATCAGGCTCAGATCCGCATGATGCGGGGGATCAAGGAGGATTTCGATCCGAACGGGATCCTCAACCCGGGAAAGATCTTCAGCTAGATTGCGAGTTCGCCGCTTTTCCGTTAAGCGCTATCCGCCCTGTGTGATGGCCGACGGCAGGCGCTGATAGGTCAGTGTGGCCTGCTCAAAAGCGTGGGCCAGCTGCAGCACCTCGAAGTCCCTCTGGTGCCTTCCTACAATCTGAAGCCCAACGGGTAATCCCCCCTCAGTGAAGGCGCAGGGTACACTCAGGGCCGGTAGGCCCGTGACCGAGATGTAGTAGGCGCTTCTCATCCAATCGATGTAGTCCTCCATCTCCACACCGGCTATCTCGGTCGGGTACTCAATGGTTATCTCAAAAGGAGGAACCTGGTTGACCGGACAGAGGAGAAACTCGTAGCGCCGCAGGAACGATCGCAGGCGCTGGTAGAGGGCCGTACGCTTTTGCTCGGCTCGGGCCACGGCGGAGCCGGAGAGCCCGAATCCCTGCTCTGTGTTGTGAACCACCGTCTCCTTGATCACCGGTTTGTGAAGGCGCAGGTGCTCTTCGAAGCATAACGCCATGTTCCAGGCCCTCAAGGTCCGGAAGATCTCGTCGGCGTCCCGGAAATCCGGCTCCGCCTCTTCAACGATACAGCCCAGATCCCGGAATACTTCCAGTCGGCTCTCCAAGGCGTCGGTGACCCGGGGATCAACAGGCAGACCTCCCAGGTCTCGGCTCCAGGCAACCCGCACTCCCCGGAAATCCCGCTCCAAGGGTCGGAGAAAGATCTCACCGGGTTCACAAATCCCTATCGGGCAGCGGTCGTCCGGCCCGGCGATGGCGCTTAAAAACAGGGCCGTGTCAGCGGCGGTGCGGGCCATGGGACCCGGCACATTTAGGGTAAACCAGCCCAGGGCCGTCGGATAGGAGGGAACGCGTCCCGGAGAGCAACGGAATCCCACCACGTTGTTGAAGTTGCCCGGATTTCGCAGAGACCCGCCCATGTCGCTCCCGTTGGCCAAGGGAAGCATGCGGCAGCACAGAGCCGCTCCCGCTCCGCCGCTGGAACCGCCGGCCGATTTTTCCGGATCGTATCCGTTGTGAGTCGCTCCGAACAGGGGATTGAAGGTATGAGAGCCGGCACCAAACTCCGGCACGTTGGTCTTGCCCATGATCACTGCCCCGGCATTCCGGATGCGTTCTACGATCAGGGCATCCTCTGCTGCGATACGGTCCCGGAAGATGGGAGAGCCTTCGGTGAAGCGAAGCCCTCTGGCGGCCTCGGTGTCCTTGATCGCCGTGGGCAGACCATGCAGGGGTCCGGTTTCCTCACCGCGGGCCAGCTGAGCATCGGCAAAGTCGGCTGCCTCGAGGGCTATCTCCGGGTGGAATGTACAAATCGCGTTGATCTCGGGATCGATTCGTTCTATCTGTAGGATATGGGCCTCCGTTACTTCGCGACTGGAGACCTGCCGGCTTCGGATGAGCTGTGAGAGCTCTACCGCGCTCTTCAAACACAGCTCAGGTGTCGTCATTCGGATGTCCTCTTTGATTGAAGCGAAAGATGATCTCCCGGATCCTCGGTTGACGGCGGCTACAGAACATCCTCAAGCGCATCAAACAACCGTTCGACGTTTTCCTCCCGGGCGGTGTGGCCCATCACGCCGATACGCCAGATCTTGCCGGCCAGAGGTCCCAAACCGGCGCCGATTTCGATCTTGTGTTTGCTCCGCAAAGCACTGCGCACCGCCGCATCCTCCACACCTTGGGGGATCTTCACGGCATTGAGCATGGGCAGCCGGAAGGCCTTGTCCACCAGGAGCTCCAAACCCAACCGTTCCAGTCCCGCTACCAGGAGCTCGTGGACCTTCAGGTGACGGGCAAACACCTTGTCCATGCCCTCTTCCATGTCCAGCACAAGGGCCTGATACAGACCGTAGAGCAGGTTAATCGGAGCGGTGTGGTGATAGCTGCGTTTTTCACCGCCCCAGTACTTGCCGATCAGATCGACATCCAGATAGAAGCTCGGTGTTTTGTTTTTACGGCCGGTGATCGCCTTCATCGCTTCCGCGGAAAAAGTCACCGGAGCCAGTCCGGGCGGGCAGGACAGGCACTTCTGGGAACCGCTGTACAGGGCATCCACTCCCCAGCCGTCCACGTCGACTTCGATCCCACCCAGGCTGGTAACCGCATCCAACAGGTACAGTGCATCTGTGTTGTGAAGAAGCCTCCCGATTTCGGCAGCGGGATTACGCACCCCCGTTGAGGTCTCGGCATGGACCATGGCCACAATCTTGTAGGACTTGTCCTTCAACCGCTTCTCCACCGCCGCCGGTTGCACCGGTGTGCCCCACTCGCACTCCAGGGTGTCCACTTCCGCTCCCAGGCGGGTGGCAATCTCCCGCATCCGGGTGCCGAACACCCCGTTGATCAGGATGAGGATCGCATCCCCCGGATCGAGCAGGTTGACCAGGCAGGTCTCCATTCCGGCCATGCCGGTGCCGGAGATGGGAAAGGTAGATTCATTGCCGGTTTTCATCAACCGCTGCAGCAGCGCCTTGATCTGATCCATGATCCGGATGAAGTAGCCGTCCATGTAGCCCAGTGTGCTGCGGCTCAGGGCTTTGTAGACTTCCGGGTAGACACTCGACGGGCCCGGTCCCATCAGCAGTACATCTTCGATTCCATCTAGTAGGTTTTTCATAGCGAGGCCATTATAGCCGGGGACAGAGGGGGTCTCAAGGGAATGAGCTGTTCGGCATGGTTTTCTCTATTTCTCTTATCATCAATAATGGAGGAACTGTTGCGTCAAAGACGAGGTGAAAGATGAAACTCACAAAGGATCAGCTAGTTTTCAAGCCTGTGGGTGTATCCGAGTGGCCGGATATGCAGCAGCTGTTCGGGCCCAACGGTGCGGACGGCG
>CAZFMD010000327.1:0-3021 GCA_964520025.1 uncultured Spirochaetaceae bacterium
GTTTCCGTTGTCTCCGCAAGTTCCTCCAGGGCCTTTTGAAAGGCATTCTCTTCCCCGGGAATATCGACATCCACGTAGAACATCTCTTCCCAGGGTTTACCGGCGATAGGCCTGGATTCGAGCTTCACCATGTTGATCTTGTGCTCCGCCAGCACCTGGAGTGCTCTGAACAGGGATCCCGGTGTGTTGGCCGTGGAAAAGACAAGGCTAGCCCGGTTGGCCGTTGCGCTCCGCTGTTCGGCCAGAGCGATCTCTTCCCGGGCGATGATTACGAAGCGGGTATAGTTCTGGCTGTCGGTCTCGATTCCCTCTTTCAACACCTTCATCTTGTGGACCCGAGCCGCAGCCGCGCTGGCGATTCCTGCGTTTTCCCTTTTTCCCTGTTTGGCGATGAAGGCGATCGCTCCGGCGGTATCGTAGAAGGGTATCTTCTCCCACTGCGGATAGCCGTCCAGAAAGCGGGAACACTGGGACAACCCCTGCGGGTGGGAGTAGACCCGCCTGATATCCTTCAACTGTGCCTCTGGCAGCCCGATGAGATTGTGAATGATCCGGATCGTCTTTTCACCTACGATGCGGAGATCCGGGTACTGGAGCAGGAGATCGTAGTTCTGATGTATGGAGCCGGTCAGGGTGTTCTCGATCGGGATGATCCCGTAAGGACTCTTACCCGTCAACACCGATTCGAAGACGTCCCGGAACTCCTGCAGCGGTAGCGATTGAGTGTCATCGGGGAAATAGCGGCGCAGTGCGTTTTCGCTGAACGCTCCGGGTTCGCCCTGAAAAGCCACTTTGATCGATCCTTCTTTGGTTCGGATGGCCGGGGTGTAGGGAGGCGCCTGGGGAAGCTTCTCGGGAAGCCGGGCAAGCTCCTTGCTCAGTACCGGGGTCAGAGCCTGAATATCCCGCATCAGCTTTTCAAACTGCTCGGGATACAGAGATTGAGGCCCGTCGGAGAGAGCTGCTTGCGGATCGGTGTGCACCTCCACGATCAGCCCGTCCGCCCCGGCCGCCACTGCGGCCAAGGCCATGGGAAGAACCTTGGCGCGGATGCCCGTACCGTGGCTGGGGTCCACCAGGATCGGTAGATGACTGAGCTTCTTCACCACCGGGATGGCGGAGATATCCAGGGTGTTGCGGGTATAGGTTTCGAAGGTCCGGATGCCCCGCTCGCAGAGCATCACGGAGTCTGTACCATGGGCCAGCAGGTATTCGGCGGACATCAACAGGTCCTGGATGGTGGCCGCCGGTCCTCTCTTCAGCAGCACCGGTTTATGCAGGGCTCCGACGGTTTTCAGCAACTCGAAGTTCTGCATGTTCCGGGCGCCGATCTGCAGGATATCGGTATACTCGGCGAACATATCGGCATGCTCCGGAGTAACGATTTCCGAGATTACCGGCATTCCGTTTGCCTCTCCCGCTTCCTTGAGGTACTTCAGCCCCTCTTCCCCCAACCCTTGGAAGGCGTAGGGGGAAGTCCTGGGTTTGTAGGCCCCCCCGCGAAGGATCACTGCACCGGATTCTCGTACCAGGGAGGCGATTTCTAAAATCTGCTGGCGGGATTCCACAGAACAGGGGCCGGCGATCACGGCGATTCGCAGGCCCCCGATTTTCACCGGCCCGACGGGTATCAATGTGTCTTCTTTTTTGAATTCCCTGGAGGCCAGCTTGTATGGTTTTGTGATCGGTATGACCCGGGCAACACCCGGGAGAATCTCGACCTGCCTGAGATCAATGGAAACGATCCCCACCGCCCCCAGAATCGTCTCCTCTTCACCCTGGATCTCCCGGATCCGAAACCCCTTGTCCTCGAGGAATGCAACGATGTGCTTCTTGTCGGCGGGTTTGATGCTGTGTTGGAGGACGACGATCATGAGGGCTG
Organism: uncultured Spirochaetaceae bacterium; assembly: GCA_964520025.1. Classification (GTDB taxonomy): domain Bacteria; phylum Spirochaetota; class Spirochaetia; order SZUA-6; family DRHE01; genus JAFGQJ01. The sequence goes on from CAZFMD010000327.1 coordinate 1,883, forward strand.
ATTCACCAGGACCTCGGCGATTTCTCCTTTGTCCATGAGCATCTGTTCGAACGATTCGATGAGTTTCCGCTCGTTGTCCAGGATCTTGGCCACATAGCGGAGAGTGCTGTAAGGAGTACCCCGGCGTACACGGTTGATACCCGCATTGTACATGGCCAAAGCCACCAGTTCGTCGTTACCGACCTCGATGCAGTAGCGGAAATGGGCCAAGCCGTGGTCCGCATTGGTCTGGGGGTCGTAGAACTGCTCGTCCTTCAGGTTGGGGAAAGTCCTGGAGTTCAACTGAAACAAGCCCCTATCCACCGAATTGGAGTTGTAGTTCAATGCACGTACCTTAAAAGAGCTTTCGGCCCAGGCCAGTGAGAATGCCAGGGGCAGAGAGATGTCGTTGTTGTCCGCCGCCGAGAGGATTGCATCCGTTATTTTAACATCGGCAGTCACCCGGGTATAGAAGCGCTCTACCAGAGATCGGGTCAGCTCCATCCTGTACAGATATAGGCCCTGATCCAGCTCCTCGGGTTTCTCGGAAAGCAGGAATGCAATCGTCTCCGGCGTGAGTATATCCGGATAGGCCGCTTCGGCGTTGTTGTTGTTGTTGAAAACACTTCCCGAGCAGGAGAGAAAAATGACGCTAATAAGGGAATACACCACATTTTTCATAGTTTTTCTCTTAAACGGGCTTTAGTTACTGATTTTTGAGGGAAAAGTCAAGTGTGTTCCGCGTGTTTTAGAGCTGGAGGAGCTCTATCTCTGCACGGTAATCTGGTTTCGGCCCATTTCTTTGGATTGGTACAATGCCTTGTCCGCCTCTGCGATCAGCTGGGAGGCGGAGCGAATGCGGGCCGGTTTGAACTCAGCCACTCCGATAGACACGGTCACGTACAGAGGTCCCTCTTCGCCTTTAAAGGGGTGTTGTTCGATGGTTTTGCGGATGCGTTCTGCCACCACCACCGCACCCTTTGCTTTCACTTCGGGGAGAATTACTGCAAACTCCTCCCCTCCGTAACGGGCCGTGAAATCGATCGTGCGTACCGAGGCGCGCAGAATGTTGGCGATTTCCTTGATTATGATGTCGCCCTGAAGGTGCCCGTAGGTGTCGTTGAATTTCTTGAAGTGGTCGATATCGAACATGATCAGTG
>CAZFMD010000328.1:0-2987 GCA_964520025.1 uncultured Spirochaetaceae bacterium
TGGATCGAATCCCAAGGCAAAGATACATCGAAATCCCGGGCCCTGCATGTCTGCTCCTCCACGTCCCAACCGGCCTCTGCCAGGACGTTTTTCCACAGGTCCCGCTGCACCAGATCCTCCCAGGAGTCGAAGCGAGCCCCCTTGGCAAAGGCCGTGTAGAACAGCTCTCCGGCCCGTTCGTCTCCCCTGGAAAGCACTCCCTCCAGCAGGGACAAGAACGGCGAGTGATAGCGAACCGTGACTCCCTTGCCCGAAACAGCTCGCTTGATCGACATAATCCGGTCCAAGGCCTCATAGTCCGTCAGCTGGGGCGCCCACTGGTAGGGCGTGTGGGGTTTGGGGATGAAGCAGGAAACATTCACGTTCAGGTTCATCTTCGCCCGTGCTCGGACTTCATTCAGGAAATCGATGATCGGCTGCGTCTCTTCCGCACCCTGCGCAACCGGCAGCCCGACCATGAAGTAGAACTTTGCGACCCGCCACCCTCGGTTCCGTGCCTCTGCCAGGAGCTCCAGGGTCTTTTCCAGGGTGGCCAGCTTGTTCAGTCCTCTCTGCCACTCCTCCAGGGGCGTTTCCACAGCAAAGGTCAAACCGCTCTTGCGAACCGTTGACAGCTCGGTCATCAGATCGAGGGCGAGGTTGTTGATTTTCAGGGACGGCATGGAAAAGGATACCTTGAGCGGCTCGAAACGGCGGGTCAAACCTTTGACCAGATCCGGGAGCCCGGGGTAGTCGCCGGAGGACAGGGAAGACAGGGTTACTTCCCGGTAGCCGTATCGGAATACCTGATCCTCCACCTGCCTCAGGATCAGCTGCGGCTCTTTCTGCCGATACGGCCGGTAGAAGATCCCTGCATGGCAGAAGCGGCAGCCGTTTGGACACCCCCGCATGATTTCCACCACCCCGTGATCCTGGACCGTCTTGATGTTCGGAACGGGAAACCTGGCTGCTGCCCGCGGCTCTGCGGAACCGGCCCGTCCGGAAGTCCCGAAGCCCCGCCAGTGAGAACGGCGAACCGCTCCCTGTTTCCCCGGCGTCCAGATGTCGGTCTGCTGCGCGAGCCGCTCGATCATGTCGGAGCGGGAGGCGCCTCCTTGTTTCAGCGCTACGAGCTGCGGCATAAGGGTATCCGCCACGGCCTCGAACTCGCCTATGAAAACCGCGTCGATGAACAGCCCGAAGGGAGCCGGATTGGTCACGGCCGGACCGCCTGCGATCACCACAGGCTCATCCGCGCCTCGATCCTCCCTGCGCGGGTGGATTCCCCCCAGGTCCAGGATATTCAGCAGATTTGTCAGAATGAGCTCGTAGCCGACGGAAAAGCCGATCAGATCGAATTCCCGCAGCGGGGTTCCGGTTTCCAGGGAACAGAGAGGCAGGCGGTGCGCCCGCAGCTCCGACTCGAAGTCCTGGGCGGGGGCGAACACCCGCTCACAGGCCACTTGCTCCAGGGCGTTGAGCTGCTGATACAGGTAGCGGACAGCCAGGTTGGACATGCCGATCTCGTACAGATCCGGGTAGGAGATGGCGAAGCGCAGCAGATCGGCGGAATCCTTGCGCACGATCCCGTACTCACCGCCGGTGTAGCGGCCGGGCTTCTCCACGGAGAGAAGAATGCGGTTCAATTCAGGGCTCAAACTGTTGGATCTCATGGAGTTGCATCAGTCCTTCTGTCTACTTCGTTCGATTCATCGAGCCAGTCGAAGACAAATATAAAGAATGCACCGCCAAAAAGAAAGGATCGGATGCCGTCTGGAAGTCGAGAATCCGGCACTCATCATAGTCGGAGCCGAGATAAAATATCTTCAAAATTGGTTTGCGTGGCGCTTCCTCTACGATCATAATGACAGTTGTGAGCGAGATACGCAGCAAGCCGATTAGCACACTCAGGGGGGGTAGCTTATCGACGAGATGGATAGTTCGGTGAAGATGGTACTGAAAGCCAGGAACATCCCCCTTCTCATCCTACTCGTTGTCTCGCTCTACCCTGTGCTTGAGCAACTCCTGCCAAAGGAAGAAACAACCGAAGTGGAGTGGGCCGACTCCCTGTTGCCCGCAGCCGCCCGGGATATCCTGCTGATAACCACAGATTTCTCCGGGCACCCGCAGAACGCGCTGGACGCCGGCGGCCTTGCTATCGTGGCTGAGATCGACCGCTCTCTGGCTGAGATGAAGGGACTGCGCAGGTACAGTTCCCTCCTGACCGCCTCCGTGATCCGGGCGGAACAGGATGAGATCCTGGTGTTACCGTTCATTCCAGAATCATTGCTGCAATCCTACGACCCCGCAGCGGTTGAGCAGTTGAAAGCCCGGTACACGGATTTTCCGGAAATCCGGCCCTATCTGAGCCAGGATTTCCAAACCTGCGTGTTTTACCTGGAGCCGGGATTCACCTACCCCTCCCACGACCTGATCCGGCAGATCGAAAACCTCCAGAGCGGCATCGAAACTCGCCACGGCGTCCCGCTGGATTTCAGCGGCCTGCGGGCCATCCGGGTGTACAACGAGCGCCTGTTGAGCCGGGACATGCTCAAGATGCTGCCCGTGGTGTTCCTGCTGGTCTCCCTGATCTATTTCCTGTTCTTCCGAAGCTGGAAGGTGCTGATGACAGCCTGGGCCTTAAAACTCCTGGCCACCACCTTCGCCTACGGCTGCTTCCGACTGTTCGGGGGACAGATCTCGCCCTTCGTGATCCTGGTTCCCATCTTCAACTTCGGCCTCCTGAGCGACTACTTGCTCCACATGTTCTACCACCTTCGCCGCTCCAGTGCCTCGAGCAACGGGGAAAGGGTGCGGCAGTACCTTACGGTTCCTCTCTCCCTGACTGCTCTGACCTCGATCATCGGGTTTGCCAGCCTGACCCTGCTGGGGGGGGAGGGCCACATTCTGCTGGCTGCAACCGTGGGTGTCAGCATCCTGGTCGTGTACCTCCTGGTGCTGTGGTGGATCCCATCAACACCGGGACTCGCCACAGCCGACTCGCGGCA
>CAZFMD010000329.1:0-2965 GCA_964520025.1 uncultured Spirochaetaceae bacterium
CTCTCCGACAGGCGCCTGTTCCCGGCCATCAACATCAAGCGATCCGGCACTCGTAAGGAGGAACTGCTGCTTCCCGAGGATGTTCTGAGCAAGTTGTGGGTATTGCGAAAGGTTATCGGGCCGATGGATGATCTGGAGATTATCGAGTTGCTCATTGACAGGATGAAAAAAAGTAAGAATAATGAGGCGTTCCTGAAGTCGATGAACACCTCAGCGAACGGCGATATGTGAGGGTAACTATGAAGAAAGATATTCATCCGAAATATGAACCCACCACGGTCACCTGTGCCTGTGGGAACGTGTTGGAGATCCGCTCTACTGCTAAAGACATTAAGGTTGAGATTTGTTCGAATTGCCATCCTTTTTTTACAGGCAAGCAGAAACTGGTGGACACCGCCGGGCGGATCGAGCGCTTCAAGAAGAAGTACAACATCAAAGATTAGCTTCCAGTACGCTTTTCATATGCTCCCAGTGGGATCCCTGCCAGTAGATCCTGCCGCACTCGGGGCAGCTCTTGTAGTGCCGGTAGGTTCGGGCCACGTACTCGGGCACTGAGGCTGCGGCCTGTTTTTTGTCTATCTCCCGCAGAAGGCTGTTACAACGCAGGCAGCGACTGAAAGGCCTGACCTTTTCCCGCAGGTCGAAACGCTTCAGCACTTCGACAAGCTGCTCCATCGGCTGATCGGAGCGCAGGCAGTATCCGTGGGTAATCATGGATCGCTTGAGCAGTTCCCGATCCCGGGTGAGGATGATCCTGCGATGGTTGCGGGAAATGCGGGAGAGGCTGGCATCGTCGTAACTGTTTGAGTACAGAGTATCGAAACCCAGCATGCGCAGCAATTTGGCCAGTTTTCCCAGATGTACGTCCAGGACGAAACGGGTGCGACGTAGAGCTTCCGGGCGCACCTTGGTAACAGAGCCGATTTCCATCGACTCGAATACCGGATACACACTGATCCGATCCCCCTGATTCACCTTCTGTTCGAAAGGCACGGAAAGGCCGTTTACCAGGATCAGATCCACCTCGGTGTGAGGTATGCCCAGAGATTCGATCAGGGCTTTGACAGTGTCCCCGGGGTGAAAACGGGCACGGAACTCCCGCTTTTTTCTAGCCTCGGGAAGAAAATCGTTGAGCTCTTCGTAAAAGCGAAGGATCGCGGTGGCCATTTCCTGTATTCATAATAGTGAATTTCAGCTACTCTGTCCCGATGAGGGCATGTGGCGGAGAAATCTCGATTCTATTGCAGGATGTTTCCTTTGAGCTGCGGGGCACCCCTATTCTCAGGAGCATCGACTGGGAGGTGGCTGCCGGCGGCCGTTGGGCGCTGCTTGGACCGAATGGCAGCGGCAAGACCACCTTGCTCAAGCTGATTACCGGTTATCTGTTCCCCTCCAGCGGACGGCTTACCGTGCTGGGCCGGGAGTTCGGCCATACGGATCTGAGGGAGCTCCGTACCCGAATCGGCTGGGTTCACTATGACCTGCGAAACATGATCCCGGAGTTTATGAACGCCCTGGAGGTCGTGCTGGCCGGTGAGAGGGGAACCCTCTCTTTCTACGAACAGTGCACACCCGCCCAGCGGGAAAGGGCCGCGAGCAGCCTCGAGTCTTTGCGGGCGGAACGGTTGATCGGCCGGCGTTTCGCTACCTTATCCACCGGTGAACGCCAGCGTGTTCTGCTTGCCCGCGCTCTGATGGCGGAGCCGGATATATTACTTCTGGACGAGCCATGCATGGGACTGGATCCCCTGTCTCGGGAGGAGTTTCTCGATTCCCTGCAACTGATGTTCGTCGAGAAGCCGAACATGACAGTGATCACGGTGACCCATCATGTAGAGGAAATCACGGGAGCTTATGAGGGGGTTCTGATTCTCGACGGGGGCCGTGTGTTGGCCTGTGGAGGGAGGCGACAAACCTTGAAAGAGCAAATGATCTCCCGACTGTTCGGGCATCGCTGTACTTTGACTTTCAGGGGGGGACGGTATTCATTGCACTTCGAATGAGAGTCCCGATTCAGAAGCTCACGCTCCCTGAAGTTTTTCGATCATCCGCCGAATGCGACCGGAGAGGGACACCAGTAGTCGTTTTGTCCACTGGGGGCTGGCCGCAAAGATCTCCTGAAAATTCTCCTTGGAGAATACCAGCGCCTCCACAGTGCCCTTGGTGATTACGGTTGCCGAGCGCACGGATTTGTCGAAAAAACTCATCTCTCCGAACAGCTCCCCCTTGCCCAGGGTAGCCATGACTTTGTACTTGTCCCCCATTTTTCGGGTGATGTACACTTCCCCCGAGAGAATCCAGAAGATCTCCTGCTGGACATCTCCCTCCTTGATGAGAACTGTTTTATCCCCGTATTTTCTTCCGAACTTGTCGATTATTCCCTCATTGATCGCCTCCTCAGCCTGGAAGGCGATCTTCATGATCTCTGCATAGTTCTGGTCCGACATGCTACCTGCCCCTCATTGCTTCAACCGGATTGGATGCGATCGCCAAACTCGGCGTTCATGATACGAAGGGTGCGCGTGAGCCCGGTGATCGTTTCCAGGGCCAACTCCCAAGATACGCTCGAGGCCACGTCGAACCCTTCCCTGTCCCAACGATAGAGTATCGAGTTTTCCATGCAGTAGGCGGTGGTCAGGCGTGTGCAGTCCAGAAGGGACTCTACTACGCCGAACACCGAATCGGGGTGTTGATAGACGGGAATGGTCGATCCGTCCGCCAGTGGGATTCCGATGCGGATGAGACCGGCAATCACGTAGTAGATCGGATGGTTGGAAAGGGGGTCCCCGATGGTGTAGATACTCGTTCCCGGCTCAATTCTTACCTTTTCACCATACTGCAGGTCTGTTTCGATCATGAGAGCACCCTATTTTCTTGCAACGTTTGAGTTTTTCCCATAGAATATAGCACCGTTTTCAATTTCATTCCAGCGGAGTCATTCATGGACGATCTGATTCGCAGCCAT
>CAZFMD010000330.1:0-2963 GCA_964520025.1 uncultured Spirochaetaceae bacterium
CCCACCTTGCACCAGTAGGTGTAGCAGCTCTCGGGGTTGATCTTCCAGCGCAGCACCCCGTTCTTCTCGGCTCTGGAACCCTTGGGTATCGACTGGCTGGGGCAAACCGCGGCGCACTTCTGGCAGATCTCGCAGAACTCGATCATGGTGCTGTCGAACTTTCGGGGCTGCGGGACCAGAGGCAGTTCCGTGGTGACCACCGATATCCTGACCCTGGGACCGAGACGGGGCGTCATGAGCAGGCCCATTCTGCCGATCTCGCCCAATCCCGCATCCCGGGCCACCAGGGGACAGATCACCTCGTAGTGGCTGCTGATATGGGCCCGGGCCGAGTACCCCAATCGGCGGATGAAATCCGCTACCTGAACGGCGATCTCGGCAGCCCGCAGGTACTGCTTGGCTGTTTCCATGACCGTACCCGATTTGGGCCCCTGGCGGGTCATGCGGTAGTCCATCTCAACGGTGAAGGCGATCGCGTGTTTTTGATCGTTTTTCACGGGCTCTCCGTACCACTCCCGGCGGCCTCGGTTGGTGTAGAGGTGTTCGGGCTTGAGCAGCGTGAACCCCACCGAGTGGGCTCCAAGATAGCGTGCCAGTGCCCGGATGTACTCCGTGATCTTCTCAGGCTCCACCTGAATCCTTTGTGGGCTCACCTCTCCGTCGGCAATGAAGCGCAGATACTCCTCGGTGAAGAAGCCGGCTTCCACGGCGGTAAAAGCCAGGTGGTCCGCCTCCCTGGAACCCAGAGATAGCAGCCCGGGCTCTGATCGAAAACGCTCGTCCGCCTCGAGATTCTGCGGGCGTCGCTTGTAATACTCCCGGAAGCGGTTGGTGCCCGCTTGTAGTTCCGCCCGGCTGAAGATCGTGTCCCGCTCATCGAACCTGTCCGCCGGTATTCCGTCCCGCGGGGCGGGAGCGATGCGGATCGGGAGGACCAGAACCAGCGACGCTCCCCAGAACAGGCCGAGGATAATCCAGCCTGCGATCGCCTGGCCGTGAAAGTCGAGCAGGCCGAGAAGGGCAAAAGGCAGGGAAAGCAGCAAAGCGGCGATCAGGGAGCGGCGACATGCACGCTTCTCTCCCTCAACGCCGGAGGAAATCGCCACGACGATCAGACCGATGAGCACCAGTGCACCCGTGGCCAGAAGGATGAGATCTATGGCCGCCAATCCTCCGGAAACCGCGCCGATGGATAGGGATTCAATCTTTCGCAGGATCTGAAATGGCTTCAACTGTTCACCGTATTCCGTGCTCTTATTTTTTTACCGTCCTCCTTGTAGAATAGGCAGAGACGAGAGGAGCGTAGCATATACGGGAATCCAGAGCAATGAGCACCGCGAAGGTCAGTTTCAAGAATATCGATAAACTTCTCAATCCGGAATCGGCGGCCGTGGTGGGAGCCTCGAACAGGAAGGATAAGGTGGGGAGCATCATCTTCGAGGGTTTGAGACGCAGCAAGGCAAGGTTGTATCCGGTCAACCCCCATGAAGATGCAATTTCCGGTCACAAGAGCTACCCGCAAGTTTCCGACCTGCCGGTCACCGTCGACGTGGCGATCATAACGGTGCGGGCCGAAAAGGCGGCTGAGGTTGCTGAACAATGCGCCCGCTGCGGGATCGACACCCTCATCATCGTTGCCGGAGGCTTTGCCGAAGCAGGCGTTCAGGGCAGAGCCCTGGAAGAACGCCTGAGGGCGATACCGGAACAGTGGGGAAGCCGCATTCTGGGACCGAACTCACTCGGGGTTTTTGTCCCTGAGAACAACTTCGACACGATATTCGTGGAGCACGGCGACCGGGCCCTGGCGGATGGCGGGGGAATCGCCTTTATCAGCCAGAGCGGTTCGGTGGGCGTGGAAGCCCTCGGGCTGGCGAGCAACACCGGCTTTCCCATGAGGGCCTTCGTCGGCCTGGGGAACAAGATCGATCTGAACGAGCTGGATTTCATCGAGCATTTCGGGGTGGAGGACAAGACCGATTGTATCGCCCTGTACATCGAGAATGTGGAACAGGGGCGAAGGTTTCTAGAATCGGCCAGGGAGGTCTCCCTCGGCAAACCGGTAGTTGCCCTCAAAGCCGGAAGAACTCCCTCCGGCGTATCCGCGGTCAGCTCCCACACCGGGAAGCTGGCCGGAAGCGACAGGGTGGTGAGCGGAGCGTTTCGGCAGTACGGGATCCAGCGGGCCTTCGATGACGAGGAACTGTGCGACGCGGCCAAGACCCTCTCCTACCTGCCCCCGGCACGGGGAAACCGAGTGGCGGTGGTCACCGGTGCGGGGGGCTTCGGGGTGATGTGCGCCGACTACATAGAGAGCGACAGCCCCCGGGCCAGGCTGCAGATGGCTGAGCTGTCTGAGAGAACAATTTCCAGGATACGGGAGAAAGCCCCCGCCTTCGCCTCCTGTCACAACCCGGTGGATCTGACAGCGGGGGTCACAAATGAGATGTATGTACACACGATGGAAGCGCTGCTGGAGGACGAGGGGGTGGACATCCTCATCTGCATCACCTTCTTCGCGCCCCACGCCGTGACCGACAAGCTGATCGACAGGATGGCGGATTTAATCACGGGCAGTGACAAGCCCGTGCTCATATTCACGGAGTACGGCCCCTTCACGGATACCTATCTCAAAGAGTTCTACAAGAAGGGCATGATCGGCTTTCCCTCCCTAACGCGGACGGTCCGAGCTGTTCGCTTTCTGGTGGAGCGGGGACGGATTGTTTTGGCGCTACGAGAAGGGCCATGAGCGAACCAAACACGGCAGCCGTGCTGAAGCGGTGGCGTTCTTCGGTTTCCATTCCCGGCAAACCGAACGAGTGGGAGAGTAAAAGCCTGCTCAGCAGCATGGGGATTGCCGTACCCCGTGGGGTGTTCATCGATGCGGGCAAGACAGCGACCGCTGCAATCGATCCGTCCGTATTGGGTAGCACCGGTCACTGCGTGGTGAAGGTTTGCTCCGGAGA
>CAZFMD010000331.1:0-2963 GCA_964520025.1 uncultured Spirochaetaceae bacterium
TGCGGTTGTTTGCCGAACGGGGATACTTGCGGGCGTAGTTCTTCAAGGTGGAAACACAAGCCTCGAACTCCCCGAGATAGAAATCCGCCACCGCGCTCAGATACTCCGCATCGTCGGCAAGAGGGCTGTCCGGATACTGATCGGTCAGCTCCCGGAAGTTCCTCCCGGCCATGACGTACATGCCATCCTGAAAGGCCTTTCTCCCGGCTTCGAAGAGCTTTTCAGCGCCCTGAGCAGCCGCCAGCGGGCTCAGAAAAAGAATGGCTAGCAAAGTCAGCAGAGAGACTCTGATACGCAAAAACTCTCCTCGGGGCGTGCTGCCCGCACTCAGCGTACGGCGAGTTCCTGGGGAAGCTTGGAGGAATCGGAGCTGTTGCCGGAATCCGTATTGGCCTTAGTTCCCTTCTCCGGGTTCTTTCGCTTTCTCTTCGATCTGAAGACGATCTTCTCATCCTTGGAGTCCACAACGATAGTGCTGCCCTGCTTGAAGCGGCCCTTGAGGATGTCGATCGACAACGGATCCTCCACCAGGCGCTGCAGGGTTCTACGCAGCGGGCGAGCACCGTACTTCTCATCATACCCTTCCTCTATCAGAAAGGTACGCGCCGCGGTCGTGATCTCCAGTGTGATATTCTGCTCGGTCAGCTGCTCCTGCACTTCATTGACCATCAGCTCCAGGATATCCCGCAGATGGTCACGGTTCAAGCTGTGAAAGACCACGGCCTCATCGACCCGATTGATGAACTCCGGATTGAACAGGCGCTTCATCTCGCTCAGGGCGCTGGTGCGAATCTCTTCGTAGCGCAGCATGCCCTCTTCCACGTGAAATCCCAGGGAGGCATCTTTGCTGATCTCCCGGGCGCCTGCATTGGAGGTCATGATGAGCACGGCATTGCGAAAGCTCACGGTGTGGCCGAGGTTGTCCTGCAACTGCCCCTCCTCCAGTACCTGAAGCAGCAGGTTGAACACATCCGGATGGGCTTTTTCGATCTCATCGAGCAGAATCACGCTGTAGGGCCGCCGGCGGATCTTTTCGGTGAGCAGCCCCCCCTCCTCATAACCGATGTATCCCGGAGGTGCGCCGACAAGGCGCGACACGTTGTGCTTCTCCATGAAATCGGACATATCGATACGCACCAGCGAATCTTCATTGCCGAACAAAAAAGCCGCCAGAGTTTTGGCCAACAGGGTCTTGCCCACGCCGGTAGGACCGAGGAAGATGAACGATCCAAGGGGTCTCTTGGGTGAGCCCAGGCCGGTGCGGGAACGGCGAATGGCGGAGGCGATCGAACTGATCGCGGAGTCCTGTCCGATTACCCGTTTGTGCAGCTCATCCTCGATTTTCAGCAGCTTCTCCGATTCACTCTGAGCGATTCTGTTCAGAGGTATCCCGGTTATCTCCGAGATCACTGTCTGGATCTCCTCCACGTCGACCAGATTCTCCTCGACCCGCAGATTCGCTTCCCAGTCCTGCTTTACCGTCTCCATCTGGTTCCGCAGGGTCTTTACCTGGTCTCGTATGGCGGCGGCCTGCTCGTAGTTCTGTTGAGCCACGAGGTTGCTCTTCTTCACGCTCAGTTTTTCGATCTCACTCTCTATTTTGGCCAGCTCCTTGGGGCGCACGCTGTTGTCGATCTTCTTACGACTGCCCGCTTCATCGATCAGGTCGATCGCTTTGTCGGGGAGGAACCTGTCCGAAATATAGCGGTGAGACAGAGCCGCAGAGGCTTCCAGAGCTTCGTAGGTATAGGTGACGTGGTGGAACTTTCCGTAATGCTCCTTCAATCCCTTGAGAATCGCGATGGTCTCTTCCAGGGTCGGCTCTTCCACATAGATGGGCTGGAACCTGCGTTCCAGGGCGGCATCCTTCTCCACGTATTTACGGTACTCGTTCAGCGTGGTCGCTCCGATGCACTGCAACTCCCCTCTGGATAGAGCCGGCTTGAGCATATTCGAGGCGTCAATGGCGCCCTCCGCCCCGCCGGCGCCTATGAGTGTGTGCAGCTCGTCGATGAACAGAATCACGTTGTTTGCCGCAACGATCTCCTTCATCACCCTCTTGAGGCGCTCTTCGAACTCTCCCCGATATTTGGTTCCTGCAACCAGAGAGGCCAGATCCAGAGTCAACACCCGACGCCCGGCCAGCGCTTCGGGCACATTGCCGTTCACGATTCTCTGAGCCAGGCCCTCCACGATGGCCGTTTTGCCCACCCCGGGTTCTCCGATCAGCACCGGATTGTTCTTGGTCCGGCGAGCCAGTATCTGCACGACCCTCTGGATCTCTCGGCTCCTGCCGATGACCGGATCCAGCTTGTCCTCCCGGGCCAACTTTGTCAGGTCCCGGCTGAACTCGTCCAGTGTAGGGGTGGCCTTGCGGGCCAGGGGCTGGGACTTTCTCTTCTGCTGCACCTGCTGATTCAGATCCCCCAGGCCGTTGATCTGTATGATAAGCTCCCGCAACTTGCCGGTATCCACCTTGTGGCGAATCAAATAACGGGCGGTGGCGCTGTCCTTCTCCTGGCTGGAGGCCAGCAACAGGTGTTCGGTGCCAATATACTCGTGGCCCATGTTTCGGGCTTCCGCTGCGGAATCCTCCAGTATCTTTTTCCCTCTCTTCGAAGGAGGGACATCCCCCAGAATCAATCCGCCTTTGCCCATGGGCAGGGAATGCTCGATTTCCAGCTGCATCTCACCGAGGTCCACCTTGGCTTTCTGTAATGCCTTGACCGCAACACCCTCCCCGTCTTTGAGCAGGGCAATAACTATATGTTCAGGCAGAAGCTGGTCGGAATGGAATCTCTTCGCCTCTTCCTGGGCCAGTACTGTCAGTATTTTTTGAGCTCGCTGGGTCAAACCCTTAAACATCGTTGTCCTCCCGGACATGCCCCTGAAGGCCATGCCGTATCAATTTTGCTCGGGTATAATCTACTAATTTATTATCTGCATCGTCATCCGTTTGGTCC
>CAZFMD010000332.1:0-2933 GCA_964520025.1 uncultured Spirochaetaceae bacterium
TCTTTGACCTTTTTCAGGTCGTAGTGATCCTCATCCAGGATCTTGCGGGCGTACTCGATATCCCGAATCTCCTGGGTGCTCTCGGTCCAGGGAAGATCCACGATCCACTCGAGGTAGGTGCGCAGCACCGCCGATTCGGGGGAGATCGGCTGCATCCGGGCCAGGCGTTTCAGCTCCTTCTCGCATTTCTGATGCACATCCTCGGGAAGGTTCTTGCCCTTTAGCTTCGCTTCCAGATCCTTGGCCCCGGTGGGATCTTCCTTATCCGAGCCCAGCTCCTTGTGGATCTCTTTGAGCTGTTCCTGGAGGAAGTACTCCTTCTGGGTCTTCTGGATCTTTTTCCGTACCTTCGAGGTGATACTCTGCTCGATCTCCAGGACCTGGGTCTCCATGGCCAGGGTAGTGGCCAGGTTTTCCAGGCGCTGACGAATATCGACCTGGGAGAGCAGTTCGATCTTCTTCTCCACCTTGATCGGGACGTTGGAGCTGATCATGTTGACCAGTTTGTTGGGCGAATCAACCTTGTCGATTCCCGCCAGGATCTCCTTGGGGATCTTCTTGTACAGGGCGTTGTAGCGATTGAACTCCTTGACGACCGTACGGGTCATGGCGGATACGTCGGCGGCTATGTTGCGGCTCTCCTCAATGGTCCGGACCTGAACCTTGAAGTAGGCCCGGGATTCCAAGTATCGGACGATGTTGGCCCTCTCATTGCCTTCCACCAGCAGGCGGATCGTACCGTCGGGAAGCTTCAGCATCTGTAGGATCCGGGCCACAGTGCCGATCGGATAGATATCCTCCTCCCCCGGCTCCTCCTCGTTGTTTTGCTTCTGGGTTGCCAGGAACAACAGTTTGCCCTTGCCCATGGCTTCTTGAACGGCACGGATGGACTTCTTTCGGCCCACGAAGAAGGGAACAACCATGTTGGGGAAGATGACCAGATCCCGCAAAGGTACGAGGCAGAGCTCAGTCCTCGAGGGAAAGATCTTCATGCGGTTTTCTTGGCGTCTATTAGCGTGATCTCAGGATCTACAGATTTGTCGACGACTTCCGGGGTAACGATCACCCGTTTTTTCCCCTTAATCGAGGGGATGTCGTACATGATGCCCACCATCACCTGTTCCACGATGGCTCGCAAGCCCCGGGCGCCGGTCTTAATCGAACTGGCCTTTTTGGCGATCGCTTCGATGGCCTCATCCTCGAAGATAAGCTCTACATCGTCCAGCTTCATCGAGGCCTTGTACTGCTTGACGATGGCGTTGCGGGGTTCGGTGATGATGCGTTTCAGCACCTCCAGGCTCAGCTCCTCCAGGGTGACGTTGATGGGCAGGCGTCCCACGAACTCCGGAATCAGGCCGAAGCGGATCAGGTCATCGGGATGCAGGTGGGTGTATAGCTCGACCAGGTCGCGCTCATGCGTGCCTTTGACATCGGCGCCGAAGCCCATCGGATGCTTGGAAATCCGGGAATCCACGATCTTGTCCAGCCCTACGAAGGCGCCGCCGCAGATGAACAGGATATTTTTCGTGTTGATTTTGAGCATCTCCTGGTTGGGATGCTTGCGCCCCCCCTGCGGGGGTACCGAGGCCACGGTGCCCTCGATGATCTTCAACAGGGCCTGCTGCACGCCCTCGCCGGAAACGTCTCTGGTTATGGATACGTTTTCGGTCTTCCGGGAGATCTTGTCGATCTCATCGATATAGACGATTCCTTTTTCCGCCGCTGCGATGTTGTTGCCCGCATTCTGGATGAGCTTAAGCAGGATGTTCTCCACATCCTCACCCACGTAGCCCGCCTCTGTCAGGGTGGTGGCATCGGCGATAGAGAAGGGAACCTTCAGTTTGCTGGCAAGGGTGCGGGCCAGGAGGGTTTTGCCCGTGCCGGTGGGACCGATCATCAGGATGTTGGACTTCTCCATCTCAACATCCGGATCCAGCTTGTGGCCCATGGCGATGCGCTTGTAGTGATTGTAGACCGCTACCGAGAGGACTCGCTTGGCCTGTTCCTGGCCGATTACGTACTGGTCCAGGTACTCCTTGATCTCTTTGGGAGTGGGGATGTCCTCTTTGAACTCGGCGGAGAGGAGCTCGTCCTCCTCGTCCAGGATCTTTTTGCAGACGATGACGCACTCGTCGCAGATGTAGACACCGGGACCGGCGATCAACCGGCGGGCGGTATCCGCGCTTTTCCCGCAGAAGGAGCAGACCTTAAGGCCTTCATTTCTTGCCAGTTTGCTCATTGTTCTTCGGCCGTTCCAGGATCTTGTCTGCTAACTTGTACTCTACCGCTTCCTCGGCAGACATATAGTAGTCTCTTTCCAGATCCTGGGCAATCACCTTTTCGCTCTTCTGGGTGTGACGGGCGAAGTACTGAATGATCAGCCGCTTCATCCGTACGATCTCCCGTGCCTGAATGCCGATATCCGCCGCCTGGCCGGCTACCCCGCCCCAGGGCTGGTGGATGAGGATGCGGGAGGAGGGCAGCACGAATCGTTTTCCAGGGGTTCCGCAGGTCAGCAGCAGCGCTCCCATGGAGGCCGCCTGGCCCAGGCAAATCGTCTGCACATCCGGTTTGATGTACTGAATGGTATCATAGATGGCCAGCCCGGCGGTCACCGTCCCGCCGGGAGAGTTGATGTACAGGTGGATGTCCTTATCCGGATCCTGGGATTCCAGGAACAGCAGCTGGGCTACCACCGTGTTGGCGCTGAAATCGATGATCTCCTCGTTCACAAAGACGATTCGGTCTTTGAGGAGCCGGGAGAATATATCCCAAGTACGTTCGCCCCTTCCGGTTTGCTCGATTACGTTGGGGACGTAGATTACATCCTTCTCATTCATAGTTCGTAATTTAATAGTTTCCCTGTACCAAGTCCAGAAATTTCACCTTCTTGCCCTTTTTGCGGGTTCCGCTCTCTATAAGTGTATCGTAGA
>CAZFMD010000333.1:0-2873 GCA_964520025.1 uncultured Spirochaetaceae bacterium
CGATCTGGAGATGCCCCTGGTAGGGATCCTGGCGGAGATGGAGATCGCCGGGATTCGCCTGGATGCCGGGCAGCTGCGCACCTACAGCGTCCAGCTGGAGGCTGAGCTGAACAAGGTGGAGGAGGAGATCTTTGCACTCTGCGGCCGCAGATTCAACGTCCGCTCCACCAAGGAGCTGCAGGCGGTTCTTTTCGATGAGTTGGCTCTTCCACCGGTGAAGAAGACCAAGACAGGGCAGTCAACGGATAACTTCGTGCTGATGGAGCTCACCCGGACGGGAAACAAGGTTCCGGAGCTGGTGCTCAATCACCGCATGCTTGCCAAGCTCAAATCCACCTACGTGGATGCCCTTCCCCAGCTGGTTAATCCGGATAGCGGGAGATTGCACACCCACTATATCCAGACCGGAGCGGCCACCGGTCGTCTGGCCAGCAAGGATCCGAACCTTCAGAACATCCCGATTCGCGAGGAATCGGGCAGGCACATCCGCAGGGCCTTCGTTCCGGATACCGGCTGCAGCTTCCTGAGCGCCGACTACTCACAGATCGAGTTGGTTGTGCTGGCCCATCTGTCCGAGGATCCGATGCTCCTAGAGGCCTTCCGTGAAAACAGGGATATCCACAGGCAGACCGCTGCGGTTCTCTACGGTGTGGATGAGGCGCAGGTGAAGCCCGAGCAGCGGCGGGTGGGCAAGACCGTCAATTTCGGTGTGATCTACGGAATGTCCGCCTTCAGGCTTGCCCGGGATATGCGCATCCCCCGTCGGGACGCCGAACAGTTCATTCGGCGTTACTTCGAACGCTACGCCGGAGTAGATCGCTTCATCAAGCAGACGGTCCGCCAGGCCGAACAGAGGGGATACGTGGAGACGATCATGGGGCGCCGGCGTCCGATCAGCCGGATCAACAGCCGCAACCGCACGGAGAAGATGGCTGCCGAGCGGGTGGCCGTGAACTCTCCGGTGCAGGGAAGTGCGGCGGACATCGTCAAACAGGCCATGATCGAAGTGACCCTCGCCCTTGCAGAACGACGAATGGCCTCCCGCTTACTGCTGCAGGTACACGACGAGCTGATCTTCGAGGTCCCGGACGGTGAGCTCGACCGGGGCAGGGAGCTGATCAGGGAGAAGATGGAAGCGGCGGTGGAGCTCACCGTTCCCCTGCGGGTAAGCCTGGAGGTCGGGCCGACCTGGGGGGACATCCATTAGCGCTTCCTTTGTTCTCGGCGTGACCGGGGCGTACTGTTCCGGTAAGAACACCCTGGTTTCTGTTCTGAAAGAGTTGGACTTCTCGGAAATCGACGTGGATCGGGTGGGTCATCGAATCCTGGAGAAAAGCGGGGTGCAGGCGGAGCTTCGGCGGCACTTCGGTGCGGATATCTTTACGCCTCAGGGGGCGATCGATCGCCGGACTTTGGGACAGAGGGCATTCGGGAATCCCCGGGAGCTGCGGGCACTGGAGTCGATCGTCCATCCCCCCATGGTCGGGGAGGTGGAACGCGTACTTGGGCAACTGGGGGGAGCGGTGGTTATCAATGCCGCGGTTCTGTTCCGTATGGGGCTTGAGCGCCTCTGCGATGCGGTGATCTGTGTCCGGGCTCCACTGATTCAGCGGCTGAAACGCTCACGCCGGCGGGATCGAGCAGGCTTGCTTCAGGTGCTGCGGAGAATGCGGGCACAGCGGAGAATCTGTTCTAAATTGAATGGGAATGGCGTCGATATTTACTATGTAGACAACGATCGGGGGCTGGACCATCTCCATACCCAGATCCTGAAGATCCTGAGGGAGAAAGGACAGGCAAACCACTAGAAATGGAACGCAACCGAGTGCTCTGGGTAATCTTTTCAATAAGCCTATTTCTGGTCGTGGTGCTGGCGGCGGGGCTGTACCTGCTGAGACCCGTCACCGACAGGGATACTGAGGTGGCCACGGGGCAGAGTTCCCCGCCTCGCAGCTTCGATGTCTTCGAATACGTGCGGGGAAAATCCGAGCTGCCCGTTTTGGAAGAGGAACCGGAGGAAGCCGAGGAGATGGTCATCATCGTAGGGGAGCGGGAGGAAGCCCCCTCGGAGAAGCCGGAAGCCGCTTTCCCGGAGGTTCCTGAGAAAGCCGTTGCGCCCGTCTCCGATACCCAGGCGCCCGCAACCGCTCCGGTGGCCCGGCCCACTCCCACCGATCAGGAACCCAAGCCGGCTGCCCGCGCGCCGGTGACCCGCGCGCCGGTTGCCCGCGCTCCGGCGGCCAAACCGACCGCCAAGGCGGCGCCCAGGCCGCGAGAGGTCAGCGTAACCGAGTACTGGATCCAGGCCGGTTCCTATACCAGCCCCTCCCGGGCGCAGGAAATCGCCTCCGTGCTGGAGGAGCGGGGATTGGTCTCCAAGATCACCACGCGGACCCTCAGCGGCAAGACCTACTACCGCGTACGCATCGGCCCGTACATGAGCAAGGAGGAGGCGGAGAAGTTCCTGGAGTGGGTCAAGGCCGTCAAGGGATTCGAGTCCAGCTACATCTCCATGGTCTACGCCAAGCGCCGGGACCCGTAGGCCCGGATCATCTTGTTGCGCCATGCCTTTTAGCAGGTCTCTGGTCGTCGCCGTTGCGGTGCAGCTGGCCAGCCAGCTGTTCAAGGTGGTCTTCTACTCCCTGAAGGAACTGCACTTTCGCCCGGATTACTTCATCTCCACTGGCGGCATGCCCAGCGCCCACACGGCCTTTGTCAGCGCCCTCACCGTATCCCTGGGGCTGCATCACGGCTTTGCCTCGGAGTTCTTCACGGTTGCCTTCGTGTTTTCCGTAATTATCGTCTACGACCTGGTGCGGGTGAGGGGAGCGGTGCACGCCCATTCCCGGATCCTGGCCGTGCTCCTGGAGCAG
>CAZFMD010000334.1:0-2862 GCA_964520025.1 uncultured Spirochaetaceae bacterium
TACCGGAAGTTCTTCCCATCCTTGTCCGCGCCGAGGATGATATCGGGCAGGTGAGCACGCTTGAACTCACCGTGGTCGCGGCCACGGGCAGCTGATCGACGGCTGAGGTCGTCAACTACTCCAGAAGCGCTTCCAGCTTCCGCAGGAACTGGGCGAAGGGATCGTCCTCGGCCGCGGCGTAGCTGTTCTTCATCGCGGATAGGTTCGCAGAACCGCTTCCCAGCAGATCATCCAACACGGCATTGGCGTCTTCCAAGGCATCTTCCTGGCCGGACTGCAGCTGTACCTTTCCGTAGATGTTGAAGTACTCCTCCATGGCGTCGTACAGCTCGGGGTACTGAGATCGAACCGGTTCCGATGACAGTACTTCCCTCACCTGGAGCTTGGTGTCGACCAGATCCAGGACCTTGGATTGGGAAACCCTGCCGGAAGCTCCGCTTGAGCTCAGGGAGCTGTAGCGCTGGCGCAGGGAGCTCACCTCTTGCCGCAGCGCGGCGATCTCGGCTTGTGATGCTTTGTAGCTGGAGAGCTGCTGGCTCTGCTGACTGATCGTGGTCTTGGCCTGGCCGAGCTCGCGGGTACGCTGGTTCAAGGTAGCTTTGGTCCGGTCCAGCTCCGTCTGCAGCCGGTTGAGGGCAGCGGAGGAATCCTGGCCCGCGCTCTGGGCCGCGGCGGCCCGCCTGGCTGCCTCCACCAGGTAGGTGTGGCTCCTCTGCATGTCGGGGATCTGCCCGATCGCCGAGCTGTACAGCCGCTCGGCCCCGGCTCTGTCCCCGGACTGCACCAGCCGATCCGCCTCCGCTACCGTGTCAGAGATCGAGGCCAGCAATTGGTCCGCCTCACTCGGCGCCGCTTCCTCGGGTTGGGCGATTGCCTGCGGAGCAGGTGCCTGTCGAGCCTCGATCAGATTCCGCAGAGAGGCGATTAAAAAACGTTCGGTGGGAATGCGGGCGCGGATTGCAGGCAAGCTCGAGATCGTGGTCTGGGAAAGATAGCTCTCCAGGTTGTTCAGGTCCCCGAGGGCCGCCTCGTACCGTCCACCTGCCAGGTCATCCTCCACCTGGTTGTAGGAAGAGAGGATCTGATCGAATACCAGCTGTTCCCGCTGCCGCTGCTCCCGGAGCGCCGCCAGCTGATCCGCCACCTCGGCCTGAGCGCTTTCCGCCTCAGCCGCCTGCTCGGCCAGCTGAGCCCGCAGTTCGGCCTCCCGCTGGCTGAACTGCTGCTCCAGGGCGCTGCGTTCCTGCTGGAACTGTAGCAGGCTCTGGCGGTACTGCTCCTCCAGGGCGGCAAGCTCCGCCTCTTTCTCGGCAAGCTCCGCCTCTGACTGGTTTCTGAACGCCGTTAGACGGCTCTCGTTCTCCGAAGTCAGCCGCTGCTCCAAGCTACGCACCTGATCATTGATCGCCGCGGTTGCCAAACCCTCACCCTGCAGCTTTTCCCTTTCCGCCGCCAGTTGGGCCTCCAGCTCAGCACGCAGCTGATCCTCCCGTACGCGAATCTTGGCCTCGGTGTCCAGTTTGGCGGTTTCCGCCTGCTTGCGAAGGTCTTCCAGGCGAGCCTGTATGTCGGCGATCTGGCGGTCCTTCTCACTGAGCTGCTGCTCCGACTCCTGCCGCAGTGCCGCGATCAATTTTCCCTCCGCGGTCAGCACGGTAGCAGACTCGCGGATCAGGGATTGTTCCTCTCTGTTGAAAAAGGCGAGCAGCAAGAACGCCGCTGCCGCCAGGATCACCAATGCGCCGCCGTTGATCAATAGGGGAATCAGGCTTCCCTGCTTCTTGGGGCTGAAGGCGAAGGTATCGGGTTTGATCTCGATCCGGTTCTTCTCGATTACCTCGTTGATCTCACCGATGATCTCGACTTGCTCTTCGAAAGAAATGTCCCCGGCGCGGATCGAGGCCAGATCCGGGTCCTGAGCCTGCTGGTTCGCTTCTGGATTCTGTTTTCCCATTGAAGTACGCCCCTCTAGTCTTCCTTCGACAGTATAACTCTTATCGGCGAAGAAAAAAATAGTCCTAGACTTCAGGTTCACCGGTACCCGATTATTCAGGATTTGCAAAGATTGACCCGATATTTGTATCGGGAGTATCATATAGATCTCCATGCGTATTCGAGCCAAGTTCGTTCTGATCGTTGTGCCCCTGATCATAACCCCGCTTCTGCTGGTGGGATTTGCCGCCTCCCTGGCGGCGCGTAACGGTATCACCCGAATCGCCACGGAGTTCCTCGAGTTCAAATCCGAGGAGCTGAGGAACTACGCCACCACCCAGTGGAATCTGCTCGTGGAAAACCAGCTGGACACAAGGCCCGAGTACGTGGAGGTGTCTAAAACCGCAGTAGCCTCTTTCGCCCGCAGCCTGATCAGGAGCGAGAGCGAGCTGATCCTGGCTCTGGACGAGCAGGGACGAATCGCCATGAGCACGACGCCGGTTGAGCTTCTAGAGCAGGAGAGCTCGGTGTTGACGGACCTGGTCCGGGGTGATGCGGAAGGCTGGACCCAGCTCCGCCTGGGCGGCACGGCGCGGGTGGCTCAGATCGCTCGCTTCAGGGCCTTCGGGTGGACCTTTCTGGTTACCGAGCATCGAGATGCTTTCTATCAGGCGGTGAATCAGATCTACTTCCAGTCCGGTTTTATCCTGATCGTCGCCTTGGTGGTGACTCTGCTCCTGCTGTACGTTTTCGTGCGTTATTTAACCCAGCCTCTGAACAACGTGGTAACGGCCATGAGAGAAATCATCGGGGCCAGCGATCTTACCAAGAGGGTGGAGCTGCAGTACAAGGATGAGATCGGGGACCTGGGCCACACCTTCAACCTCATGACCGGACAGCTGGAGAAGGCCTACAACCAGATCAAGAGCT
>CAZFMD010000335.1:0-2859 GCA_964520025.1 uncultured Spirochaetaceae bacterium
TGAAGAACCAGCTGGCCATCCTGCGGCTGCTGCGAACCATCGTGCGGGGCCACCGGATGTGCGCGGTGATCACGATGCACGATCTGAACACGGCCTTTCGCTATGCCGACAACTTCCTGTTTCTAAAAACCGGTACGATAGTTGCCGCGGTAGACAGATCACAAATAACCGGCGATATTATTGAACAAGTGTATGGCGTGCCGGTGACTGTACAGTGGCATCAGGACCACCCGGTAGTCCTGCCCTTGGATAAGGATTGAAACGGAGAAGCAGCATGGGCGAGGGAAAGAGTGAACACCCCGGGTCGACTCAACCGCTGATCACCGGGTACCGGCTGGAGCTGTTCTCTCCACCTTGTTTACCAGGCGCCCCCAGCTGGAGCGCCCGGGTAACCCTTGAATGCGACATCGAAGCTGTTCTTCCCTATCTGAATGGGCGCCTGGAAGGAGCTGAATACGAGCCCGCCGCCAAAGTCCTGGTTTGGAAGGATCAACGGTACAAGTTCGCTTTCCGGCCCCGGGAGATCAAGACCGGACCGGCCCAAGACCGGCAGGAAGCGCAGGGACTCGTGGATCGCGCAATCTCTCTGGTAAACAACACCTGGCTTAATTGGGAGCGTTTCGAACCCCGCTATGACAAACGACCCACCATCAACCTGATGCAGATCTATCGACGGTTGCCCCGCACAAACTGCGGACAATGCGGTTACGCTACCTGCATGGCCTTCGCAGCCGAGTTGCTGGAGGGGAAGACGGAGTTGGCGCGCTGCCCGCTTCTAGAGCAGCCGGCACGCCGAGAGGACCGCAGAATCCTGGAGGAATTGCTCCGCGCGCACCGCGCCTAGCCGGTTGACTTTTCGAACGCCCGATATAATACTTAGTATTACTACGGAGGGAAACATGTCATCCCTGCAACAACACAAAGATGAGGTAATCTCCTTCAAGGTGGATCCTCAGCTGGCCGAGATCCTGAGGCGCATACCCAATCGTTCCCAGTTCATCCGTTCTGCGATCTTGAGCTCCCTGGATCACCTCTGTCCGCTCTGCCAGGGACAGGGCATTCTCTCGCCCGACCAGAAACGGCACTGGCAGGAGTTCGCCGAGCACCACGGCATCCGGGAGTGCAAGGAGTGCGGTTCGGTAGTCCTGGTCTGCGATGCGGTATAGAGCAGCAGCGCTGCTCGCCGGCGAAAGATCGACTCTGACCGAACCATGCGAGCAGGTAGGCCAACACGAGTGAATATGCAAATGGATCGATTATCGAGACACAGAGTACTGGCGCTGCTGATGGCCGGGCTGCTGTGGCTGTGTGGAGCAACCCTCGGATTTGCCAAGGGAGGCGGAGAAAACCGCGCCACGACGAACGCTCAACAGACACTCAGCGTGTTCGTCAGCATCCTGCCGCAGGCCTACTTTGCCGAACGTATCGGCGGCGAGCGGGTGCGGGTGGAGGTGCTGGTGAAACCGGGGCAGGATCCACATACCTTCGAGCCGACCCCCCAGCAGATGGCCCGCCTGGCCGAAGCGGACGCGTTCCTACGCATAGGCGTGGAGTTCGAGAACACCCTGATGCCCAGGATCCAGAGCACGATGAAAGATCTCTTGGTGGTGGATTGCCGGGAAGGCATCCGCCTGCGGCGGATGGACGGCCACGCTCATGATGAGGATGAACAGGAGGGAAGCGATCCCCACATCTGGCTCAGCGTGCGCAACGCCATCCGGATGGCCGCGACCATGCACCAGAGTTTCCTGCGAATGGACCCGGCGGGCAAAGAGCTGTATGACAGAGGCTACGGCCAACTGATCGAAGAGCTGCAATCCCTGGATCGTCGCATCGACGGAATCCTGGCTGCGGTGAAGGGAAAACCGTTCTTCGTGTTCCATCCCTCCTTCGGCTACTTCGCCGATGACTACGGCCTGGAGCAGATCGCCGTGGAAACCGGTGGATCCGAGCCGAGCGCCCGTCAGCTGGCCCGCCTGATCGAGCAGGCCCGCGGCACGGGTGTACGGGTCATCTTCGTGCAGCCCCAGTTCTCTCGTAAAAGCGCCGAGACCGTCGCCGCCGAGATCGGGGGGGCGGTAATCCCGATCGATCCCCTGGCTCGGGATTACATCCGGAATCTCGAACAGATGGCCCGCGCCGTCGAGGAGGGTCTACGATAGAACCTGTCATATCCGTTCACGATGTGAGTTTTTCCTACAATGGCGAACCGGTGCTGAGCCGGGTGTACTTCAAGATCTTTCCGCTGGACCTGGTCAGTCTGATCGGACCCAACGGCGGCGGCAAGACCACCCTCTTCCGCCTGCTGCTCGGCCTGCTGCGACCGGGTCACGGAACGATCCGCATCTTCGGCCAATCCCCGGAGCGGGCCCGAACCCGGGTTGGCTATGTGCCACAGTACGCCCGCTTCGATCCTCGCTTTCCCATCTCGGTGCGGGATGTGGTGGCCATGGGACGGCTGGGTAACCTGCGCACCGGACCGTATCGGAACTCCGACAGGCAAGCGGCCCTGGTGGCTCTGGAGGAGGTCGGGCTGGCCGAGCTGGACAGCCGTCCTTTCTCCGACCTTTCCGGCGGCCAGCGGCAGCGGGTGCTCATAGCCCGGGCTCTGGCCTCGAAACCGGAGCTGCTCCTGCTGGATGAGCCCACCGCCAACGTGGACCGGACGGCGGAAACCAAGTTGTACGAGCTTCTGCGTAAACTCAACAGGCGCCTGACCATCCTCATGGCCTCCCACGACGTGGGCTTTGTCACCAAGTTCGTGAAGCAGTGCCTGTGTGTAAACCGCAATGTGATCCTGCACCCGACGGCCAAGCTGGACGGAGGAATCATCGCGGAACTGTACGGGAGCGAGATGGC
>CAZFMD010000336.1:0-2855 GCA_964520025.1 uncultured Spirochaetaceae bacterium
CCGCAGGCGAACACCCCGGGAATGCTGCTCATCAGGCCGGCATCCACGAACGCGCCGCCTGTTTCCGGATTCAAACGCACCCCGAACTTCCTGGAAAGCTCGTTGTCCGGGATCAAACCGACGGACAGCAGGATGGTGTCGCAATCCAGATCGAAGCTCTTGGCCCCCATGCTCCTGTCCTCCTCCAGCGGGGTAACCGTCACCCCGCTGACCCGGTCCTTGCCGTGGATCGCCGACACGGTATGGGACAGATACAGAGGAATGCCGAAGTCGTTCAGGCATTGAACAATATTGCGGGTGAGGCCGGAGGGATAGCTCTGGATCTCGATGACGGCCAGCACCTCCATGCCGACCCAGGTACAGCGGCGGGCCATGATCAGCCCGATATCTCCTGAGCCGAGGATAACCGCCCGGCGTCCCGGGATGTAGCCGTCGATGTTGATCAACCGCTGAGCCAGGCCGGCGGTGAATACCCCGGAGGGGCGCGTGCCGGGAATGCCGATGTTGCCCCGGTTCCGCTCCCGGCAGCCCATGGCCAGTACGATGGCCCGGGCATCGATCCGGCTGACACCTCCTTGTCTCGAGTAGCCGTACACGGTGTGCACCGCTCCCGGGCTCACCTCCAGGGCCGTGGTTTCAAGCAGTACCTCCACGTTGTCCTGCTTGCCCACCGAGTCGATGAAACGCTCGGCGTACTCCGGTCCGCTCAGGTCTTCCTTGAAGCGCTGCAGGCCGAATCCGTTGTGGATGCACTGGTTGAGGATCCCCCCGAGCTCGTTTTCCCGTTCCAATACCGTGACCGAATAGCCCGCTGCGGCGATCCTGGAAGCCGCGGCCAGGCCGGCGGATCCTCCCCCGATCACCACGGCGTCTGTGCGTTTCTCTCTCATTGGCCGCTCTCCTGGCCGGGTTGATCCTGGGCTGGCGGTGTGGGTGTCTGCACAGTGAGATCCCCCACTCGATCGGTGATGAGCCGGCTCTTTCCTCCGCGCTTGGTGATCTCCTCGATGGACATTCCCGTCTCCCTCTGGAGGATCTTCATGATCTTATAGCTGCAGAAACCGCCCTGGCAGCGGCCCATCTGGGCACGGGTGTAGAACTTGATGCTGTCCATCGTGGTGTGCCCGCGGCGAATGGCCGCCACGATCTCCGCCTCCGATACCGATTCGCAGCGGCAGACGATCTCTCCGTAAGCGGGTTCTTTCTTCAGCAGCGTATCCGCTTCGTAGGGGGAGAGCCGGCGTATCCGGGGTACCTCGGGGATCAGCGGGTCGTAATCTGCCCTTTCGGTCAGGACCAGGCCGGCGATCTTGAGCAGGTCCTTCACGTGCTCCGCGATGGCAGGGGCCGCGGTCAAGCCGGGGGATTGGATGCCCGCCACCTGGATCAGGCGCGGCTGTTTTTCGCTGACCGCTATGTAGAAGTCCCCCCCTTCCAGGGCGGGACGCAGGCCGGCGAAGGCGGTGATGATATCTCTTTCGGA
Organism: uncultured Spirochaetaceae bacterium; assembly: GCA_964520025.1. Taxonomy (GTDB): domain Bacteria; phylum Spirochaetota; class Spirochaetia; order SZUA-6; family DRHE01; genus JAFGQJ01. Next base: position 1,484 of record CAZFMD010000336.1, read on the forward strand.
GATCTTGGGGATCAGCCTGCGGGCGGAGTGGAAGATCCTTTCGAAGTTGTCCCGGGTCGTGGAAAGGTCCTCCTTGTCCTCCTGCTCCACCGCGGTCGGGCCCACCATGCAGGTTCCCTCCGGCGTGGGGATTACCAGGATCCCTTTGGAGTTGGAAGCGGGAACGGGGAAGATCACCTTTCCGGGCAGCCCCGCGGCGTTCCTGTCCAGCAGGAACTCCTGTCCCTTGCGCGGGGTGATGTGAAAGCGCTCGGCCTCACAGGCCGCCGATACCTCATCTGCGTACAGGCCCGCGGCGTTGATCAGGTAGCGGGCCTGCAGGCGGCGGCCGTCCTCGGCATGGATCACAAAGTAGTCGTCCTCATCCTGGGCCTTGATCACTTTGAAACGGGTTTGCAGTTCGACGCCGTTCTTCCTGGCCGATTCGATCAGGGAAAACACGAAGCGATACGGTTCGATCACCCCTCCGGAGGGGGCGTGGAGTCCTCCCACCACGTCGGCGTTCAGCTTGGGTTCCAGGGTGTGGATGCGCTCCCGGTTGCACAGCTCCAGGCCGATGATCCGGTTCTCCACTCCCTGCCTGTACATCCGCTCGACGGTCTTCATCTCCTCTACGGTGAAGGCCACCACCAGGATGCCGCAGCGCTGGAAGGGGAAGTGCAGCTCCTGCTGTAGCCTGTCGAACATGATGGTTCCCGCCACCTCCAGGCGGCCCTTGAGCAGGGAGGTGGGGTAGTGGAAGCCCCCGTGGACGATCCCCGAGTTGGTCTTGGACACGCCGAAGGACACGTCCCACTCCTTCTCCAGCACCACGGTGCTGCAGGCGTAGGAGGAAAGCTTGCGGGCGATCGCCGCTCCGACCACTCCAGCGCCGACGATGGCAACGTCATACACCTCGTTTTTCATCTACCAGAGCTCTTTCCGGCTGGTGGAAACCGCCACCGCCCCGGCGGCCAGGATCCGATCAACCTCTTCCCGGGTTTTAATCAGCCCTCCGGCCACGATCGGCGGCAGGGCGAGTTGCTGAAGCGATTCTTGGATAGACGGGAGAATGATCCCCGGAAGAATTTCAACGCTGTCCGGGCTCGAGCTCTGTACCAGCTTGGCGCCGGATTTCAGTGATTCGGAGTCCAGGATAAACAGCCGCTGCAGGGTTATGAGCTGCTGTTTGCGGGCGTAGTTGATGATGTTGGTGTGGGTGCTGATGATCCCGTCGATGTCGAAGCACTTTTTTAAATAAGTGATCCCCACCTGATCCCGGGCGATGCCCCGCATCAGGTCCAGGTGAAGGAGGAACAGATGTCCCGGTTCCCGCATCCTCTTCTCTATATCGATCAGATTGAAGATGTCTCCGGCCAACAGGAAGATCACC
>CAZFMD010000337.1:0-2810 GCA_964520025.1 uncultured Spirochaetaceae bacterium
TGGCCTGGATTCCTTCGAGATGCTGACTGTTAAGGGCGGCAAGTTTGTGCCGCTCAAGCAATAGGCTGTCGGCCCTTAAGGGCGGCAAGTTTGTGCCGCTCGAGCAGTAAGCTGTCTGTCCGGTACAATTTCAGCTACCCATGAGTTTCGAACAGTTCTTTCAATACTTTCTCTCCGGCATCACCTCGGGGAGTATGTACGCGATCATTGCGATCGGATTCAACATCATCTACAACACCACGGGCATCATCAACTTCGCCCAGGGAGAGTTTCTGATTCTGGGAGGGATGATCGGCATAAGCCTTTCATCCTTTCTGCCTCTTCCCCTCGCGATCGCCGCGGCGGTGATCGTTACCATGGGCGTTGGCGCACTGATCGACTTCCTCTTTATCCGGTGGCTGAAGCGCCCCTCGGTCCTGCGCCTGGTCATCATCACCATTGGCATATCGATCCTGATCCGGGAATCCATGCTCCACATCTGGGATGAGAAGGTACGCACATTGCGGCATTTTACCGGCACGGAAGTTTCCTCCATTGAGATATTGGGCGCCTACATCTCTCCCCAGGTTCTCTGGGTTTTGGGGATCAGCGCGGTAATCGTGGTGGCGTTGAGTCTGTTTTTCCGCCTCACCCTGGTGGGCAGGGCCATGCGGGCCTGTTCGGACAACCGCACCGCCGCCCGCCTCTGCGGTATCCGCGCCCGCCGGATGGTAACCTTCTCCTTCATGCTCAGCGCCGCCATCGGGGCCTTGGCCGGCTGCGCCATCTCCCCCCTGACCCAGACCCAGTACGATATGGGTTCTTCTCTGGCCATCAAGGGATTCACCGTGGCCATTCTGGGAGGATTGGGTAATAGCACCGCCGCGGTGATCGCCGGGCTGGTTCTCGGGCTGCTGGAAGCCTTCAGCATCTCAGTGTTGCCCCTGGCCTATATCGATGCGGTCTCGATCGCCGTTCTGCTGGTGATCCTGTTCTTTCGTCCCCGCGGCCTGTTCGGCAACCGGGAGGCCAGCGCCCTCAAGGAGTTCTGATGCGGCTAGGCAAGTACATACCCATTCTGGCAGTGCTGTTGTTGGTGGTCGTGATCCAGCTGATCATTTCGGCCGGCGGTGCCAACTACTACCTGACCCAGCTGACGATGTCCGCCTACTACTCCCTGGTCATCATCGGCCTGTGCCTGCTGATGGGCTACGCCGGTCAGATCTCTCTCGGTCATGCCGGATTTTTCGCAATCGGCGGCTACACCTCGGCTGTGCTGACGACGGTGAACCTCATGTCCCGTGCGGATTCTTCGACGGTTGGATTTCTGAAGCGGCTGGGTATGGTGTTCGAGCGACAGGACCTGTACGGAAACACCCTGCTCGCCTTTTCTCCCTGGCTGGCCTTTATCGCCGCCCTGCTTATAACCGTAGTCATAGCTCTGATCATCGGCATTCCCGTGATTCGCCTGCGGGGCCATTATCTGGCCATGGCCACCCTCGGGTTCGGCTTGATTATCTATCGCGTTGTGCTAGGTACGGGATTCCTGGGGGAGGCGGACGGCATCACGGGAGTTCCCGGATTCCCCCTGTTCGGGTTGGAGGTTAGCGGCGCTTTGAGCAGGCGCATCTCCAACTACTACATCGCCTGGGCTCTGGTGCTGCTCGGAATGCTGCTGGCCATGAATCTTATCCGATCCCGTGTGGGCCGGGCTCTGCGTTCGATCCACGGCAGCGAGGAGGCGGCCGGAGCCATGGGGATCGACACGGCCCGATACAAGCTGGCCACATTCGTGTTAAGCGCGGTGTTCGCCGCTGTGGGTGGAATCTTTCTCACCCACTACAATGGCTCGATCGGTCCCTCCGAGGTTACGGGCATGAAATCCGTGCGCTACGTGGCGATCGTGGCGGTTGGCGGGATGGACAATCTCTGGGGAGCGCTGCTGATGAGCATCCTGCTGAACTTCCTGTCCCTGCGCGGGGTTTTCGGCAGCTACGACGATGCGGTGTTTGCCGCCATCCTGCTGGTGATCATGCTGTTCTTTCCCGACGGACTGTTGCGGGCCCCGGGCTTGCGCCACTTGACGATTCTCCGCCAAAAGGCAGCCGCCCTGCTGAGGAGATCGAGATCTCGAGGTGCCGAAGATGCCTGATTCGCTTCTGGAGATCAGGAGCTTAAGCCGCTCCTTCGGCGGCTTGAAGGCCGTCGACGAGGTTTCCTTCGCCGTACCGGCGGGAGCGATCAAATCGGTGATCGGACCGAACGGAGCGGGGAAAACCACGTTGTTCAATCTGATATCCGGAATGCTTGCCTGTGATTCAGGGACCGTCCTGCAGAACGGGCGGGAGATTTCCGGATTCCAGCCCCACAGGATCGCCGAGCTGGGTATCAGCCGGACCTTCCAGACCACGAAGCTCTTCTCCCGCATGAGCGTTTTAGAGAACGTCATGGTGGGCCGGCATACCCGAACCAAAGCCGGTTTTCTCGCAGGCGTTCTGAATCTGCCCTGGACCTGGAAGGAGGAGCGGGAGATCCGGGAGCGTTCTCTGGAGCTGCTGGATAGCCTGGGTTTGGCAGACGCCGCCGGGGAGCTGGCTTCGAACCTGCCCTTCGGCAGGCAGCGTTTGCTGGAGATCGCCCGGGCACTGGCTACCGAACCTTCCCTGCTGATGCTGGATGAACCGGCTGCGGGTCTGAACATCTACGAGACCCGGGAGATGGCCGATCTTGTTCTCAAGATTCGCGGCTGGGGGATCTCCGTGCTTCTGGTTGAGCACGACATGTCCCTGGTTATGGATATCTCCGATGAGATCGTGGTTCTCAACTACGGC
>CAZFMD010000338.1:0-2806 GCA_964520025.1 uncultured Spirochaetaceae bacterium
CCGCTGGTCTTGAAATCGGAATCCTAGTTTATACTATTCGTCATTGTTCCATGGCAATTTACACACTGAGCAATCCCGTACAGAATTATCCGTGGGGCTCGACCACGGATATTCCGGAGTTATTGGGTACGGTTAATCCTAAGAACGAACCGGTAGCCGAGATCTGGCTGGGTGCCCATCCCAAAGCCCCGTCTGCCGTATTGAAACAGCAGGGTGAGCAGAGTCTCATTGAGCTTATAGATGCGGAACCCGAAGCGGTGCTGGGAGCGGATACGGTCAAACGCTTCGGGCCACGGCTTCCGTTTTTGCTCAAAATCCTGGCCGCGGAAAAAGCCCTCGCCCTGCAGGTGCATCCCACAGAAGCTCAGGCACTCAAGGGATTCGAGAGGGAGAATGCTCTGGGAATACAATCCGGGGCTCCGGAGCGCAACTATCTGGATAGAAATCACAAGCCCGAGCTGATCTGTGCGCTGGGGTCTTTCGAGTGTCTGGTCGGTTTTCGCACCGTCCCGGAGATCGCGGCGGAGCTGAAATCACTGGAATTGCAAACCATTGAGAATGAGATCGAAGGCTTCACCCGTTGGCAGAATCCCGACGCCGTGCGGCGGCTGTTCGAATCGATCCTGTCCATGGAACGCGGAAGGCAGCAGCGGCTTGTCCGGGAGGTCGTCGAAAAAGCGATGACGTCAAAGGGAAGCCGCTACGAGTGGATCGTTGAGTTGGATCGACAGTACCCGGGGGATATCGGCGTTGTCAGCCCTCTGCTGCTCAACTTACTGCGCCTGCACACGGGACAGGCGGCGTACCTGGCGCCGGGAACCGTGCACGCCTATCTCGGGGGTATGGGGATCGAGCTGATGGCCAACTCGGACAACGTGGCCCGCGGGGGGTTGAGCGTTCGGCATGTGGACAGGCCCGAATTCTTGAGAATTCTGCGGTACAACGATCGTCCTATCGAGTCTCTCGATCCGGTGAAGGTGGGCAGGAGCCTCGACGAATACGAGGTTCCCGCTGCGGATTTCCGCCTCTTCAGGATCCGCTTGGAGAGGGGCGTGCGCTACACATCAGAGCAAAAACGGGCCGTGGAAATATTGATCTGTACCCGCGGTATGGCAAAGCTGTGCGTGGATGCCCACGGGGCTAATTATGGTATCCAGAGGGGCGACTCGTTCCTCGTTCCAGCAAGCAGCCCGGCCTACACGGTCGAAGGCCAGGGAACGCTGTTTAAGGCTACGGTGTAGGTGCTCATCCCGCCCGGCCTTCGGAGCCGAGCACCGTGATCAGCTGCTTCATGTCTGCCTTCAGGTGATCCTTCACCTCCGTCATGATGCGCCAGGGATGCCAGAGGTGCTCCATCGAATCGGTGAGCTGGTAGAAGTAGTTGATGAAGTTGTAGCGGAAGGGCTCGCCGAAGTTGATCTTGGCCATTCCGCTCTTGGCCAGGCGCGATAGATCCTCCAGGGAGATGCCTCCGGTGCCGTGCTGGACCAGGGGCACGGATACGGCTTTGCGCAGCCGCCCGAGCAGCTTGAAATCGATCCCTGTCTGCCGTTTGAAAACCCCGTGGGTCGTGCCCACCGAAACGGCCAGCAGATCCACTCCGGTCTCCTCTGCCAGGCGGGTCGCCTCCTCGATCTCCGTGAACGCAGGCTGGATGGTCGGTTCATCCGGGGGGTCCACGCGGCCGATCTGCGGCTGTTTGGGCGGTTCGTTTCCCTTCACATAACCCACCTCAGCCTCTACAGCCACCTCCAGGGGGCGGGCCGCCTGGATCACCGCGGCGGTCATGGCGATGTTCTGCTCCAGCGGATCGTGAGAGGCGTCGATCATCACACCTGTGAAGCCCGCGCGGATGGCTCTCATCGCCGATGCGATGCTCTTGCCGTGGTCCAGGTGCAGAGCCACCGGCACGGTGATCTCCAGCTCCTCGCAGAGGAAGCGGGCCAGGGAGACGAAGTACTCGAAGCCGCGGTAGGCACAGTTGGGCTCGTACACCTGCAGGATCAGGGGTGAGGAGCTTTCCTGGGCGGCCTCCAGGGCGGCACGGGCGATGTCGTAGGATCCGCCGTTGGTGTTGAAGGCGGGCACGGCGTATCCCCCCGCCTGAGCGTCTTTGACCATGGCCGTGGGATTGACGAACTTCACGATTGATCTCCCGATTCCTCGCCCGTGGCCTGGGCCACGTTGAGAAGGGGGGTAGCGGCTGCCAGCCGGGTCATGATGATACTGTAATTCGGGTGCTCTTGAAACAGAGATCCGGGGAAGCTACTCGACACCTCCCCCAGCAGGGCCCGCCGCCAGAGACCGGCGTGCCAGCTGCGCATGAAGGTGAGGCGGATCCGTTTGGACTTCATCATCTCGTACATCCCGAGGGTCACGGCCCGCTGGGGCAGGATCTCCAGGTTGCCGTTCGTACCCCCCATGGCCATCTGAGCCCGGGACATGGGACTGATGGTCAGCTTGCGGGTTCTGCAGTTGCGGAAGCTCTCCAGGTCCTCCGCTTCCCCCAGCATCGCCGGCGGATCGTTGAAGGCGAAGTGGCCGGTAATGCCAAAACCGCCCCAGCAGATGTCCGCACCGCCGATCCGGTCGATCAGCTCGGTGATCGCCTCCGGCCTTTCCGGGTCGGGAAAGATGATGTTTTCCGGGTCCGGACGTTCGTCCCGATCGAGCAGGGAGAAGAAGGTCTGTTCCATGAAGCGGCGGAAGCTCAGGGGATGCTCGACAGAGATGAGCCGGTCCTGTTCGTCCAGGTACTCGTCCATGTTGATGGTGCGCAGGTGCCTGCAGCTCAAGGAGCGGCGCT
>CAZFMD010000339.1:0-2792 GCA_964520025.1 uncultured Spirochaetaceae bacterium
CGATGCGTTGGGAATGATCGAATGCCGTGGTTTTACCGCCATGGTGGAGGCTTCCGACGCCATGGTCAAGGCGGCCAAGGTCGATCTCACCGGCTACGAGAAAACAGGCGGAGGATATGTGACCGCCGTTGTCCGAGGTGATGTGGCCGCGGTGCGGGCGGCCCTGGATGCAGGCAGCCGGGCCGCCGAACGGGTTGGAGAGGTGATCTCCGTTCATATTATTCCCCGTCCCCATGCGAACGTAGACGGCGTTCTGCCTCTGGGTCGCGGTCCGGCCGGCGGATCAGCTGCCGGGGGCGGGCCATCTCAGGCGAAACGCTCGGCCAAGAGCACCTGACCATGCAACTGGCTCGAGTAACCGGAACCGTCGTCTCCACCCGCAAGGAGCAGCGTATCGAGGGCATCAAGTTCCTTCTTCTGGAGAAGATCGATGCCGCCACCATGGAGGGCAAGAAGGATTACGTGGTAGCCATGGACTCGGTAGGCGCAGGGATCGGGGAGGTCGTGTTCTACGCCTCAGGGTCCAGCTCCCGGATGACCACGGTTACAGACGGCAAGCCCAGCGACGCGGCCATCATCGCCATCGTGGACTCGATCGATGTGGAGGGACAGCTGGTCTATCAGAAGGACCTGACATGATCTTCGCACAGGTAGTCGGCACCGTGGTGGCCACCCGCCGGGAGGACGGCATCAGCGGGGCCAAGTACCTGCTGGTGGAGCAGTGCAGCCATCGCGGGGAGGCCCGGGGGCGCTATCACGTGGCCCTGGATGTCGTGGATGCCGGGGTGGGGGAGATGGTGATGATCGCCCAGGGTTCCTCCTGCCGGCAGACAGCCTTGAGCGACCGCAAGCCCGTGGATGCTCTGGTCTGCGGCATCGTTGATCTGGTGGATGAGCAGGGACAAATTGTCTATCGCAAATAGGGAGGGGTAGGACCTTGGAGGTGGCTGTCATAGGCGTTCAGGAGTTTTCCAGCATCGCCACCGGATTTTTGGCCCTGGACGGGATTGTCAAGGCGGCGCCGGTGCGGATTCTGGTAACCCGCATCGTCACGCCGGGAAAGCTCGTGGCTCTGTTTACCGGGGATGTGGCTTCGGTGGAAGCCTCTCTGGCGAGCGGTAGAGAGTGCGGCGCAGAGGACCTGATGGACGAGCTGTTCATCCCCAACTTGCATCCCGGTGTGATTCCCGCCATAGAGGGGCCCGTCTCAGTAGCCGAGTGGGATGCCCTGGGGATCATCGAGAGCCTCTCGGTTACCGCGGGAATCGTGGCCGCGGACATGGCTGCCAAAGAGGCGGATGTACAGATACCTGAGATTCGACTGGCCGGAGGGATGGGAGGAAAATCGACGATCAAGGTGATGGGTCGGCTGGAGGACGTCCAGGCCTCCCTTTCCGCCGGCGCGGGTTATGTTCAAGACAGAGGGCTGCTGTGCAGGAAGGTGCTCATTCCCAGACCCCATCCGGACATCTGGGGGCATCTGTTGAAACAGCGGCCGGAGGTGGATGAGATATGGAAATAACCGAGGCGGGCGTGCGTCAGTTGGTGGAGCAGGTGCTTACCAGTCTGGACGGGAAGATCCTGCGGAGTTCCGCGCCGGGCGGGAGCGGGGCAGTGACCGGCGTGGGCGCCAAAAGAGGGGTGTTCCCCGACATCGATACGGCCATCGGGGCGGCCCGCAGCGCTCATGAACAGCTGATGGCCCGAACTCTTGAAATCCGCAGGCAGATGGTGGCGGCCATGCGCGCCGCCGTGCAGAAGAACTTAGAGCGCCTGGCCGATCTGGCCGTCCAGGAGATCGGGCTGGGCCGACGGCAGGACAAGGTGCTGAAGAACAAGGTGGCCGGGCAGATGACCCCGGGGGTTGAGGATCTCGAGCCGGTGACCTTCAGCGATGATCACGGCCTGACCCTTGTCGAGCGTGCCCCCTACGGCGTGGTGGGATCGATCACCCCAAGCACCAACCCGACAGAGACGATCATCAGCAACGCCATCGGCATGATCGCCGCGGGCAACTCGGTTGTCTTCAACACCCACCCCTCGGCCAAAGGGGTATCGGCTTTCACAATCGATCTGCTCAATCAGGCCATTACCTCGGCCGGAGGGCCCGCAAATCTGCTCAGCACCGTGGCCGAGCCCACCATTCAGAGCGCCCAGCGGCTGTTCGATCATCCGGAGATCGATCTGCTGGTGGTCACCGGCGGCCCCGGGGTGGTGCGGGCGGCCATGAAGAGCACCAAGAAGGTCATTGCCGCCGGTCCGGGGAATCCTCCCTGCGTGGTGGATGAAACCGCGGACCTGGTCAAGGCGGGCCGGGATATCGTCAGTGGAGCGGGATTCGACAACAACATCGTGTGCATCGATGAGAAGGAGATCCTGGCCGTGGATTCGATCGCCGACGCTCTGAAGGCCGAGCTGGTGAAGAATGGGGCTTTTGAGCTGAGCCGCAGCCAGGTGGATGCGCTTACCAAACTGGTGATCGCCGATCCCGGTAAGCCGGGCCACGAAGGCGCACCGAACAAGGAGTTCGTAGGCAAGGATCCCTACCTGATCGCCCGGGCCATAGGGGCCGAGGTGCCCCAGGAGACCCGCATCCTGCTCTGCGAGGTGGATCGCGAGCATCCGCTGGTCTGGACCGAGCAGCTGATGCCCGTGATTCCGCTGGTACGCTGCCGGGATGCGGATGCGGCCATCGATCTGGCCGTGGCCTGCGAGCACGGCTTCCGCCACACAGCGGTGATGCACTCCCGCAACATCGAGAAGCTCTCCCGCATGGCCAAGGTGATGAACTG
>CAZFMD010000340.1:0-2778 GCA_964520025.1 uncultured Spirochaetaceae bacterium
CCGGGGCCCTGCCCCATCACCACATCGATTTCGAAGTCCTCCATGGCGTTGTACAGCATCTCCTCGATCACGGGGCGCAACCGGTGGATCTCATCGATGAAGAACACGTTTTTCTCGCCGATGGTGGTCAGAATGGCGGCCAGGTCTCCGGCACGCTCCAGGGCGGGGGCCGACGTCGCCCGGAACTGGACGCCCAGCTCGTTGGCGATGATTCCGGCCAGGGTTGTTTTGCCCAAGCCCGGGGGTCCTGAAAAAAACACGTGATCCAGGCTCTCCTGCCGCTGCCTGGCGGCCTGGATGAACACGGCCAGATTATCCTTCAGGCGTTTCTGGCCGAGAAACTCGTTGAGCACTTTGGGGCGCAGGGTGTATTCCTCCCGATCCTGTTCGGGACTGAAAGTTCCCGCCGTGATCCTACCGTCTTTCATGTCGCCCCTCCCGGGCCCGGGTCCTTGCCACCGGGACCGCCCGGGCCGTCGCTACTGGCACGCTGAGTGGACCGCTTGCCCCCCCCTGACAATTGAGCCAGGGCGCTCTTGAACAGCTCCCGCTCCAGCTCTTCGTTGTTCAATTCCCGCTCCCGGAGAGTGCGGGACGCCGTACCGACCGCGTTCTTGGCGTTTCGCCTGTCGAATCCCATCCCCACCAGGGCGTTTGTGATGTCCTCCTCCAGCGAAATCCCCGACGGAGTGGCCACTTTCAACTTGCCCTTCAGTTTCAGCATGATCTTTTGGGCGGTCTTCTTGCCGACCCCGGGTATGGTCGACAACAGCTCCAGATCCTCCCCTTCCAGAGCATCGATGAAGCGCCCGACCTCAACACCGGAGAGGATCTTGAGCGCCTGCCGGGGGCCCACTCCTTCTACCTTGAGCAGATCCAGAAACACATTCCGCTCCAGACTCTGAGAAAACCCGTACAATCGCATCTGATCGTCCCTATGATAGAGGTACAGGTACACACGGGCAGCCTGGCCTACTTCCGGAAGATCGTCACTGCTGCTTCTGCTGATGTGGATCTCCCACTCTACCGCACCGGCGGAGAGAAACAGGCGCTCCTCGTCCTTGTAGGTGATCTCACCGCTGATGCTGTTAAACACGAGGCGACCCCGCATCTGCGAGATGGCTTCTGAAACCGGAAAAGTTGGCGTGACAGAAGGCTGCGGCCAGGGCGTCGGAGGCATGGTCCGGCCGGGGAAGCTCGGCCAGGTTGAAGATCATTTTAATCATCTGCTGCACCTGGATCTTCTCCGCCCGTCCGTTTCCAACAACGGCCTGCTTCAGCTCCAGGGGAGTGTACTCGGCAAAGGGAACTCCCCGGGAAGCAAGGGTAAAGAGAACGACACCCCGGGCTTGGGCAACGGGGATGGCACTTTTGGAGTTTTTGGAAAAATAGACGGTTTCGATACCCGCTTCCTCGGGTTGGTAGGTAGTGATAATGTCCATGATTCCCTGATGGATCTGAACCAATCGTTCTCCCATTCCGTCTCTGGGAGAGGTTCGCACCGTTCCATAAGCGATGCAGCGGAATCGGCTGCCGGAGCAGCGGATAACGCCATACCCCGTCGAGGCCAGTCCCGGGTCAATGCCGAGGATTACTTTCATTCATCCAGGCTGAAATCCTCGGGGATGTCGAGATTGGTGGACACGTTCTGTACGTCGTCGTGGTCCTCCAGCACGTCGATCAGGCGAAGGACCTGGGCCAGCTTGTCTTCGGGTACCTGCACCTGAGCGTCGGCGATCATGGTAATCTCCGCCGACAGATGCTGAAACTCGTTTCCCTCCAGGGCTTCCAGTACGGCCTCGAAATCGTCCGGTTCGGTGATCACCTCGATTTCTCCATCGGTCTTGGCCACATCCTCGGCTCCCCCTTCCAGGGCGGCCTCCAGAACGGCATCCTCCGTATACTCCGAGGCGTCGTACACGATCAGACCCTTGCGTTTGAACAGATAGGATACGCTGCCGCTCTCCCCAAGGTTTCCACCGGCCCGGGCCAGGGCGTGACGAATTTCGGCGGCTGTACGGTTTCTGTTGTCGGTGAGCACTTCCACGAGAATCGCCACACCGCCTGGACCGTAGGCTTCGTAGGTCAGCTCGGAATATTCGGCCCCTTCCAGTTCTCCGGTGCCCTTCTTGATGGCCCGATCGATATTGTCCTTGGGCATGTTGGCCAGTTTGGCCTTGAGCAGGGCCGTGCGCAGCCTGGGGTTGGCATCCGGATCTCCTCCGCCCACCCGGGCGGCCACGCCGATCTCCCTGATGATTTTCGTGAATATTTTGCCGCGCTTGGCATCCACGGCGCTCTTTTTATGCTTAATCGAGGCCCATTTGCTGTGGCCGGACATACTGCATTTCTCCTTCGCCGGTGAATTTAGCACGCTCCTCATTGGGGTGTCAAGCTGAACACGCCCGGCCGCTGGGCGAAGCTGTCGCAAAACTCTAATCGGCAAAATTCAACTTTTTTTTTAGCAGTATTGAAATTTTTTTTCTAGCTACGATACTATTGCACTGCTATGTTTTCTGAGGACCGCCCCCAGAAGATTCTTTCACAGAGTGAAACGATCCGGGATCAACGCAGGCATATCCGCATGGAACACAGCGGATCTGTGCAACTGGTCGGAGAGGGCCGGCGTTTCACCGGGCAGGCGATAAACATCAGCCGTACGGGAATGCAGGTGGTGGTGAACCTGCCCGATTCCTACGAATCCGTACGATCCATCACATTCACCCTGCCGAATACCACGCACACCATCGAGCTTCCCTGCCGCATCGTACGATCCCA
>CAZFMD010000341.1:0-2739 GCA_964520025.1 uncultured Spirochaetaceae bacterium
TTTTGCTCGGGTATAATCTACTAATTTATTATCTGCATCGTCATCCGTTTGGTCCAGACTTTTTTGAACATGCGCCTTTTGAGCCTGGATCATCAGGGCGGTAATGGCCTGCATACCGGGCTGTTTGATGATTCCCAGACTTACACCTAAGCGGACGGTGGACAGCAGTGTAATCGCCTCTTTGGAGGAAATCAGACGACAGGCTCCCAATGTGCCGAAAGCCCTGTGTACCCGATCCTCCAGCTCGATCCGGCGGCTGGCCATGGTCTCCTCCCGGGCCTTACGTTCGTACTCCACCATCTCCCGCGCCGCCTCTTCAACCGAAGAGAGAATCTCCTTCTCCCGCAGGCCGATGGAGACGGGATTTGAAATCTGGTACATATCCCCGAGGGAGTTGTCGCCCTCTCCCCAATATCCCTTGATCTGCAGGCCCATCTGGTTTATCCGCTTCAAAATCCAACCGATTGTGCCATCAGTAGCCAGAGCGCTCATGTGCAGCATTACCGAAGCTCTCAATCCCGTGCCGGCGTTTTCCAGGCGTGAGGATAGATAGCCCCATTCGATGGAAGCGGCAAAATGAAGCCTGTCCTCCAGGTTGCTGTCTAGATCATTCGCCGCTTCATATACCTCCTTCAGGCAAAGGCCGGTGTCCAGGCAGGCGAGGCGCAGATGGTCTTCCTCATTGACCATGGCACTGATCCTTCGGTCCTCATTGAGAAGCACTAGCTTGTTCGGGGAGACACTGAAATCCTGAGAGATGATGTTCTGTTCCAGCAGGATCTTCCGTTCCAGGGGAGGAAGCCGATCCAGATAGATTGGATCGAAGTGATCGGGTAGCGTGGAGAAGGCATCAATAACCTGGCGCTGAACCTGCTGCTCCTCCTCCTTGCTCAAAGTCGGGGGAAAGGGGATGCCAAGCAAATTGCGCGAAAGCCGCACGCGGCTGGAAACCGCAACGTCCTGCTCTGCTCCGGGGGTGCTGAACCAGCCCCTGTCTATACGTATCACAGCTCCTCCGACGCGTTTTCCAGTTCCCGAATACGATCGCGAATGCGTGCCGCCTTCTCGTAGTCCTCTCGTTTCAGCGCCTCTCTCAAGCCCTCTTTGAGTTTCACCACGTCGACCAGGTACCGCTTGTAGGTGCTCAATCCCTTGGGCAGCTTTCCCTTATGAGTCGACTGGACGCCCATTTTTTCGAAGAGGAAACGAATTTCCCGGCTGAAGGTGCTGTAACATTCCGCACAACCGAACTTCTCTCTCTTCCGTATCGATTCCCAGGTCGATGCACACTGCGGGCAGATCGCGTTTTTTCTTTCTTTCAGTTGTCCTATATCCAGAAGGCCGCTCAGCATGTTGGAGATGGACAGCTCCACGTGCTCCCCTTCCCCACTTATCCCTCTCTCCAGAGCGCACTCTTCACACAGATGCAGATCCACCCGTTCCTTTCCGATTACCTGCCGGATATGGATCACCGCTTTGCGGACGCCACAAATTTCACATTTCATAACTACATTGAATTATACACATAAAATCAAATTTTCCGTAGCACTTCCAGAGGTTTGATACGAGCCGCCGCCCGGGCCGGGAAAAATGCCGCTAGAGCCGAAAGCAGAAGCGAACAGGCGGCTACGGTGAACAGCTCGCCTGCCTTGACGCGGATCGGGATCTCCTCCAGGTAGAACTCCGCGTTGAACAGGCGTACCGGGGCTGAACCGGGCAGCTCAAGGATCGGAGAGATCAGCCGCCGGAGCGAGAAAATCAGCCAATTCACCACCACTTCGGCTCCGGCCAATATGGAGTTTATATTCACGGCCACGGCCAGACCCAGGCCCAGCCCCAACACCACACCGGCGAAACCGACACAGAGGCCGGTAAACACAAAGGTGCGGGTGATCTCCCCGGGGTCGGCTCCCATAGCCTTGAGGATGCCGATCTCCTCGGTTTTTTCGATGACCACCATGATCAGACTGGAGGAGATGTTGATCGTGGCCACGGCCACGATCAGGGCCATCACAAAGATCAGCAGCGCCCGGGTTGTCTGGAAAGACTTGTAATTTGCCCTCTCCAGATCATACCAGCTGATCGCCTGGGCCTCGTCGGGAAGATCCGCCTGCAGCGCCCGCGCTTGAGCATCGATGTGTTGAAACGGGTCTCTGACCTTCACCCCCAGAAACGTCGAGGAGCCGTTTCCGGGTAGCACGCGCGCAGCAGTGGACAGGGGAACGTAGGCCCAGAGTTTGTCCAGCTCCTGGTATCCGGTGGTAAAGATACCGGCAACGGTAAACGAGCTTACCCGCGGCAAGCTTCGCCCGACCGAGGTGGAGACCATGGAAAGCAACTTGACAGGATCCCCCACATGAACCCCGAGCCTCCGGGCGATCTCTCTGCCCACCAGGACCGCCTGCGGCCTGTCCAGATCGAAAGATCCTTCCAGGACCTGGAAGAACCTGCGAAAATCTTCATCCTCCCGATACAGAGACGGAGGCACGGCCCGAACCGTCACCGCCCCGCGATGGGAATCGGTGTACAGAAGGCCCATGCCCTGCCGTTCGATGATGACCCGGGTGATTCCGGAACGTTTCCGCAGCCCTTCGGCCAGGGTTTCGTAGCTATCCAGGTTTGCATTGCCGGCCAGGCTCACCTGCAGGTGATACGTTCCCACCTCCAGATAACGGCGGGTGATTCCTTCGATCATCCCGTCGGCGACCTCCAAGACGACCACCAGCGGGATCAGGCTCA
>CAZFMD010000342.1:0-2737 GCA_964520025.1 uncultured Spirochaetaceae bacterium
TGGTGGAGCTGCTTCGGGATGCGGGAAAGATCTCCGACGTGGAAACCGTCTACGACGCCCTGATGGCTCGGGAGAGTTTGGGCTCGACGGGCCTGGAGCAGGGCATTGCCGTGCCCCACGCCAAGACCACGGCGGTCAATGCCCTGGCCGTGGCTCTGGGTATCAGTCCCAAGGGAATCGAGTTTCAGGCCATCGACGGCAATCCATCGAAGCTGTTCTTCCTGCTGCTGGCTCCGCCGGATCAGTCAGGCCCCCATATCGAAGCCCTGGCCGACATTGCCCGCATCACCAAGAGCCAGGCTTTCTGCCGCACCGTGATCGGATCCACCTCTCCGGAGGAGGTGGTGGAGCTGTTCAGCGAGGATTGATGAGGCCGGCGACTTTTCGATTTCTCTTCCTGACCGCTGTTGCCTTGATGCTGGCAGCCTTTCCCGGCTCAGCCGATTCGGCCGGGACCCGGCGTGCTTACCGCAGCCTGGCCGTGATGGACCTGGAAACTTCGGGAGTCCCGGATACGCAGATGAAGGAGATCGTCGATACCCTGACCGTGCGCATTCGCGGGACCGGTGCGGTGCGACGGGTTGTCGACCGGGAGCAGCGGGAGAGACTGTTGAGCAGCCGGAAAGCGGTCGAGCCCACCGGGCAGTACGAGGCGGATCGGCGGGCCGCGGCTGCGGGCCTGCGGGTGGACCTGATCGTGGCAGGTACTCTGAGCTGGAACCGTCAGCAGTACGTGTTGCGACTGCGGCTTGTAGAGGTGGAAAGCGGCACGGCTCTGTACGAGCAGGGCGGCGCGTACCGAAATAGGGAGGAGCTGCTGGCCGCCTGCGACGATCTGGCGATTCAAATCGGCGCAGCCGCTACCAAGGCGGGTTCCCGGAAAGAGGCGGAGCGAAAAAAGCGAGAGCCCCGGGATCTGTTTCTGGGCGTCAGCCTGGGTCAGGTCGGCGTATCGTCCGGCTCCACGGTGGGCGGGGGCAGCTACTTCTACGCCCAAAGCTTGCTGATGTTCAATCGAACCCTGGGCTTGGGCGCACGCTACGCCTTCCGTCTCTTTCCCACGATCTGGGAAGATCACCTCCTTAGCGTCGATCTGCGCTTTCAGGCCCCTCTGGAAAACGACATCTTTTACGTCGTGGAAGGCAGCTACCTGCTCGGCTTCGGGGGACAGGGGGCTTTATCCCACCTGGTCGGAGCCCGGCTGAGCCCCTTCGCCGGGGGGGAGGATGAGTTCCTGTTCGAGCTGCTGCCGGTGGCTGTGTATTTCGATCTGGATACGGGAAAGGCTGTTTTCATGCTCGAGCTGCTCACCCTGGTGGTGTTTTTTCCCCTCTAACTGCCTCAGTAGAAGGTCCGAAGAGTTTACAGGTACCCTTAGCCTATGAAAAAAAAGAACAACCAGTTTACCTGTCGCGCCGCAACCGTCGGGGATGTGGATGGGATCTTCCGTTTGGTCAATAGGATGGCCGAGTCCGGGCAGATGCTGCGGCGCAGCAAGTACCGGATCGTCACCATGCTGACCAACTTCATGGTTGCCGAATCTCAGGGCGGGGAGCTATCCGGCTGCGGTGCTCTGTTTCCTCTGTGGACCGACAGCGCGGAGATCGTGGCTCTGGCCGTAGATCCCCGCTTCCAGGGCAGCGGCGTGGGGAAACAGCTGGTTCAGGCGCTTCTGGAACGAGCCAGGTCGCTGGGCTTTCCCGAAGTCATCACCCTCACCTACGCGGTGGATTTCTTCTCCCGGCTCGGTTTCTCGGTTCAACCCAAGGACAAGTTCCCCAGGAAGCTGTGGCGGGAGTGTCTGGAGTGCCCCCGGTTGGAGGAGTGCGACGAGATTGCCATGAGTATCCGTTTGGACGGGTGAAAGACGAATCGGGTGAAGAAATCCGGTGAGATCCTGTTCCTGAGGGTACCGCCTCGGGGACTGATCCGAGAGACCAAGGATGCCGGACCGAGATGGCAAAACCGCCTGTCCTGCGTGTTCGCTTCTAACGGTTTGCGCGGCCGGGTAGGGCAGCGGGACATCACCTGCTTCTGGATCGGGTTGAGTAGGGGAGTACGCAAGCCCGGCCTGCAGCTCCTGGAGAGGATCAGGGCGGGTATAATTACGGAGATCATCGATATCGGCTGCGCCGGTGCCCTGGACCCATCCCTGCGCAGAGGTGACCTGGTGTTGAGCAGCCGGGACGTGGCCTTTGACCGCGTTGTTCCGGCGGCTGTTCAGGCCGGGTACCGCGGAGCGGAGCTGCATTCTCTGCTGCTCGATGTGGCAAGAAACCGGGGTGTTTCCCTGCACACAGCCCCGATCCTGACCCACGAACGGTTCGTCGGGAGGCGGGAGGAACGGATCGAGCTGGCAGAACAAACCGGCTGCATGGCCGTGCAGATGGAGCACCTCTGGTTCCTGGGGCTTCTGCAATCACTGACATCCGTCGACTGTATCAACAACATCCGGGTCACCCACCTGGTGCTGATCACCGATGCGGTCCCGCGCAGCACCGGGCGGATGGCGAACGCCCGTTCAGCCTGGAACGCCCTGAGCGGCTACGCCCTTCCGGGCGGAAGCGCAGGCATGATGAGCCTGCGCAGAGAAGTGCTGAGTCGCTGGGTTCATCTCGACCCGGCGGGGAATATATTCTAGCATAGTGAGCAGATGATCTCTGTTACTTACGGAGGCAGCAGATAGGTAGGGCACGAATTGATATCCCTCAATACATCGGCGCCCTAAGCGCAAAAC
>CAZFMD010000343.1:0-2725 GCA_964520025.1 uncultured Spirochaetaceae bacterium
TGTCCGACCTCCGAGGCCTTGCGGATCTTTTCCTCATTCGCCTGGGCGCGGTCGAACTCCGCGGTTAATTTTCCCTTTGAGAGCACGAGGATCCGGTCTGACATGGAACAAACCTCCTCCAACTCCGAGGAGACCAGCACAATGCCGAAGCCGTCCTGGGCCATGGCATTCACGATCTGAAACACATCGGATTTGGCGCCGACGTCGATTCCGCGAGTCGGCTCGTCCATCAACAGGACCTTGGGCCTGGTGAGAAACGCCTTGCCGATGACCACCTTCTGCTGGTTGCCGCCGCTCAAAGCACTAATGGAAATACTCGGGGAGGCAACGCGGATGCTCATCTTCTCGATAATCTCCTTCACCCGCTTGAGCTCGAGGTTCTTGAGGATATGAAACCACCTGGTGAGACTGGAGATGCTCGACATGGTAAGGTTCTTGTCCACCGACAGATTGAGGAACAATCCTTCCCGCTGTCGTTCTTCGGGGATCAGTACCAGCCCGGCCTCAATCCGTCTCTTCGTATCCAGATGATCCAGCCGCCTGTCCTCCAGCCAGATCTCACCTTCAGCCTTCTCCATCCCACCGAGCAGGCTCTCCAGCAGCTCGGTCCGGCCGGCCCCCATGAGTCCGTAGATACCCAATACCTCCCCCTCGCGCACGCTGAAAGACACGTGGTCCAGGGTGTAGCCCCCGCCGAACCTGGGCAGGGTCATATCCTTGACCCGCAGCAGCTCCTTTCCGGTCTTGTGCGCCTGACCGGAGAAAAACTTCGTCGGGTCGCGGCCCACCATCTTCTGGATGATGTCCGCCATTTCAATCTCCGCAACCTGCCGGGAGTCGACCAACCGTGCGTCCCGAAGTATGGTAATGTAGTCCCCGATCTCCTTGATCTCCTCCAGACGGTGGGAGATGTAGACGATGGCCACGCCGTGATGCTTAAGGTCTTCGATGACCCTGAACAGCACGCGGACCTCCGCAGCGCTCAGGGAAGAGGTTGGCTCGTCCATGATGAGGATACTGGGCTCATCGATCATTGTCTTGGCGATTTCCACGATCTGCTGCTGCCCAAGGCGCAGGTCCCGCACCAGGGTACCCGGATCGATGTCCTGACCCAGCTTCTTGAGGACTTTTCGCGCCTCCTGTTGCTGAGTGGCGTGATCGATGTGCACGGAAGCGAACCGGGTGATTTCCTTGTTCATGAAGACGTTTTCCGCGACGTCCAGATCGCTGAACAGGTTGAGCTCCTGATGGACGATGCCGATTCCCCGCTTGGCGGCGTCCCGGGTCGAGCTGAACGATATGTCCTCCGGCGTTTCATCATCGCCGTAGAGGATGATGTTTCCGGAGGTGGGCCGTTCGATGCCGGCAATAATCTTCATGAGGGTGGATTTGCCGGCTCCATTCTCACCGACCAGGGCGTTGATCCTGCCGCTGTAGATCTTGAAATCCACATCCTGGAGCGCCGTGGTGCCGGGAAAGACCTTGGTAATTCCTTTGGCTTCTAAAACCAGACGTGAACCGTTCGCCTCCATAGCAGTAACCTCTCCAGTCCTTGCTCGACTACTGGTCGCCGTCGAGAAGGTCGATCTTCACAGGAGTGACCACGATCTCCTCCAACGCCTGCGTCTCTGCGAGCCTGAAGGCTCCGAGGAAGGAGATGCGCTTGCCGACGATGCCGGGAAGATCCAGAGGCTCCACCGAGTCCCTTCGCATGCGGGCGTTCAGCTCATTGGCCAGGGCCGCGAACTGCAACTGGTTTCCCACATCTGTGAAGCGAATGAACTCCATCGAGTCTCTGATCGCCGTGCCGCGGACAACCGGTCCCACCTGAAGCGTGGCGTCGATTTCACCGTCCCCCGGCTCCATGTCGACACGAATCACCCCGTTACGGGAGCTGTCGTCGTATTCAACGATCCGGCTGGTTCCGCGCACCTTGAAAACGAAGAATGGTTCCCCGGTCTCCCGGGCAAGCCCATACTTTTCACTCGCCCCTTGACGATCGGCGCGGAGGCCCGAAAGAACCTCAGCGTAGTCCACGGCCTGCTCTTCGTATACCGGGAGAATCCGTTCATCCCAAACCGCCGCCACATATTCGTTGGCCTGGAAGCCGGTCCCCGTCTTTAACCACGTGGCGTACTGATCTTCCCCGTCGCCGTCACCCTCTTCGATCTTCACCACCGTGCACGCTCCGATCAGGGCCAGACATACGACAGCTGCAGCGAACGTGAACAGTAGCTTTGTGGATCTGCGCATCACGGTCTTGCCTCCCAAATATTGGTATATCATGTCCGGACAGATAGAAAGAAGGGAGCTCAGCCCCGAAAGGCGGAACTCCCCTACATTTCTTCAGGCTGCCAATTAGCAGTCTACCAACTCGTAGTTCTTTTTACTACAGTTTCTTGTAACCCCGCCACTCGTCGGCTTCGTCAGGAGTAATCAGGAAACAGCCGTTGAGGATCTTTTCCTGGTCCATGCCGGTTGATCCGGTGTTGATGAACTTGTCGGCAAGCTCGACTGCCATCTCTGCGTTCAGGGCGTTGGGCTGCATAACGGTTCCATCGATCTTTCCCTGAAGCATGGAGTCCAGCACGTTGTCGTTTCCGTCGAAGCCCATGACGATGATGTCCGCCCGTCCGGCGGCCTCGATAGCCGCCTGCGAGCCCAGGGCCATGGTGTCGTTACCGCAGATGATGCCATTGATGTCGGGATTGGCCTGGAGAAGAGA
>CAZFMD010000344.1:0-2693 GCA_964520025.1 uncultured Spirochaetaceae bacterium
AGCCTGGAGGGGGATATCGGCTGCATCGTCAACGGTGCGGGTCTGGCCATGGCCACCATGGATCTGATCAAGCTGTTCGGAGGCCAGCCGGCAAACTTCCTCGATGTCGGAGGCAGCTCCAGTCCGCAGAAGGTGCTCACCGCCCTGCAGATCATCACCCGCAACAAGAACCTCAAGGCGATTCTCATCAACATCTTCGGCGGCATCACCCGCTGCGACGACATCGCCAAGGGCATCCTCATCGCCCGGGAACAGATCGATCTGCCCGTGCCGCTGGTGATCCGCCTGATCGGTACCAACGAGAAGGAGGGGCGGGCCCTGCTGGAGCAGGCCGGCCTGGAGGCCGCCTCGGAAATGACCGCGGCGGTAAAGGTAGTAATAGAGAAAGCGAAGGCGGGGGTGTAACTGTCATGGGAATTCTGATTGATAAAGACACGAAAGTCCTGGTCCAGGGCATCACCGGCCGGGACGGCTCCTTCCACGCCGCCTCGATGCTCGAGTACGGAACCAGGGTCGTCGGGGGCGTGACTCCGGGCAAGGGAGGGCAGGAGGTGCACGGCCTGCCGGTGTTCAGCACGGTGGCCGAGGCGGTAGAGGCTACCGGCGCCGGTTGCTCGGTGATCTTCGTGCCGGCCCGTTTTGCCTCCGCAGCCATGCGGGAGGCTGCCGATGGCGGCATCGGCCTGATCGTCTGCATCACAGAGGGCGTGCCGGTGCTGGAAATGCTCGGTAATTACCATTATATACGCGAGAAGGGAGCCCGGCTGATCGGACCCAACTGTCCCGGGCTGATCAATCCGGGGCAGAGCAAGGTTGGGATCATGCCCGGCCCTATCCACAAGCCCGGTGGGATCGGGGTAATCTCCCGCAGCGGCACCCTGACCTACGAGGTGGTGTACAACCTCACTCTGAAAGGGCTGGGGCAGTCCACCTGTGTCGGTATCGGAGGGGATCCGGTGATCGGCACAGGGTACATCGATCTGCTCGAGTTGTTCGAGGCCGATCCGGACACCCAAGCAGTGGTGATCATCGGGGAGATCGGCGGGGAGGATGAAGAGCAGGCCGCCGAGTATATCACCGCATCGGTGAGCAAGCCCGTGGTGTCCTTCATCTCCGGGCGTACCGCCCCTCCGGGCAAGCGCATGGGCCACGCCGGAGCCATCATCTCCGGCGGCAAGGGAACCGCGGAGGCCAAGGTCAAGGCCTTTGCCGAGGCGGGGGTACCGGTTGCCGACCGGCCGGATCAGATCCCGGAGCTGATCGGGGAGAGACTGAAGAGCTGAAGTCCATGCACGAATTGTTGGATCTGACAAGCCTGCCCTTCATCGAGGAGCTCTATGAAGCCTGGCTTGAGAATCCCTCCTCGGTGGACGAAGGCTGGCAGAACTTTTTCCGCGAGTTCGACAGAGGGAGATCCCTGGATCTGGGAATACCCGAGCGAATACCGCGGCCCGGGACACCGGGATCCACCGCCACCGGGCCCGCCTCCGCGGCATCTGCTGTGGAAGAATCGGGGCGCTCCATGCAGAGCCGGGTGGACAGCCTGCTGTGGGCCTACCGGGACGTGGGCTACTTCTACGCCTACCTCAATCCCCTGCGTCCCAAGCACGAGCCGAGCCGTAACTACCTCTACCCCAGAGCCAAAGGAGCCTATGAACAGTTGTCTATCGGAGCCTTCGGCTTGAGCGAGGAGGACCTGGACCGGGAGTATTCAGCCGGCCGGGCCATGAAGCCTGCCAGGGCCCCGTTGCGGGAGATCCTCCGAGCCTTCCAGGAAACCTACTGCGAGACCTTCGGGGTGGAGTTCCTTCACATCCAGAACAAGCCCATCCGCAATTGGCTCCTGCACACGATGGAATCCTGCCGAAACAAACCCGACTTTTCCGGCAGCCGCCGGAAGGAGATCCTCGAAGATCTGATCAAGGCGGAGGAGTTCGAGCAGTTTCTGCACAAGACCTTCATCGGCCAGAAGCGCTTCTCCCTGGAAGGGGCTGAGGTGGTGGTGCCGGCCCTCCACTCTCTGGTCAATACGGCCGCCGGGTCTGGGATCGATGAGATCGTGATCGGCACGGCCCACCGCGGGCGCATCACCCTGCTCAACCAGATCCTCAACATGCCGGCGGAGGAGATCTTCACCCTTTTCGAAGACAACCACCAGCCGGGTCAGTACGGCGGCAGCGGGGACGTGAAGTACCACCTGGGCTACTCCACGGACCACAGCCATGAAGACGGCAGCTCGGTGCACGTGACCCTGGTCTCCAATCCCAGCCATCTGGAGAGCGTGGACGGGGTGGTGGAGGGCAAGACCCGGGCGGTGCAGAGTCAGGCCCGCTGGGGCGGCTTCATGCGGGCCACCAAGCGAGTGCTTCCCGTGATCATGCACGGGGATGCGGCCTTCAGCGGCCAGGGGGTGGTGGCGGAGATCTTCAACCTCTCCCAGCTGCGGGGCTACCACACCGGCGGAACGATCCACGTGATTATCAACAATCAGATCGGTTTCACCACCTCCAGCCGGGATTCCCGCTCCACCTTCTTTCCCACGGATGTGGCCAAGATGACTTCGGTGCCGGTGTTTCACGTCAACGGGGACGATCCGGAGGCCGTGATCTACGCCATGGACCTGGCTCTACGCTTCCGTCAGAAGATGTCCCAGGATGTGATCGTGGACATCATCTGCTACCGGCGCCACGGGC
>CAZFMD010000345.1:0-2592 GCA_964520025.1 uncultured Spirochaetaceae bacterium
TAGCCCTGCATCATGGTCAGCTCGTAGAAATCCGTGAGCATCGCGCAGTTCAGGAAACATTTGCTGTCCATTTCAGCTTTCCTCCACATCTGCCGCTGTCTGGATATGAGCCCCGGAGTTCCGCATCTCATCGAGGCGAGCCTCGAGGCTGCCCGGAGGAGTATCGATTCCCCGGCAGGCGTCTTCCACGACCACTGTATTATAACCCAGCTGCAAGGCATCCATCGCCGAATAGTATACACAGACATCCAGGGCCAGTCCCGCGAGGTAGACGGATTTGACGTTCAAACCTTCCAGGTAGAAATGCAATCCCGTCGGAGTCTTGTGGTCGTTTTCGAAAAAGGCGGAGTAAGAATCCAGCTGCGGATCCGTTCCTTTGCGCACGATCAGATCAAAGGCAAGCGTATCCAGATCAGGGTGAAACTCGGCGCCCTCTGTTCCGGGCACGCAGTGATCGGGCCAGAGGATCTGTCCCTCCCCATTTTCCGGAAGAATATCGAAGGGATTGCTCCCGGGATGGTTGGAGGCAAAGGAAACGTGATCTTGGGGATGCCAATCCTGGGTTGCCACGATTCTTTGGAACACCTGAGTTAGTCGATTGATGACAGGAACAACCTTATCTCCGTCAGGAACCGGAAGGTTTCCCGCGGGGCAGAAATCCATCTGAACATCAACAACCAACAGTACCGAGTTATTCGAATTAATCATGATCCTCTGTAATCATAACAAACCAACCTTCCATTTGAGACGCAATACCCGGCGTGCTCCCTCATCGATCGCCTCGGGATCGATTTCACCGGCTTCCACCATGGTATGGACTTCATCGATCAGTTTCAACACGTCGTACCTACCGTACTCCAGCAGGATATCGACCCCGGCGTTGATGCCGTACTTGACGATATCCTCAGGGTCATAGCGACTGCGCAGTGCGCCCATCTCGATGTCATCGGAAATGATAACTCCCTCGAAACCCAGTCGTTCTCGGAGCAACCCCCGCAGGAAGGTCGCAGACAGGGTAGCCGGGAAATCCGGATCGATCTGGGGGTAAAGAATGTGGGCGGTCATAATGGCATCCACCCCATGGCGGATCACCATCTGAAAAGGCAGGAGATCCTGGTTCAGGAGGGTTTTTTCACTCACCTCGACCACGGGGAGACTGTGATGGGAATCCACGGTCGTCCGACCATGACCGGGAAAATGTTTGGCCACCACGGCAATCCCCGCTCGCTGCGCTCCGAAGAGATAGTATACTCCTCTTTCTCCGACCCGGACGGGATTGACCCCCATGGAGCGATCCCCCACGATCGTGTCATCCGGTTTGTCGTACAGATCGAGCACCGGAGCGAAGTTGATGTTGCATCCCAGGGCAAGCGCCTCCCGGCTGATGATGTAGGCGGCGGCTTCCACGTAGAGGGGATCCTGGTACTGTCCCCAGTAGTAGGGAGCCGGAAAACGAGTCAGGGTATCCAGATCCAGGCGACTGACCCGGCCTCCCTCCTGATCCACGGCTATCAACAGCCCGATCCCCGGATTGTGAGCGCGGGCCTCTGCCTGCAGCTCTTCGACCAGGGCCTTCACCTGCGCCCGATTCTTGATGTTGCCCCGGCTCAACATGAATCCCCCGATGCAACCCTGCGCGATGAGCTTTTCAACCGAACCGTTCATCGCGCTTCCGGAAAAGCCGGTGATAAACCGCTGGCCGATCTTCTGTCGAAGTGTCAGCTGCTGAAGAACCTGTTCAACGATCTGCTGCGGATCAGGCATCAACCCTCCCTCCTCCGGGTAGACGGGAAGGCTCATCCTGTCGAGTTTCTCCAACGCGGAGGGCTCTTCCCCGGGCAGAGGTTTCATGCTCACCTCGGGAAACTCTCTCTGCGAAGAGTCCGCCATCTGCACTTGCTTCTGAGACTGACAGGCTGCAAGAACGGCAATGAGAAGAATGAGTGGAATAGCCCGTTTTGGATGCATCGACGCCTTGAAAGTGGAGGATAGGGGATTTGAACCCCTGACCTATAGATTGCGAACCTATCGCTCTACCAACTGAGCTAATCCCCCGCTACCGTGAATATCCCCCGGGAAATCACGATCACAGCTTGAGGGAAATCATAGCAAGTTGGTTGTTCCTGATCAAGCCTCGACGGTCAGCCCTTCCCGGGCTACCATCACTTCTACGGGGCTCTTGCCGCGAACGGAGCTGCGGATCTTCCGCTCGATCAGCTCCAACTCCTCATCGCTTCGATCCGGATCGTGATGAAACAGAAGCAGTTTTTTCACCCCCGCCTTGTGGGCGACGTTGACCGCATGCTCGAAGGAGGAATGGCCCCAATTTAACTTGGGGCTCTTGGGATTGACATATTCGTTGTAGGTGTACTGGGTATCGTGAATCAGGATATCCGCTCCCCTGAAGAACTCGGTGACTTTATCGTTTTCTTCGGCGGCAGCCAGGGCTCCCTCTTCTACCGCCTCAGCATCGTAGCTGGGATCATCGGGACTGACGTCGAACAGATTGCGGAACGGCTCGGTGTCGTAGGCGGTGCAAAAGACCTTTCCCCGGTACTCGAAGCGGTATCCCAAGACCAGAACCGGGTGATT
>CAZFMD010000346.1:0-2560 GCA_964520025.1 uncultured Spirochaetaceae bacterium
GGGCTTGAAAGAGCCAAACCGACCATCCTGGAACCGATCATGGGAGTGGAGATCTTCACCCCGGAGGAGTATCTGGGAGATCTGATCTCAGATCTCATGGGGCGCATGGGAAGAGTAGAGGGGATTGAAGATCGGCATGGAGGTAAGGTGGTGAAAGCCCTCGTTCCGCTACGGCTTCTTTTCGGGTATACGACCCGATTGAGAAGTCTTTCTCAGGGGCGAGCCAACCACACCATGCAGTTTTCTCTCTACCAGCCGACTCCCCAAACCTTTCAGGATGAAATCGTTCGGAAGGTTCGGGGTACAACATAATTTAGGAATCGATTTGCCGATAAGTGCAAGGAGGTTAGCATGGCAAAGGCAAAGTTTGAAAGGACCAAACCCCACATCAACGTTGGGACGATTGGTCACGTGGATCATGGCAAAACGACCCTGACTGCGGCGATTACCATGTATTGCAATTCCAAACACGGCGACAAGGTGATGAAGTTCGAGGATATCGACAACGCGCCGGAGGAGAAGGCACGGGGCATCACCATCAACACCCGGCACGTGGAGTATCAGACCGAGAACCGGCACTACGCCCACGTCGATTGCCCGGGTCATGCCGACTATATCAAGAACATGATCACCGGTGCAGCTCAGATGGACGGTTCGGTCCTGGTGGTTTCGGCTCCGGATTCGGTCATGCCGCAGACCCGGGAGCACATCCTTCTGGCCCGTCAGGTTGGAGTGCCCGCCATCGTCGTGTTCCTCAACAAGACCGACCAGGTCGATGATCCGGATCTGATCGAGCTTGTCGAAGAGGAGATTCGGGACGTGTTGAACGAGTACGAGTTTCCCGGTAATGACATCCCCATCATCAAGGGCTCCGCTCTCAAGGCCATGGACAATCCGGCGGACGAGGAAGCAATGAAGCCGGTTGATGAGCTGCTCAAGGTCATGGATGAGTATTTTCCTCTTCCCGAGCGGCCCATGGACAGGCCTTTTCAGATGCCCATCGAAGATGTGTTTTCCATCTCCGGCCGTGGCACCGTTGTCACCGGTAGGATCGAGCGGGGAATCATCAAGGTCGGTGAAGAGGTCGAAATCGTCGGTATCAAAGATACCCGTAAGACCGTGGTAACCGGTGTGGAGATGTTTAACAAGATCCTGGACGAGGGCCAGGCCGGGGACAACGTCGGTTGTCTGCTCCGGGGTGTTGAGAAGAACGAGGTCCAGAGAGGCCAGGTCCTGGCAAAACCGGGGACCATCACTCCTCACCACAAGTTCAAGGCTCAGATTGTCGCCCTGACCAAGGAAGAGGGTGGCCGTCACTCGCCGTTCTTCACAGGCTATCGTCCGCAGTTCTACTTCCGGACCACCGACATAACCGGTACGGTCACCTTGCCTGAGGACAGGCAGATGGTCATGCCCGGCGATAACTGTGAGGTCCAGGTGGAGCTCATCCACACGATCGCGATCGAGAAGGGCTTGAGATTCGCTATCCGCGAAGGCGGGCGCACCGTTGCCGCCGGTGCTGTTACCGAAATCATCGAGTAGCGTACCAGGTGCGCAACCATCCGAGCTTTTCGAGCTTTTCTATGGAAAAGCACGCGAGCTTCGATGTGCGCGAGATTGAGCTATAAGAAATGACACGCGTAACTGTCTGGAGGAAGAATGGCTAAAGAAAGGATTCGAGTTCGCCTGCGGGGATTTGATATCGAGCTGATTGATCAAAGCGCAAAAGCTATCGTGCAAACGGTACTGAAGGCAGGATCGAAGGTTTCCGGTCCGATCCCTCTGCCAACCCGGATTAATAAGTACACCGTTCTTCGCTCGCCCCATGTGAATAAGAAGTCCAGGGAGCAGTTTGAAATGCGGACGCATAAACGACTGATCGACATCATCGAACCGACCTCGGCGGTGATGGATGCGCTGATGAAGTTGGAACTGCCCGCCGGCGTGGACGTTGAAATCAAACAGTGAGGAATAACATGCTGGGTCTGATCGGGAAAAAAGTAGGAATGACGCAGGTCTTTGACGAGCAGGGCACCCAGACCCCGGTGACCGTAATAGAGATAGAGCCCAATGTCGTAGTCGAAGAGCGCACGCCGGAGAAGCACGGCTACTCGGCTGTTGTTTTAGGATATGGGACACGACGAAAATCTCGGATTCGCAAACCCTATGCCGGGCAGTTCCCCGAAGGGGTAGCCCCGACACAGGTTCTAACCGAGGTGAAGGAGTTCGAGGCTCAGGTCCAGGTCGGTGATAAGATCGGTCTGGAAACTCTCGAGGGAGTACGCTTCGTGGATGTGCGGGGCGTATCCAAGGGCAAAGGTTACCAGGGCGTCATGAGGAGGCATGGTTTCGGCGGAGGTCCTCGGACCCACGGCTCCCTCGTGCACCGGGAACTCGGATCCACGGGCTTGGCCAGTGGAAAGATGTTCAAAGGCACGAAAATGCCGGGGCGAATGGGATCGGATCGTAAGACTGTGCAGAACTTAAGGGTTATTAAAGTCGATGCTCAGGCCGGAGTGCTGCTGGTAAAGGGAGCGGTACCCGGACCAAGAGGCGCGAC
>CAZFMD010000347.1:0-2521 GCA_964520025.1 uncultured Spirochaetaceae bacterium
GGTGCAGGCCGGTCCCGGGGACCTGGTGCTGTGGGAGGGCGGCCGGGAGGCGGCCCTGGGCCTGGAGAACTGGTACAACCCCTCGGATGCCACCATCATGGGCATCGTGGACCAGGTGTACGGAGAGCAACAGCAAGGGGGGCGCCCATGACCCTGGGGCGGGTGATCGGAACGGTGGTCTCCACCGTCAAGCTCGAGGCGCTGTCCGGCTACAAGATCCTGATGGTCCAGCCGGTGGACCCGCAGGGTCAAGCTGCCGGGGCGGTGACCCTGGCTCTGGATTCGGTGCAGGCCGGGGTCGGAGACACGGTGCTGATCATCGACGAGGGCAACTCCAGCCGGATGATCGTCGGAGATTCCATGGCGCCGATTCGCACCATGGTGGTGGGCATCGTGGATCAGATACAGGTCGGAGGCGAGGAATGACAGGCGAAGTAAAAACGGAAGCGAACAATACCGTGGACAAGGTGCTGCGGGTGGCCTTGGGTTCGGATCACGGCGGTTACAAGGCCAAGGAGCTGTTGAAGAGCTATCTCGGCTCCCTGGGCTACAGGGTCGTGGATGTGGGCTGCCACTCCCGGGACAGTGTGGACTATCCGGATTTCGCCAGAGCTGTGGCCCGAAAGGTCGCTGCCGGGGACTGCGAACGGGGGATCATGATCGACGGCGCCGGTATCGGCTCCAGCATGGTCTGTAACAAGGTCAGGGGCATACGGGCCGCGCTCTGCTACGATCTGAAAACCGTGGTGAACAGCAGGGAGCACAACAATGCCAACGTGCTCACCCTGGGCGGCCCCCTACACGCTCCGGCCGAGCTGTGCGAGATGTCCAAGTTGTGGCTGGAAACCCGCTTCGCCGGAGGACGGCACTGGCCGCGGATCAACAAGATGATGGCTGTAGAGAGAGGATCGCTATGAATACACAGGAACTGGTAGATCAGATTACAGGACAGGTTCTGGCCAAGCTGCGGGAGAGCTCGGGCAGCGCGCCGGCTGGGGGATCCAGCGTCGCGCCGGCGGGCGGCGGAAACGGGTCGGGCACGACGTCAGCCCGGCCCGCGGCTGTCGCAGGGACACCGGCCCAGGGGAGGACCGTCCAGGGGGTACCCGCCCAGGAGCCGGGCACCGCACCCCCGGAACTCCCGGGCCTGCGGCCCGCCGATGTGGCCCGCTACATCGATCACACCCTGCTCAAACCCGAGGCCACCCGGGAGCAGGTGGACAAACTCTGTGAGGAGGCGGTGGAGTACGGTTTCTACTCGGTCTGCGTGAATACCACCTGGACCGCCTACTGCGCCCGCAAGCTGCGGGGCAAGGGGGTGAAGGTCTGCACGGTGATCGGTTTTCCCCTCGGGGCCATGGATAGCCGGGCCAAGAGCTTCGAAGCCCGCAATTCCGTGGAGAACGGTGCCAATGAGATCGACATGGTGATGAACGTGGGCGCCCTGAAGTCGGGGGATCTGAAAACCGTCGAAGAGGACATACGCTGGGTGCTGCGGGCCTGCCGTCAGAACACGATCCTCAAGGTGATCATCGAGAACGCCCTGCTCACCGATGAGGAGAAGGTCCTGGCCTGCCAGATCGCCAAGCGCGCCGGGGCCGGTTACGTGAAGACCTCTACCGGTTTCGCCTCCTCCGGGGCGACCGTGGAGGATATCGCCCTGATGCGCAGAACCGTGGGCCTGGAGATGGGGGTTAAAGCCGCCGGTGGGGTGCGCAGCTACGAGGATGCCCTGGCCATGATCCAGGCCGGAGCCAGCCGAATCGGGGCCAGCTCCAGCGTGGCCATCGTGACCGGAGCCAAGAGCCAGTCCTCCTATTGAGGCAACTGCCGTGATCGATCAGACAACAGACTGTGAGGAGAGCCGGTGAGCAGTGAGAAACAGCTCCGGGAGCAGATAGTGGAGGCGGGCAAACGGCTGCAGGAACGTTTTTTCGTTGCGGCCAACGACGGCAATATCAGCGCCCGCCTGCCGGACCAACGGTTCCTGATCACCCCCACGGGGGTGAACAAGGGGGATTTGACCGAGGATATGCTGCTCACAGTGGATGGTGAGGGCAATGTGCTCAGCGGCGATCTGAAGCCCACCTCGGAGATGAAGATGCACCTGGCCGTGTACCGGCAGCGTCCCGACGTGCATGCCCTGGTCCACGCCCATCCCCCCACGGCCACGGGTTTCGCCACCTCCCGGATCCGTCTGGATCAGGATGTGATCCTCCCGGAGGTGGTGTTCGGTTTGGGACGGATCGGCTTCTCCGAGTACGGCACCCCCACCACCGAACAGGTGCCGGAGGCGGTCTCCCGGGAGATCGCCGACTGCGACGCCCTGCTGCTGGCCAACCACGGGGCCCTGACCGTGGGCACCTCGGTGATGCAGGCCTACTACCGCATGGAAACCCTGGAGATGTACGCCCGCATCCGCCTGGTCACCATCCAGCTGGGCGGTCCCGCCGCTTTGACCGAGCCGGAGGTCGCGGAGCTGTTCCAGGTCCGTCAGCAGCGCGGCTGGGGCGGAACGCCG
>CAZFMD010000348.1:0-2518 GCA_964520025.1 uncultured Spirochaetaceae bacterium
TTGATCGGCAGGTTCTTCTTCAACTCTTTGAGGTACTCTTTCGCGTCCCCCATGGGCTCGTAGTACTCGCAGACCTCCAGGGTCCTGCGAGCCACGGTGAAGTACTTGTATACCTTTTCTTCACCGAGTTTCTTTCGCCACTGCCCGGCGTCGCAGCGTACCCGCAGGAAGTACTGGCTTCCGTTGCCCGCGGGAACGCGGACCAACTTGCAGTGGGTGCAGTTGGCACAGTAGATTCTGTCTCTTGACTTGGAGAGGCTTTCGTCTACGGAGTCAGCTATCTTATGGCCGTTTGCCATGCATACCCCCCTCATCATTTCTGACGGCTTACATTATCATATTCGACTTTCCGCCGTCAATAGTTTAGGCTCCGGCGCTCGATTCCTGGGTCAATCTCGGCTGCCGTCAGGCTGTGAGGCGGTACGAAGCTATGTCTCAATCCTGGGTGGCCAGGGCTTTTTCGATGCTCTGCAGCTGTACCTGGAGAGCCGCATTGTTCGGGTCCAGGGCAATGGCCTGTTTGAGGTAGAGGCTGGCCTTGCGCAGCTCCCGCTGATCCACGTACAGCTCTGTGATCTTGACCAGAGCGAGGTAGTTCTGCGGGTGCTCCATCAACGCCTCCCGCACCAGGGACAGAGCCTCCTCGGGATCCTCGATCATCGAGGCCTTCAGGGTGAGCAGCGTGCCGTGGGCAGCCGGGGTCTGCGCCTGTTCGAGCCCCTGCTCTATCAGGGCTGCGGCCTGTTCCTGCTGTTTCCCGGAGAGCAGAGCCTGGGCGTAGACTACCAGATTTTCCACGGTGGGATCGCCCTGATACAGCTGCTCGGCGTAGTACAGCACCTGGGCCGGGTCTCCCAGGCTTCGATAGATCTCAATAGCCTGCAGCAGATCCTCCTGGGAGTACTCCTGTTCCAGGATCTCGGACAGGTAGATGGCAGCCTGCAGCCAGCGCCGCATGTCCATGGCATTGGAGAGCAGCAGTCGCAGGGTTGAAACCCTCCCGGGCTGCAGATCAATGGCTCTCTGCAGCTTGTTCAGTCCCTCCCCGTCTCTTCCCGTTTCCAGATAGATCTGTCCGGCCAGCTCGGGGAACTCAGGCGCCTCGGGGAACTGGCTTTCAGCCTCGATGAGCAGTTCCAGGGAGCTCTCCGGATCCGCAGCTTCCTCGTACTGAAGCCTGGCGGCCAGCAGGTAGGCCCCCCGATTGTCCGGGTGCTGGTAGAGCAGCAGGTTGAGCAGCCGCAGAGCGTGGGTCCAGTTGCCCTCGGCAGTCAGCACCCGGGCACGCAGCAGCAGGGCGTCCGGTCGATCCGGTTCCTGAAGCAGAACCTGGGCCACGGCAGCAGCGGCGGCCTCCAGCTGTCCGGCGTGGTAGTAGGCTTCAGCCAGCGGATAGAGCAGCGATCCTTCCCGGGGCAAGAGATCCGCGATCTGTTCCAGGAGGGTTGCCGCTTCACCGGCCTGGCCCTCCTGAAGCAACAGCACGGCCAGGCGTTGTTTTCCGGGATAGAAGGAGGCGGCCCGGTTGATGCTTTCCCGGTACAGGCCGGCGGCTTGCTGCGGGCTGCCTTGGAGCTCCCGGACCCTGCCCTGAAGGTAGGGGGGGAACACCGACGAGGAGTTGCGCCGCCGGGCTCTGTCCAGCAGCTCGAGGTAGCCGGACAGATCCGGAGGTCGGGACGCCGCGTGCCCATCCTCCGGGCGGGCGAGAAACAGAGCCGGGACCACCAGGTCGAAAAACTCCGAGCCGCCGTCGGCGGAGGCGGGTCCGGCACTCGGGGGCTGACCGGTTGCCGCCCGCTCCAGGGTCCGGCTGTAGGGACCGCTGTACGTCAAATACAGGCCGCCGCTCAGATAGCCTGCTTCGGCGAGCTCGGGATAGAAAAGATCGAACAGGCTCAGGGCAAAGGCGGCCAGCTGTTCGGCTTCGGGAAAGCTCTGCGCCGGGCCCCGTAGCATCTGCAGGGCCTCACGCAGGTCTTCCGGTGAGCCCCGTTCGATCAGCTGCCCGGCGCTTTGCATCAGAGCCGGATCCGCACCGGCGGGTGGCTCTTCAATCGGCTCTGGAGCCGCGGCGCATCCGATCGACAGCAGGGCCGCAATCAACAGGCTAACCGATAGGAGGGCTGCTGGTAGGGCTCTAAGTATATTGATTTTTTTCATGTCCCACTCTCCAAAAACAACTGCAATGGACTGTATCACGTTCGGGGAAAAAAAAGAAGTTGAGGCTGTGTGAGCCCGGATCCTACTCGGTTTTAGCCCCGGGCTGTTGATCGCTGAAGTAGGGGGTCAGGGGCTCGATCACCATGTAGTAGCGGTTCGAGGCGTTCCAGAGGGTCAGGCCGGAGGAGGGAGCGTCCAGGGTGCCCTCGATCTGGTTGGTCAGGTACTGCGAGTACTCCGCCGGTCCCATGGCCAGCTCTCCGCCGATCAGAAAGGCCTGAACGTAGGGTCGCACGATGCTGCGGGATCCCACCATGAAGGCCGCCCGGGAGGTGCCCTCCTGGTAGATCTTGCG
>CAZFMD010000349.1:0-2507 GCA_964520025.1 uncultured Spirochaetaceae bacterium
CACGGCGTGGGAACGGGTGGTGATATCCTGCAAGCCTTTACCCTCCCTGATCTTCCGGTCCACGAAAATGCTGGCGATGGTCCCGGAAAGCGTGGAAATCGTCAAAATCCCCATCAACATCAGCAGGATCGCCAGGACCCGTCCCAGGGTCGTTACCGGGTAGCGATCACCGTAGCCCACGGTGGTGATGGTGACGAAAGCCCACCAGATCGAGTCGAACAGCCGCCCGAACATGCCCTGGTTGCTGCGGGTCTCCACGATGAACACGAGCACCCCGCCCAGGATGACCAGCAGGGACACGAACAGCACCAGTTTGGGCAGGTTTTCCCGGCGGACATTTCGGTAGAAGCTTCTGGCTGCCCGGAAGACAACAAAGTTACGGAACATGTTCTTTTCACTCTATTTATCGGCTCTTTCAGACACAAAAAAAGTCCGACCAACATTGCAATCCCCGATACAGGTGGCTACATTGGTATCATGAAAAGGGCGGGTATCCTCCTCCTGGGAATTCTCCTCCTAATTGCTCTACTGGCCTGCTCAACCACCAGCGGATCCCTGCTGGAAGACTCAGCGGAGCAGGACAAACGAGAGAGCTCGCGCAGCAGCGGTGAGTCGGATGAAGGGGACGGCTCTTTTTTCGATCTGTTTGACAGCGACGAGGAAGAAACCGGTCTGA
Source organism: uncultured Spirochaetaceae bacterium (assembly GCA_964520025.1). Classification (GTDB taxonomy): domain Bacteria; phylum Spirochaetota; class Spirochaetia; order SZUA-6; family DRHE01; genus JAFGQJ01. Next base: position 677 of record CAZFMD010000349.1, read on the forward strand.
GAATCCGATCCACCCCCTCAGGCGCCGACGTGTATCTCAACAACCGCTACATGGGCATCACCCCGCTGACGATCGATGATATCGACCCCGGCAGCTACAAGATCACCCTGATGCTGGACGGCTACTACAGCGAGAACGATTGGATCAGCTACTCCGGGGACTACGAATCCCTCTACTTCGACCTGGAGGAGATCACCGGTTTCCTGAAAGTCGATACCATTCCTCCTGAGGCGGAAATCAACTACGGAGCCCTGTGGGTCCCGGCGGACAGGCTGCACGAGCTGGCTGTCGGAACCCGTACGGTTCGTATCCGCGCCTTCGGATACCAAGAGCAGAGCCGCTCGGTAAAGATACAGGAGCGCGAGGTGACCAGGCTCTCCGTAGCCTTGGAGCAGGCGGAGTTCGATATCTCCGGCCTTCAGTCCAGCCGCGCGGTCTTCAATCCCCGCAACGCCGGCCTGCTGGGTGTGGCCCGGATCCGCTTCCGGGTCAGCAACTACGGGCGCGGCCGAGCCGTGATCCGCGACCCGCAGAATCAGATCGTGTTCTCCCTGGATCTGGGCCGTTTCGATACCTGGAATCAGGGTTTCGACTGGCACGGCCGAGAGACGGGGGGAGCTCCCCTGCCCGACGGCAGCTACACCGTGCAAATCGAGGGCGTGGGCGAACAGGAGGGCAGGCAGGACACGGCACAACTTGCGGTGTTGATCGACAGCTCGATCGTGCTGCGTTTCCGCAGCCTGTGGAGCGGCAGCGCCGGATTGCTCTACGCTCCAACCGCGGATATCCTTCCCGGGGGCAGCGTTCAGATATCCACCCTGGCATTGGCCCACGCCAGCAGCAGCGGGGGCGGGTCCATCATCCGGGCTCCGGTCGATCTGGGGATGCGCTTCGGCATCGGTCCGCGCAACCGCTTCGAGCTGGACACCTCGATCGGCGGGGTCATCGGCTACGAGGACGAGACCCTGTTTCTGCCCTGGTTCGCCGGCGCCGCCTTCAAGACCTCCCTGATGAGACCGACCGGGACCTTTGATCTGAGCAGCGCCGCCCAGGTCAAGTTCACCTATCAGAGCACCCACACCGACACCCTGGCCAACTTCACGGGTTTTTCCGTGGGCTTTCCCGGCGGCGTGCATCTGGGCCCGCTGTCTCTGGTGTTCTCTCCGGAGGTGATCCTCTCCTGGGAGGCTGTCGGTTCCGATCCCCCGCCACCTGCCGCCTACAGCTGGCTCTACGGCCGCTTCGGCGCGCTGCTGGATCTCTCCTCCCTGTCGGTGGGCGCTTCCATCTCCCTGCGCAGCCTGCGCTTCGATCAAGGAATCGGATTGGACGTCCCCTTCCAGAGCGCTCTGGAGGCGCACTGGCTGATTCCCAACACCCAGCTGTTCATCTCCGCCGCTGTGGCCGGAGAGTTTTCAGATGCTGATGAGTACTATCTGTTCGGAGGGGTGGGTCTGGGCATCCTCAACTAGTGGGGCGGCCAGCCGGCTGTGCCGGGTCAGCGCAGAAAGAGAATCACAATCAGGACGATCAGAATCACCGCCAGCAGTATCCCGATCAGACGATACACGCCCACCGGTGCCGGCGGCGGGGGCTGCTGTGCGGACGGGGAGTTGGCGGCACGCGCCGCTGGGCTCCGCTTGCGGCGGCCGCGGTCTGCGCTTCGCGCACTCCGCGCGCTCCGTCGGGCCGCCCGGGTGTCTCTGATGCTCCCGGAAGCGGCGGAGGGGCGGGAGATCTTCATGTACCCGCACTTGGGACAGCCCTGGGCAAAGTCCTTCTCCTCTCCCCGGAAACCGCAGCGGGGGCACTGGATGGCGGTGAAGTAGCG
>CAZFMD010000350.1:0-2497 GCA_964520025.1 uncultured Spirochaetaceae bacterium
GCTTCACGTACAGCTTGACCCCGGGTTTGTAGTTGACGAAGAACAGGTCGAAGGGCGCTTTCTTGGGAATATAGAAAAGCGTGGTGTACTCCAGGGCCCCCTCGGCCTTGGTATGGACGAAGTGCAGCGGTTCTTCGGTGTCATGGCTGATCGTTCTGTAGAACTCGTTGTAGTCCTCATCCTTGAGCTCGTTTTTTGCTCTTCGCCACAGAGCCGAGGCGCTGTTGATCTGCTCGACCTTCTGCTCCCTCTTCTCCTTCTTCTCCTCCCCCTCGCCCTCGCTTGTCACATCTTCGAAGTGCAGGTAGATGGGGAAGGGGATATGGTTGGAGTACTTCTTGATGACGGACTCGATCTGCCAGCGGTTGGCATACTCCTGACCGCGATCCGAGAGATTCAGTTTGACGGTGGTGCCGTTGCGTTCGGCTGTGGCTTCTTCAACGGAGAAGGAGCCTTTGCCGTCGCTGATCCATCTATGGGCGGCCTGCTCTCCCGCCTTCTTGCTGACAACTTCCACATCGTCAGCAACCATGAAGGCCGAGTAGAAGCCGACGCCGAACTGGCCGATCAGATTGCTGTCCTGTAGGTTCTGATCTCCCAGGGATTCGACAAATTGACGGGTGCCGGAGTTGGCTATGGTTCCCAGGTTCTTGGCCAGCTCTTCGCCGTTCATGCCGATACCGGAATCCGTGACTGTCAACCAGCTCTTGTCTTTCTGGTCGAAGGCGATGTCGATTCGGGGAACAAAGGCGAAGCCCTTGAACTCGTCATCCGTGAGAGTCAGATACTTGAGACGATCAATGGCATCGGAGGCGTTGGAGATCAGCTCCCTGAGGAAAACCTCCGGATGAGAGTACAGAGAATGGGTGATCAGGTGCAGCAGACGGCCGACCTCGGTTTTGAATTTCTGTTTTGCCATGGTTTACACTCCGTTGAGAAACTGTATATATATCGAGATTCTTAATACCAAAATAATAAAATTTGGCGGCTCTAGCAAATCTTGCCGGCTTTGACAGCTGCCGCCGACGGGGGACAGCCCAGGGGCGAGGTGGTGCACAACCAGCCTTGACAGTTGCAGCCGGCCGGGCGTACAGTTGCTGAGCGTGAAAATCAAAGAATTGCTGCAGGAATACGATCTGGAGATCGACGATATACGCTGGTACCTGGCCACCATGCAGGCGGAACACCTGCTCTCCTATCGGGAGAACAAGCGGGAGCTGATCCGCCTGATCTGGTCCGGTTCTCTGGAGGGAGAGCTATACGATATGGAGGAGCGCTTCCTGGAGCAGCTGCAGAGCAGGCTCGATCAGGGGAGCCGGGACGAGATCCAGGTCCGGGGGATACTGAAAGAGATCGTCTCCAGCCGGGAAAAGCGCTACACACAACCACTCTAATTGAATATTTATACTAAAAAATCGTATAAATATACTTGACATTCCTTTCCACTTCGCGATACTGTGCTCGCAGTAAAGGAAGCAACCATGAAAACCACCATGAGCTCGCCGCTGATAGACCGCCTGGAGGCGGTCCCAGTCCCCCGGGTGCAGAAATGTGCCATCGCCTATTCCGGTGGCTTGGATTCCACCTTGGGGATCGAGCTGCTGCGCCGTGTGTACCGGGCGCAGACCATCATTCCCATAACCGTGGACGTGGGGCAGGGAAGGGAGGAGATCGAGCTGGCCGAGCGGCGCTCGGCCACGTTGCACATCCAACCCCTGCTCATCGATGCCAGGGAGGAGTTCAGCACAGAGTGGTTGTCCAAAGCCATTGCGGCCAATGGCAGCTACTGGGGCTATCCGGTTTCCACCTCGATGACCCGGCAGTTGATCGCCCGGAAGGTAGCCCGAAAAGCCGTGGAGCTGGGTTGTGACGCGGTGCTGGAGGGATCCACCGGCCGGGGCAACGATCAGTACCGGATGCACAACGTGTTCAAGATGGCTGCCGCCCAACTCGAGATCCTGGTTCCGGTGCGGGATTTCGATCTCACCCGCGCAGAGGAGCTGGAGCTGTGCCGGCTCTGGGGGGTTCCGGTAGAGGAGCTCATCCGCGGAGGGGATGACAAGACCCTCTGGTGCCGCTCGATTGCATCCGGGGCGATCGGATTGAATCAGGAGATCCCGGACTCGATCTGGATGTGGCACATCCCGCCGGAACGCGCGGCGGAGCAGCCGGAGGTAGTGGAGCTCACCTTCGAGCAGGGGCTTCCAGTGGCCCTGGATGGGGAGGCCCTGGATCTGGTGAGCCTGATTGACGAATTAAACCGGCGGGCAGGTGCAAACGGGCTGGGACGAATCGACATCTTCGAAGATGGAATCATGGGTTTGAAGAGCCGGGAGATATACGAAGCTCCGGCTGCGGAGGTTATCCTGAAGGTAAAAGCCGACCTGGAGGGCCAATGCCTGACCAAGGAGGAACGGGAGTTCAAGCGTCTGGTCGACAACCGCTGGGCCTCCATGGTATACCACGGAGAGTGGTTTCACCCGCTCAAGGAGCAGCT
>CAZFMD010000351.1:0-2466 GCA_964520025.1 uncultured Spirochaetaceae bacterium
AGAAGCTCCGAGCGGCCCCGCAGCTGTATACGCATCGCCTCCAGCAGCTCCCGAATCCTGGTTTCAACGCGCTCCCGCGTCTGTGACGAATAGCCCAGCTCCTTGAGCTTCTGATCCAGCTGGGTGACGATATCATCGGTCAGAGCCCGCAAATCCACTCGTAACGTCTCTACCTCGGACTCGATGGCTACGGCTTCTTCCCTCAGGCTTCGCGCCTTGTCCTCGTTCTCCTTGATACGGGCCTCGAAACGCCGGATATCCTCCTCAAAGGCCCGGATGTTCTTCTCCACGTCCTCAATCCGGGACTCCAGCTCGGTCAGCTCCAGCCCGCGGCGCTCCACCTCCCCTTTCAGCTGCTCTATCTTCTTCTCCAGGGATTTCGCCCTGTCCTGCTCCGAAGCGATCTGCTGCCGGATCTCCTCCTGCCTCTCCCGCAGCATCCCAATCTGATTTTCCTTGCTGTTTCTCTCCAAATCGATCTGGTAGAGCTTCTTTTGATTCTCGATCAGATTAGATTCCATGGAGTTCACCTGATCGATGCTTCTCTCCATGTTCTCCCGAATCGAATCGATACCCGATTTGAGGACCGAACGTCCTTCGCTGCTGTCGGCCAGTCGCCGATCCAGCCGCTGCTCTCTCTCCCTCAAGCCCTTGAGCCTCAGCAGTTGGATATCCAGCTCGATCTGGAAAATCTCCTCCTTCAGGCCGCGGTAGCGCTCGGTCTTCTCGGCCTGGGCTTTCAGAGAGTCGTGGCGTCGCTTGACCTCCCCAACGATGCCCTGAACCTGGCGCATGTTCTCCTGGGTTCGTTCCAGCTTCCGCTCCGCCTCCAGGCCCCGGACGCGGTAGGCGGTAATGCCGGCTGCTTCCTCGAAGATGCCGCGCCGCTCTTCCGGCTTGTTCGACAGAATTTGGCCGATCCGTCCCTGTTCCATGATCGAGTAGGCGGATTTCCCGACTCCCGTGTTGAAGAAAAGCTCCCGGATCTCCCGCAGCCGAACCAGCCTGTCGTTGACGGAGTATTCGGCCTCTCCGGATCGATAGAGCCGGCGCCGGATCGCGATCTCCGCCACGTCCAGAGGAAGCTGACCACTGTCGTTGGTCATTGTGAGGCTGGCCTCTGCCACGCTGAGGGCTTTGCGGTTTTCCGTGCCGTTGAAAATGATATCTTCCATTTTGTCCGCGCGGAGTGTTTTTGCCGATTGCTCTCCCAAAACCCACTTGATGGCATCGACGATATTGCTCTTACCGCATCCGTTCGGACCGAGCAAAGCGGTTATGCCCTGGGCAAATTCTATGCGCGTTTTGTCGGGAAAAGACTTAAAGCCAAGAAGCTCTAAAGCTCGTAGATGCACCAACCCTCCCAGCGAGATTGTGTTTCTGTATTATCATTGTAGCACTCGGGTATCTTTTACGTCAAGTTTGACATTTCGCAATTGAAACAATGATTGCGATATCCTCCTTCGTCGTAATAGTATGGATCTATGCAAATCTGCGGAATCGATGAGGCCGGCCGGGGTCCTATTGCCGGACCGGTTACCGCCGCCGCGGTTATTCTGCCCGAAACGCCCGGCGGAAGCGGAACTGATGCCCTTTTTTCGGCGCTCGGGGATTCGAAATCCCTCACCCCGGCCGAGCGCACCCATGCGGCCGCTCTGATCAGAGAGCACGCCCTGGCCTGGTCTGTGGGCTGGAGCTGGCCCGAGGAGATCGATCATTTGAACATCCATAGGGCGACATTACTGGCCATGAAGCGGGCCCTTGACGGCGTCTATCCGCTGCCCGATCTGGTTGTTGTTGACGGTCTGTTCGTTCCCGATTGCGCCATGAAGGCCAGAGCCGTGGTGCGAGGGGATCAGAAGATCGGGGCCATTATGGCCGCCTCCATCCTGGCCAAGACGGAGCGGGACATGTGGATGATCGCATACTCGGAAATAAATCCCGGCTACGGATTCGAGCGCCACAAGGGTTATCCCACCAGGGAGCATCGCAGTCGGGTCAAGCGCCTCGGTTTATCTCCGATTCACCGCAGAAGCTTCAGGATTTCCGTTCCCGCATGAACCCGACGGCTTGATTGAAGCCCATCAGAAAGTTCTCAAAATCTTCCTGGAAGACGATGATTGAATGCCTCTCGAACTCGCTTTCCCCGCTTTTCTTGCTCTCCACCAGGTTTAGAAATACGTCTCCATGCCTGTTTTCCTTGACATTGAAAAAGTATGTTCGCTTGCCCGCGACGGTATGCGTCGAAAAAACCTCTCCCCGTGAACCCATCTGTTCCTTCCCTTCCCTTGAGCAGTCGTTCTTCTGTTCACCTACCATAGCCGATACCATGTTTGATAGACAAGCACTTGATTTTCACCCATTCGCTTTGTTATATTACATTCGCCTCGAGGAGTTTGACTGCTGCGAGGTTGATCAGGCGCCCGTCGTATAATGGCTATTACCTAAGCCTTCCAAGCTTATGAT
>CAZFMD010000352.1:0-2465 GCA_964520025.1 uncultured Spirochaetaceae bacterium
ACGAGGAAAAAACAGGTGTAGGGCACCAGGCGAAGCAGGTACCAGCTCTTGTCCGGCCGGTAGAGGATCCCTGCGGTAAATGCCATCAGGCCGACACTGATAAAAGATGCGGCGGGAAGCACGAACAGAAAGGGCAGAAAAACGGCCGCCGGCACGGCAAGCACGCTGGCGATCAGATATAGGGTGATGAAGCGGTAGGCGAAACGGGTGGCGAAATCCTCGTGGTAGAAGGCACCGCCGTTCCAGCGCAGGTGCTGATTCACCAAATCCTGCCAGTGCTCCTGTGCGACTGTCTCGATCATCGTATCAACCCGGGTTGAAACCTTAACCTTCCATCCGCTCTTGGCCGCGGCGGTGGCCAGAGCCGCATCTTCGGTCAAGGTATAGCCCAGATTGCGAAAACCGCCGATCTGCTGGATCACCGCTTTGCGGGCAACCAGATTGTTGCCGAAGCAGCTGCCCGGTATACCCAGACCCGCGGTCGCCGAGTTGTACTGATGGATGAGGGGCTGGTCAAAAGCCTGAAAGTTCCTGAAAAAACCCTTCTCCTTCTTCAATGAGATCTGGCCGAACACCACGCCCACTTGGGGATCTTCGAAGTACGGCTGCAGCTTCTCCACCCATTGGCGGGGCACCGTACAATCGGCGTCCGTGAATATGAGAATCTCCCCCCGGGCCGCGGCGGTGGCAATGTCCAGGACGAACTGCTTCGGTCCCAGATTTTCCACGGTCTCGGTGCTTTCAAGCACCTGCACCCGGTCACCGTGCTTCCGGGCGAAGGCTTTCATGAGATCCAGGGTTCCATCCTGAGAGCGGTCGCTCACCAGAACGATCTGGAAATCCTGAACGCTCTGGGATTCCAGGGAGGCAAACAGGGGGGGCAAATTCTCTTCCTCATCCTTGGCCACCACGATCACAGTCACGGTAAAGGGCAACCCGGATGAGGCAGCGGTTTTAGGCAGAGCATCCGCAAGCCGGTTGCGAAGCACGCCGACCAGGCAAGCCAGGTGTACGATCACGATCATGCCGGCAAAGGCCGCGCTGATGTACAGTAGAATCTCTTGAATCATAGCTGAGTGGACTATAGTCAATAATGCAGCTTTTCACAATCAAAAAAACCATGCTACTCTTCCTAAAGCGATCATGGGAATAATTATCACTCTGCTCTGTCTGGTTTTCATCCTCCTGGTCTGGGATATCCGCCTGAGGATCTCCTATTGCCTTTACGGCAGAAAGGACTACCGGCGTTTCAATCGAGTCCAGTTTCAAGGAGCCCGGCACATATTGTTGGCGGCCAAACTCTACGCCGGTTTGCGGCTCATCGTGGAAGATGCCCTGGGCAAGCAGCTGCCGGCTCAATTCATGATTCTCAGCAATCACCAGAGTCTGGCGGATATCCCCATATTGTCGTACGTTTTTTCCCGAAACACAGTCGGATTCGTGGCCAAGCGGGAACTGCGGAGAGGATTCCCCGCGGTATCGGTTGCTCTGCGCAAAGGCAAGAACGCCCTGATAAGCAGAAAGGGGGATTTCAGGACGGCGCGCCGGGAATTGATGAAACTGGCCCGCTACTCCCGAGAAGGGGTATGCCCGTTGGTGTTCCCGGAGGGGACCCGTTCCCGCACCGGCAGAGTCAGGACCTTCCACTCCGCGGCGGTACGGACGATCCTGGATCAGCAGCAGATGCCGATCGTGACGGTTGCCGTGGATGGGGGATATCGAATCGCCGGTGTTCGAGGTTTGATGACGAACCTGCCGGACTGTGTCTACCGGGTTAAACTGCTGTCCCTGTACCCGGTGGCAGGGCAGCGAAGCAGGATCAAGGAGATCCTCGAGAGCAGCCAAAGAGAAATATCGAAACAGGTGAAACAATGGAGAAAGATCGAGAGTTAGAGGAGTACTGGAACGGGAAAGCACAGGAATTGGGTGAACCAATCCTCATGCGATCCATCTCACACACGTACTACCGGGGGATCCCGGATACGTTTGGCATACTATTCGCTTCGGCGAGCTTCCTGGTGTATGAGTACGCCAAGAAAAACCGAAAATCGATCCTCGAGTCCCTCTTTACCAAGAGAGGCGGTGAGGATTTGAGCGAAAGTGTCCGCCTAGAGCGCAAGGACATTCGCCGGGCTGCCATCGTCAATTCCACCACGGCCAAGTCATGGATCCGCAAGTCTCTTGCACCCGGAGAGGTGTTGAAAAAATTGGAAACGTTGTCTTCCAACCCACTGCTGAATATCCTGGCCGGAACGGTTGTCTGCGTCTGCACGAACACGGATTATATCCTGCTGGACACTCCCTCGAACCGGCAGTGGCTCCAGCTGCTATCGTAGGCTGACGGCAACACCTTCGCTGTCGGCAGCTGCCCGTGAATACCCCACCGCCTGGCGTCCCGATGATAGCCGATGTTGATCGGCAGGGTCACGAAGAGGTTGCGGAACAGGTTGGGCTTTGAGAAGTTG
>CAZFMD010000353.1:0-2419 GCA_964520025.1 uncultured Spirochaetaceae bacterium
GCGCCGATGGTACTACCCCGATTGTGGGTGGGAGAGTAGGACGTTGCCAGGTATTTTTTTTTCTTCATTGCTGAACCGAGGGGAGGGAACAGAACGCTTTGAGAAGAGTTCTGCAATCTGAGAAGTTGTTTCTCTTCTCATACTTCCTGGCTGCTATCGGCCTGGGAACAATCGTTCTGTATTTACCAGTCTCCTGGGGTGGAGCCCATCCACTGTCTCTGGTCGACGCTCTGTTTACAGCCACCTCCGCGGTCTGCGTAACCGGACTCATCACCGTCGATACTCCTACCTACAGCAATTTGGGACAGATCATGATCCTGCTTTTGATCCAGGCCGGTGGGCTTGGGATCATCACCTTCAGCACGATCTACCTGGCGCGGCCCAGGGGGCGCATATCCCTGATTCGTCATAGGATCATCCGGGGCTACTACCTGGAATCTTCCGGACTGGGCACCATGGCGATCGTCCGTCGCATCGTGGCCGTTACCTTGAGCTTCGAATTGGTGGGAACCCTGATCCTCTACAGGACCTTCAGCGCCACCGTTACCGAAAAGCGCCTGTTTGTCAGTCTCTTCCATGCGGTTTCCGCCTTCTGCAACGCCGGTTTCTCTCTATTTTCGAACAACCTGGAGGGCTACACTACAAATACCGCGGTGAGTCTGACTATCATGACCCTGGTGGTTTTCGGGGGCCTCGGATTTGTGGTACTGCGGGACGCCGCCGGCGCTGCGATGGTCAAGAAGAAGCAGTTGAGCCTGCACAGCAAGATCGTTTTTCTCATGTCCGGAACTCTGCTGGTGTTCGCCGCAGGATTCTATCTGGCTTTCGAGTCCGGGCGCAGCCTTGCGGCCCTCAATCCGGGGCAGAAGATCGTGGCCTCCCTGTTTCAGGCTGCCACGCCCCGAACCGCGGGTTTCAATACAATCCCGCAGGGGACTCTCTCCATCCCTTCCAAAACCCTCACCATGCTGTTCATGTTCATCGGGGGCGGATCCGGCTCCATAGCCGGCGGAATAAAGGTCAATACTTTTTTCATAGTCCTGCTCATGCTCTTTCAGGGGCCGGATTCCCGAGGAGAGGTTACCGTGTTCAAGAGAAAGATAGCCGGCACCAGAATATTCCATGCCACCATGTTCATGCTTAAAGCCCTGCTGCTTCTGTTCGGGAGCTTTCTGTTGCTGACGATTACGGAGCTGTGGTTTGCCGGCCATCGCACCGACGTATTTTCCCTTGCCTTCGAGACCGTTTCCGCCTTCGGTACCGTTGGCCTGTCTTTAGGGGCCACCCCGAACCTGACCGGGGTTGGCAAACTCGTGCTCGTGGTTACTATGTTCATGGGGCGGATCGGCCTGTTGGCTCTGGCCATTCCCCGCTCCAGACCCTATCCTGTCCACGTGCTGGACTATCCACAGGGGGAGGTTCTGATAGGATAATGAAGCAATTTGTGATAATCGGACTGAGTCGCTTCGGGCGCCGTCTGTTGGAAGAGTTTCTGGCAACCGATGCGGAGGTCATCATCATCGACAAGGACCGGGACGTGATCGAGCTGTACAAGGACAAGGTCGCCTCCGCCTACATCGCAGATGTCTTGAATGAGGAGATCATCCGCAAGCTCATTCCCGCCAATATCGATGCCGCAGTCGTTGATCTGGGGGATCGGATAGAGGCTTCCATCCTTGTGACCAACTATCTGAAGAAGCTGGGGGTCAAAGAGATCATCGCCCGGGCCGAGAGCGGCGAGCACGGGGAGATCCTCGATCTGGTCGGAGCAACCAAAGTCGTTTTCCCGAACCAGGAGGCGGCCAAGCGGATAGCTCCGTTTCTAATCTCCTCTCAGATCTTCAGCTATCTTCCCATCTCCAGCGAGCTGGTGATCGCCGAGGTCAAGGTGCCTGAGGCGTTCTACGGCAAGAGCCTGGTAGAGGTGGATATGAGGCGCAAGTACAACCTCAACGTCATTGCCTACCGCAAGCTCGAAGGGCAGGAGTATTTCTTCTACGCTCCGGAGTATCGGCTGCAGCAAGAGGATATCCTGCTGGTCGGAGGGAGGGAGGAGGATATCGACAGCTTTACCGAGGAGAAGCTTCCCACCTCAAGCAATCGAATCAGCGGTCTGTTTCGCCGTTTCTTCTCCCGGGGGGCCTGAGACGCTCATAATGGATGACCGCACCCCGCGCGACAATCGGCTCATTCCACTGTCTACCGCCGGGATCGTTCTGGTGTCTCTGTATATCGCCGCCCAGATTATCTCCGATGTAGCCAGCCTGAAGATAGCGGTTGTATTCGGGCTGGCCGTGGACGCCGGGACCTTCATCTATCCGATTACCTTCACCCTGAGAGACCTGGTGCACAAGCGGCTGGGAAAACAGGCGGCCCGGTTGGTGATCGTGCTGGCCGGGGCGATCAACCTGTTCATGGC
>CAZFMD010000354.1:0-2394 GCA_964520025.1 uncultured Spirochaetaceae bacterium
ATCTTCTTCGCCCACACCTACGAACCCACCGGCCCCATGGGTGCCAAGGGAATCGGAGAGGCGGCGTTGAATCCGGTTCCGGCGGCGGTTGCTGCGGCCGTGCACAATGCCACGGGCATCTGGTTCACCAGGCTGCCGATTACCCCGGAAGACATCCTGCGGGCCGTCACCGAGAAGGCGGGGGGCAAATCAAGCCGCATCTCAGCCGAAGAACCTCAGCCGGTCGCGACGCACCGAGGATAAGGGAGAAGCACGATGTCGAGTACTCGAGTCATCAGTTTGGATTTCGAATGCAGCACGCCCGGCAGCCTGAATGAGGCTCTGCTGGCGTTGAACCAGGAGGGAGCCCAGGTCCTGGCCGGGGGCACAGACCTGGTCAACAACATCAAGATCAACGTGGCCAAGCCCCGTCGTTTGGTCTACATTCTGGGAATCGACGAGTTGGATTCGATCTCGCTCAAGGGGGGTTGCCTGGTCATCGGAGCGGGAACCCGCCTTAGCGATATCGAGCACAACCGCCAGGTTGTCTCCCGGTTTCCGGCCCTGGGCGAGGCAATCAACGTGATCGGCGGCACCCAAATTCGAAACATGGCCACCCTGGCCGGAAACATCTGCAACGCTTCCCCCGGGGCAGACACCCCGCCGATCCTGCTGGCTCTGGAGGCGGAGGTGGATATCTGTCAGCTCAATGGCGGTGCTGAAATCAGTCATGACCGTTTGCCCCTGGGTGGTTTTTTCAGCGGGCCGAAGAAAACGGTGCTGAAACAGGGGCAGATGGTGAGCTCCGTCATCCTGCCGCTGCCCCGGGAACACTCGGGAGCCGCCTTTCGCAGGCTGGCCAGGGTCAGTCTGGACATTGCCAAGATCAACTGCGCCGCCTACATCGAGCGGGAGGGAGATCGTATTCGCCTGGCCCGAGTCGCCCTCGGCTCGGTGGCCCCGACCCCGGTAAGAGCCCCGACCATCGAGAATGCGCTGCAGGACCAGAAGTACAGCGAGCGGTTGCTATACCAGGCCGCCGAGCTGGTGGGGGAGGATATCACCCCGATCGATGATGTCCGCTCCACCGCCGCGTACCGCAGGCAGATAGCCTCCCTGCTGGTACGGGAAGCGGTAGAGCAAGCATGGAGAAGAGCGAGAGGCGAAAGATGAAAACAGCGATTACACTCAATGTAAACGGCAAGGAGTACCCTCTGGAGGTAAAACCCAACGAGATCCTGCTCAACGTACTGCGGGATCGTTTGGGTTTGATGGGCACCAAGTACGGCTGCGGCATCGGAGAGTGCGGTGCCTGCACGGTGCTGCTCGAGGGGAGGGCCATTCTCTCCTGCCAGACCCTGGCCTTCACGGCCGACGGCAAGAAAATTACGACTATCGAGGGGCTGGAAAAAGACGGATCCCTCGATCCGCTACAGCAGGCATTCATCGACGAAGGAGCCGTGCAGTGCGGTTACTGCACACCCGGCATGATTCTGAGCGCCAAGGCCCTGCTGGAGGCAAAACCCGATCCTTCCAACGAGGAAATCAAGCAGGCGATTCGCGGAAATCTCTGCCGTTGTACTGGCTATACGAACATCGTTCGTGCTATAAAGGCGGCTGGTGTTACAATCCAGAAGCGAGGAAGGAAGTAGACATGAGTTTTAAAGGACGCGACATTCTCTCAACCGAGGATCTGTCCAGGGAGGATCTTCTTGAGATCATGAAGGTGACCGGCCAGATGGAGCAACTGGTCCACAAGGAGCATATATCCGATCTGCTGGCCGACAAGGTGGTGGCCGTGATATTCCTGGAGCCCTCCACCCGTACCCGCCTCTCCTTCGAGACAGCTGTACGCCGCCTGGGAGCCCGCTCGATCACCGTAGCCGATGCCAAGAGCTCATCCGCCGCCAAGGGAGAGAGCCTGGCCGATATGGCCCTAACCGTAGAGGGGTACGTGGACTGCATCGTTGTGCGTCAACCCCAGACCGGGGGAGCCAAAATCATAGCCGATGCGGTCCAGATCCCGGTCCTGAACGGCGGCGACGGATCCGGTCAGCATCCCACCCAGGCCCTGCTGGATCTGTACACCATCCAGAAGGAGAAGGGAACCCTGGAGAACCTCACAATCGGCATGGTGGGAGATCTGAAGTACGGCCGTACCGTGCACTCCCTGTCCTACGCCATGGCTCCCTTCAACCCATCATACATCTACTGCTCTCCCAAAGATCTGGCCATGCCGGATCACGTCACCTCTGATGTGAAGCGGATGGGGATCCCGGTAAAGGAAACCGGGGATATCAATGAGGCGCTGCAGGCGGACATCCTCTACATGACCCGTATCCAGCGGGAGCGCTTCGACGATCCGGCCGAATACGAGCGGCTGAAGGGCAGCTACGTGCTGAACCGCGACCTGTT
>CAZFMD010000355.1:0-2394 GCA_964520025.1 uncultured Spirochaetaceae bacterium
TATATAGACTCTGCCTGTGAGAAACGTAGGGAAAATCCCGAAAAAAATCAACCTACCCTGCCCCGTTTCCTACGACGAACCGATGAGTCGCCACACCAGCTTTCGCATCGGCGGTCCGGCGGACCTGTATATCACACCTCACAGTCCGGAGCAGGCGGCCCGGGTCTACCAGCTGCTCAACAAGCAGGGGATCCCCACGTTTATCCTCGGGGCCGGGGCCAACATCCTGGTGTCGGATTTGGGCATCCGAGCAGCGGTGATCGACACAAGCGGCCTCCAGGGATGCAGCCTGTCCCGAACGGATCGGGGAATCACCGTGGAGGCGCTGGCCGGCACGGCAATGAGCGATGTCAGTACCCTGGCTCTGGAGAAGGATCTCTCGGGCCTGGAGTTCATCTATTCCATGCCGGGCAGCGTGGGCGGTTCGGTGTGGATGAATGCGCGCTGCTATGGCCGGTCGGTCTCGGAGGTGCTGGAGAGCGTGCGCTGTGTCGAGCCGTCGGGACAAATGGACACGGTGGAAATCAAGCAGGAGCAGTTCGACTACAAGCACTCGCCCTTCCAGAGCCGCGCCTGTCTGATTCTCAGCGCTACCTTCGCTCTGCAACCCGGCGAAGCCAGCGCAATCCGGGAACAGATGGAATCGATCAAAGAGGATCGGGAGCGTAAGGGGCACTTCCTCCACCCCTGTGCGGGAAGTATCTTCAAGAACAACCGGGCTTTTGGAAATCCGACGGGAAAGCTCATCGACTCCCTCGGACTGAAGGGCAGATGCATCGGAGGGGCTTGCGTCTCGCAGCTACACGGTAACATCATCGTGAACACCGGAGGCGCCCGCGCGGAGGATGTGTTTCAACTGATCCGACTGCTGGAATCCGAGGTGCACCGGGCATACGGCTTCCGGCTGGACAGAGAGATACTGCTGGTGGGGCAGTGGCGGGAGGAGACATCATGACGGGATTCTTGGACAACCTGAGGGCGTATCTGAAAGATCTCAAGGATCAGGAGCTGAAAAAGGTGGTCGCGGAGATCCCCATCAACGAGCTCATCGAAATTTGGGATGATCTGGACGAGGAGCAGGAACTCAAGCTGTTCCGCATCCTGGACCTGGAACACAAGGTCGACCTGATGGATACCCTGCCCATCTCCAAGCAGGAGCTGTTGATCCGTTCTCTCACCGGGGAGCACGCCAAGGCCCTGCTTGCGGAGATGGACCCGGACGACCTTGCGGACTTTATCCAGTCAGTCTCCCCGGAGGTGAGGGAATCGGTTTGGAACGCCCTGGAGGATGAAGCCAAGCAAGAGGCGCTGTTCCTGCTGAAGTACGACTACGACGATGCTGCCGGGTTGATGACCACCCGCTATCTGGCGATTCGACCGAACCTCAAGGTCACCCAGGCCCTGAACTGGGTGCGCAGGAACATGCAGGACGTGGAGACGGTCTACTACATCTACGTGTTGGATCCGCTCAAGCGCCTGACCGGGGTGGTCTCTCTGCGGGACCTGATGGCCGCGGAGGATGACGATCTGGTTCAGAACGTAATGGTAAAAGAGGCGATCACCGTGTTCCAGGACACCGACCAGGAGGAGGTAGCAAAAATTCTGGAGACCTACGACCTGCTGGCCCTTCCGGTCGTGGATCACTACCACCGTCTGCTTGGTATCGTCACCTTCGACGACATCATCGATGTCATCCGGGAGGAGCAGACCGAGGATATCTACAAGATGAGCGCCGTGTCAGCCAGCCGGGCGACCTATCTGGAGAGCTCCGTGTTCGCCCTGATGCGCAGACGCATCCCCTGGCTGATCATCCTGCTGCTGGCGGCGACCATCACCACCAACGTTATCGCCGGCTACCGCCACGTTCTGGAAGCGGCGGTGGTTCTGGCCTTTTTCATCCCGATCGTTACCGGCACGGGAGGCAACTCCGGAACCCAGTCGGCCACGTTGATGATCCGCGGTCTGGCCACCGGGGAGCTGCGTTTCCAGGACGTCTGGCGGATCATCGGCAAGGAAGTCATGGTCGGCTTGATGATCGGAGTGTGCCTGGGAATCCTCACAGTGCTTCGAGCCATGCTCCTGCCTCCGGAGGTAACCTTCAATGAGGCCCTGGCCGTGGGTACGGCCATGTGCTTTGTGGTTATCGTGGCCACCCTTGTCGGTGCGCTGGCGCCGCTGATTATCTCCCGCCTGGGTCTGGATCCGACGGTGATGGCCGGTCCCCTGATGGCCACCCTGATCGATGTCTCGGGCCTGACCATCTACTTCGAAACGGCCAAGCTCCTGCTGAAGGTGATGTAGCATGATCCTGGTTGTCGGTCCCAATCCGGACTGGAAGAAGATCTACAGAATCTCCAGCATGGAGGTGGGCGGGGTCAATCGCCTGGAGGCAGC
>CAZFMD010000356.1:0-2389 GCA_964520025.1 uncultured Spirochaetaceae bacterium
CACTTTTCCTACTGTCGCGCCGCCGGCGGGCAGGAACCTTGCGCCCGGATCGTGGACTGCTGGATCGGCCGGCTGCCGATCGTGGAGTTTTTAAAGACCAACTACACCCCGGAGGTACTGGAGCGGGTATTCGCTCCTCCGCCGGGACGACTGCAGAGGATCATGAGCATTGCCGAGCGAGTAGCTCAGAACCGTACCCAGACGCTTACCCGCTAGATCCTGATTCGATTTGTTACTCCCCGCCCCATTCCATACACCCGGGGCGCCCACTCGCTCTGTTGCCTTCTCATCCGAAATCCGTATACACTCAACGAATGAATTTTCATTGGTCGATTTTCGTCCATCTCGGGGTGATTGCCCTGAGCCTTCTGCTGGCCACCCTAATCCGCGCCCGTATCCGCTTCTTTCAACGTTTTCTGATCCCCAATTCCCTGACAGCCGGATTCATCCTGCTGATCTTCTACAACTACGCTGCCAAATATCTCGGACTTTCAGCGGAGTATCTCGGTGACCTGATCTATCACCTGCTGAGCCTGTCCTTCATCGCCATGGGCCTGCGAAACACCCCAGGCAGGGGAGCGGGAAAGCGCGTGTTGTCTACAGGTCTGATGATCATGGCCTCTTTCTCCTTCCAGGCCCTTTTGGGCATTGTCCTGACCTTCCTGTTTATCGCACTGGTCGTTCCCGGCATGTCTCCCAGCTTCGGTCTGTTTATCCCCCTGGGATTCGAGATGGGGCCGGGCCAGGCCTACTCGATCGGCATCGGCTGGGAGCAGATGGGATTCGCCGGGGCCGGCACGATCGGATTGACCTTTGCAGCCTTGGGATTCCTCTGGGCCTGTTTCGGCGGGGTGTTTCTCATAAACCTCGGAATCCGCAAGGGCTGGCTGGGGCCAAAGTATCGCGAGATGTTGAGCGCGGCTCGGGTCCGCACTGGCATCTACGGGCAGGCCGAAAGGCCACCCGTCGGTTCCAGGCTGACTACCGAAACCGAAGCCATCGATACCCTGTCCCTCAACCTGGGCACTGTTCTCATTGTATACTTCCTGACCTTTCTGCTGCTGAAAGGCCTGACCTACCTGCTGTCCTTCGCCGGAGCTGAAGGCAGAGAGCTGGCCGTGAATCTCTGGGGCATCTCCTTCATCTTCGCCGCCCTGCTGGCTCTGGGCACCAAACAGCTGTTCAAAGTTCTCAAGGTCGATCACGTATTGGACTCCGGCAGCCTCACCCGCATCGCGGGAAGTTCGGTAGACATCCTGGTTGCCGCCGCCGTAGGGGCGATCTCCATTGTTGTCGTGGCCCGCTACCTGGTTCCCATCCTGGTGATGGCGATATTAGGAGGGCTGCTCACCGTCGGCTATGTTTTCTGGTTCGCCTCTCGACTGTTCGACGAGCACCGCTTCCAAAGGGCCATGGTCATCTTCGGCGGATCCACCGGTACCATGCCGACCGGTCTTGCCCTGCTGCGCATCCTGGATCCGGAGTTCGAAACCCCGGCGGCAGTGGATTACATGTACGGATCCGGAGTCGCCTTCGTGCTGGTGATTCCCTACATCCTGGCCATCAACATGATGATGTACGGGCATAACCGGGGCAATCCCCTGTTCTACTGGGCTCTGTTGGGTCTGATCCTGGTGTGCCTTGTCGTGTTTCTTGTTCTGTACCGGGTGCTGGCCGGAAGGCGGGCTTTTGACAAGCCCGGTAAGCTCTGGTATCCGGAGTAGGTGGTCATCGTGCGCTGATCCGCTGCGCCATTAATCGAACAGCTCATCGGCCGGATCGAAGGGCGGGACCGGCACGTTGAGCAGACGGATCTTGCCCAGCGTACGGTGGCGGACTCCGGGGGGAATGAGGATTGCCGTGCCGGGTTTCACCGGCCTCTGCTCCCCGTCCAGCTCGATGAATCCCTCTCCCTCCAGGATGTAGTAGATCTCCGTGTGCTTCTCATGGTAGTGGGGCACCGGATCGATCTGGATATCGACCAGGTGGATCGAGGCTGCCTCGTTTCCCGGAACCAGAAAGGCTCTGCGGGCCTGCCCGCAGGGGCAGGGCACGGGAGCAATCGCCTCCAGGTCGGCAATCAGGGCTTTGGGTGTGAGTGTTGCCATGACTTGACTCCTCCTCTCGGGATGAAGCAGGCGGGCTTCGCCGAGAAATGCGCTCTAACACTGAACCTGTGATCCCCCGCCCGCCTCCAACCGCTTGACGATCAGGGTAGCATACCCGCCCCGGGGCAGGAAGAACCTCAAGGTCATTTTCTTCCTGTTCTTGTACAGCTCATCCTCTTCGATGCCCTCCAGGCGGAACTCCTGCGGCAGAAGGATGGCCGGTCGCTCCACCCCGTTTATGTAGATCCGGGACATCTGCCGTACCTTCAGGTCTTTCAGCT
>CAZFMD010000357.1:0-2385 GCA_964520025.1 uncultured Spirochaetaceae bacterium
TTATCTAAGCGCGGAGGACGACTCAAAGCAATCAAGAGGGGTTTTTATATGGCCCTGCCTTCGCTCACCAAACGCAACGATATTGTCAGGCGCATATCCCGGGTATTCCTGAACGAATGGAGCGTGTTTCAGCCGGAGTTTGAGGCCTATGAGACCGGCTACAACTGGCTGGCCGGCGAACAGTACACGCCAAGTCAGAAAGCCTGGTACAAGGCTCAGCGGCGCCCCACCCATGTCTGGAATCTCATCTTCCCAACTTTTAACCGTGCTCTCGGCGACTTTCTGGCCAACCAGGCCAAGGACCGAATCTATCCTTATTCCGGCGGTTCATCGAAGATGGCGGACATCCTTCAACGTGCCATCGATTCCGAGCTGATCAACCAGGATTACAAGGACGAGATGGCAAAGACGATCCTGGCCGGCCTGATCAAGCGCGGCGTGCATTACACCCGACATTCGAACGAGCTCGAACTGGACGGCTCCATCCTCTCAACAAACGTCGATGAATTCCAGCTCATGTTCGACTCCCGCGCTCTCAAGTTCTTCCTGAGAGACGCCCAGTACGAGATGCGGTCCAACTGGATGACTGTGGATCAGATTTTCTCGCTGTGGCCGCAATGGAAGTCAGAGCTGAAGAAGATCATCAAGGACAGGGAAAGTTCGGCGTACTGGGAGGCGCAGGACGAATCCACGACCGACCTTCTCTGCCATAAGGAATTAGCAGACGTGCGGAACGGCAAGTACCGCGTGGTCGAATTCCACGACCGCGAGTATGACCGGTCGGCTGAGGTTGCTTACGATCCCGTCTTAAACGAATCCCAGATCATCACCCTGGAAGGAAAGCGCAGGGAGCTCTTCATCAAGTCCAACCCTCACCTGCAAATCGTTCCCACCAACACAGCAGAGATGATCACGACGACATACGTCATCCCTGGGCTCAGCTTCTTTCTGGAGAAAAAAGACGCGGACATTCAGGACGGTTATTTCGACTACGTCCTTTTCCATGCCTACACCTACGGCAAAAGAGTGATCGATCATTACGGGCTGATGAAGCCCGCCACGGGCCCGCAGAAAGATTTCAACGACAATCGCAACCGGTATGCGGACATCGTGAACAAGTCGGCCAACACCCAGACCATCCTGAAACCCGGCAAGATTTTGAATTACAGCAACGTGAAGACGCACGGAAGCGCGCCCGGTCTGATCGTGGAGGTGGACGAATCCTCGGACATCGACAGCGTCTACAAACGCCTGGACCCGGCGAGACACCCCATCGCAAACGAGCGGTTGTCCGAATCCAGCCACATGCTTTTTGACCGGATTCTCGGGATCACGGAGAACCTGAAGGGGCTGCAGCAGACGGCCCAGGAAAATGCCAGCCTGTTTGCACAGCGCGTGATGGAGGCATCCAAGAGCTTTATACCCGTAGACCGGAATATCAAGCGCATCCAGGCCCACGTGATCAACCGCAGGATCAAGCTGATGCAGAAATTCTACAAGCAAGAGAAATTTTTTCCAGTCGTAAACCCAGGTCCGGACGATCCCATGGAAGTGGCCATCAACATGCGCATCGGCGATAGAATCGTCAACGACATTACGGTGGATAAGTACATGGTCTTTCCGTCCACGGAGGAGCGGAACCCCATGGCCAGGACCCTGAAGTTCATGGAAAAGACCGAGCTCGTGAAAATGGTGGCCGAGCTCTGGGGACCGACGGCTGTGGATCCCCGGTTCTGGCTGGAGGATGCGCCCATCGAAGGAGTCGAGAAGCTGATCGCCCGGATCGAGGAGGCGATGGGTATTCAGCTGGCCGAACAGGAGAAATTATCAGCCTATCAGGACATTCAAAATATCATGCAAGGAGCAAACCAACAGCTGGCCCTGGGGTCAGCCGATGGAAAGGAGGTGACGGGTACGCCAAGCAAGTAGTCTGTTTTATCTCTATCTCCTCCTCTCTCTCCCCTGGGACTCCCGAGTCCGGGGGAGAGAGGTAAAAAGGAGACGACGAACACTGCGAACTATCCCGTAGCGGACTCGCAAAGGAGGAACAACTTATGAGAAACGATGGCAATAGCGCCGGCTCCGGCAACGGAACTACCGGCGATGAAGGCCTCGAAGGCAAGAACCTGCACGACCTGGACGAAGAGACGCTGGACTCCCTGAATGTCGGCGACGACGGAACTATCCAGCGTGTCCAAGCCGAGCCGGATGGCGAGGCAGGCGAAAAGTCGACCGAAAAACCGGAAGACGAAGAGCCTACTACCAAACCCGATGGCGAAAGCCCCGATCCGGAGACTCCCGGCCACGAGGGAACTATCGAAGGCGAAGGTGGAGAGGACGGTCAACCTAAAGGCGACCCTCTCAAAGACACACAGAAAGCCTTTC
>CAZFMD010000358.1:0-2376 GCA_964520025.1 uncultured Spirochaetaceae bacterium
GTGAGCTCGTACTGTTTGACCGTCATGATGAAGTAGGCGCTGATCACGATCATGGCCAAACCGAACAGCTCGCAAAGGAGCGAGTTGATGTGATAAAAGATGCGGTTCAGGGAATCGGCAAGCTGCACCACGGGGCTAGTGATGCGAAGGTCGAAGGTGAGATTCAACCCCAGAAGGAAGGCAAACAGCACCAGGGGAAGCATGATGCTCCCCGGGCTTACGAACACGTGAAACAGGTTGTCCGGAAACAATCCCAGCAGAGTTTCCTTGAGACCGGGAAGCCGGATGGCCTGTTCCTGCTCCACGATGATGGGAATGCGCTCGGGACTGAAAACCAGAACCGTGACCATACCCACGATGATGAGCGCAGCCGTGGCCAGCAGCAGATAGAGAATGGTCCGGCCGTACACCCGGAAGATCTTCTTCTCCCGTTTCAGCTCGTAGGTTCCCGCCACCAGGGCAAAGAACACCAGCGGGAAAACCACGTAGCGGCCGATCTGGATAAACAGACGATTGACAAAGGAAAACAGCTCCATCGCTTTTTCCGTTCCGGGCAGAAAGACTCCCAGCAGAACGCCCAGTATGCTGCCGATCAGAATCTTTATCCAAATCTTCACTTGTTACGCCTCCTGAAGGTTTCCAACACCCGAATGTAGCCGAAACTCCGCATCTTGGTCAATTGAACGCACGGGAAGATCCAGGACAAACGCACCGATGTTTCGGAAGCGAAGCCTGTCTTCCATTGAGACTAGCCCGCCGTCCCGTGTATAATCCCCTGTACTTCAACTGAAAAACCAGGAGGAGCTTGAGTGAAAGGTGTAATACTGGCAGCCGGATACGGAACCCGCTTCCTGCCGGTGACCAAGACCATACCCAAGGAAATGCTGCCGCTGATCGACAAACCTTCGATCGATTTCATCATACAGGAATTCCTGAATTCCGGGATCGAGGAGATCCTGGTGGTCACCTCCCGGCGTAAGAGAGCTCTGGAGGACTACCTGGATCGGGAGATCGAGTTGGAATCGGTCTTCCAGGCTGAAGAGGCCCGGGACAAGCTGGAGAAGATCCGGCCGCCCAAGGCCAAGTTCTTCTTCGTTCGTCAGCAGCAGATGCTGGGAACGGGCCACGCCCTCTTGGCTGCCCGGCCCTTCGTCGGGGAGGAGCCTTTCGTCGTGGCCTACCCCGATGACCTGCACATGGGCAAGATCCCCCTGGCCAAACAGCTGATCGACGCCTACGAGCGCACCGGCTGCTGTGTGCTGTCCACGGTCTACGATCCCCCGGAGATCCACCGTTACGGCACCATCGAGATCGCCGAGGACGGCCTGCACGTGACCCGGCTGGTGGAGAAAGCCCCCCCGGGGGCCGAACCGAGCAAAGATGCCTCCCTGGGTCGTTTCCTCTACACCCCGGAGCTCTTCCCGGCCCTGGAGGCGGGCTGGCAGAAGCACGGCTACTCTAATGGCGAGTACTTCCACACCCCGGCTGTGAACGCCCTGGCGGCTGAAGGTAAGGTGGTGTTCAAACGCTGGGAGGGGGATCGCCTGGACACGGGCAAGCCGGACGGCTTCTTCCGCTCGCTCCTGCAGTATGCCCAAACCGTGCCTGAGTTCAAAAAGGTGTTCGACAGCTTCGTGGCGGAACAACAGGGGGGGGAAGAGCGCTGAAGCCGTTACTGATTACCAGATCGTCTCTACGTGGGGATATTCCAGCATCCTGCGATCCGCCGTAACAAGGTGAAGCTGAAGCTTTCGTGCCGTAGCGAGGATAATCCTGTCTGCCGGATCTCGATGAGAGTACTCGGGTAACGAGTAGGCTTCCTCCATGATCCCCAGATCTATCGGTACTAGTTGCCAGCCGTTCAATTCCGTGTAGTCCCGAAACCAACGCTTCCAATGCCTGTCCAGCCTTATCCTTCTTCTTTCCACCGCACAGGCAATCTCGGCGCAGCTGATCACCGAGACGGAAATTTCCGCGTCGGGATCGGATATGGATTGCGTGCATTTTCTGGACAGGCTATCCGGATCGGCCACGGCCCAAAGCACTGCGCAGGTATCGAGCAGCAGTTTCATCGAGCCGTCTATTCGGGCCGCAGCATTTCCCAGTCATCGACTGGAATGAGGGGTTCTGTTAAATCTCCCTCTATCTCCACGCTGCCCCGACCGCATCCCAGGCGTGTTTTGTTCCTACCGGGCCGATGGACAGGAATCACTCTGGCGACGGGTATGTTGTACTTACGGACCTCGATCTCTTCACCCTGATCGACCAGGGTCAGATACTCGCTGAGTTTGTTTTTAAACTCGGCAATGTTGGCTATCTTCATAGCTATAAAGTAGTCCAACAACGATTTATTGTCAAATTTCCCTTCAGCTACTC
>CAZFMD010000359.1:0-2375 GCA_964520025.1 uncultured Spirochaetaceae bacterium
TGCAACTTCTACACCCTCTACGCCGGACACCTGATGGCCGTCAAGATGGAGAAGGACATGCGCCGGGACCTGTTCTACCACCTCCAGACCCTCTCCTTCCGCTTCTTCGACAACCGCAAGACCGGGGAGCTGATGTCCCGGATGATCAACGACATCGGCAGAGTCACCGACGCTGTGAATCACGCACCGGAGGATATCTTCCTGGCGCTCACCATGATTCTGGGATCCTACGGTGTACTGTTCACGCTAAACTGGAAGCTGGCCCTGATCTGTTCGATTCCCATTCCTATCATGGCCGCCTATTCGGGACTGTTGGGGGGTAGGATCCGCCGGGGCTTCGAGGGGATCAACGACTCCATCGCGGAGATCAACGCCAAGGTGGAGAATATCATCTCCGGCATCCGGGTCATGCAGTCCTTCACCCGGGAGAAGCAGGAACGGGAAAACTTCGACGCCCTGAACCGGACCTACTACCGTTCCTGGCGATCGGTTCTCTGGATCCTGGGTAGCTTCTACGGCGGCGTATATCTGATGAGAGACGTATCCCGACTGGTCATCATCGTGGCCGGGGGGCTGTTCGTGATCTCCGGCGGTATGAGCCTGGGTACCCTGGTAGCCTTTATTTTCTACGTGGGGATTTACCTGGAGCCGATCGAGCGCCTTTCCCGGACCGTGGAGATGGTGCAGCGCATGGGTGCGGGCCTGCGACGTTTCTTCGAGATCATGGACGAGCAGCCGGACGTCCGGGACGCCCCGGACGCGGTGAAACTGGCTGTCTCTTCCGGGGGCATCGAATTCCAGGACGTGACCTTCAGCTACGACAGGCACCGCCACGTGCTGCGAAACCTCAACCTCACGATCCAACCCGGTAGCGTCGTGGCTCTGGTGGGGCCTTCAGGTGCCGGCAAGACCACCTTCTGCCACCTGATTCCCCGTTTCTACGAACCCGAAGAGGGACGGGTGCTCATCGACGGAACAGATGTGGGCACGGTGAGTCTCCACAGCCTGAGGGAGGCCATCGGCATCGTACAGCAGGACGTATTTCTATTCACCGGTACGATCCGGGATAACATCGCCTACGGCAGACCCGGAGCGAACGAGCACCAGGTCGAGCAGGCGGCCCGGCAGGCCGGAGCCCACTCTTTCATCCTCGAGCTTCCCGCCGGCTACGACACCCACATCGGCGAAAAGGGGATCAAACTGTCGGGGGGACAGAAACAGCGTATCTCCATAGCCCGGGCTTTCCTCAAAGATCCGCGCATCTTGATCCTGGATGAAGCCACCAGCTCCCTGGACACCCACACCGAAATGATCATTCATGCGGCGTTGGAACAGCTGATATCAGGCCGGACCACCCTGATCATCGCCCACCGGCTGTCCACGATCCGGGGCGCCGATGAAATCGTCGTACTCACCGAGGCCGGAGTCGTACAGCGGGGTATGCATAGCGAGTTGATCGGACAGCCCGGTTTGTATGCGGAGCTCTCTAATGCTCAAACGGGACTCCTCCCGGACCGGGAATAGCCTCGGAAGGTAATACGATTGGCGCCTTGAAGCGCTCCCGGACTTTAGCCGCAGACGGTCCTGAGAACCCGCAGAAAATTCGACCAGCAGATCTTCTCTAGACGATTCTGAGAATAACCGCGATCCCGTAAGCCCTGAAGTATGTTCTTGAATCCCCGGCAATCCTCCAGCCTTGCGGGGGTGTCTGGAATCCCGTCGAAATCCGATCCGAAGGCGGCTACCTCCTCTCCGGCCAGATCCACCAGGTAGTCGATGTGCTCCAGAAGCTTTTCCAGGGAAACCTTTTCACCGGCCATCCTTCGTATGTAGTCTCCGACAAACTTCATCCAGGCTCTGCCGAGCGCCATGGGGTCGTCACCAGCCTTTTCATCAAGGCGATCCAGCTCGGCGAACGCGGCGCTGCAGCGCTTTTCCGCGATCTTGAGGTAGTCGCGGTCCAGGAACGCAGGCATGAAATTGAGTCCAACCACACCCCCGCCGGCGGCGATGCCCCGGATCAGCTCATCCTTGATATTTCGGGGTATGGCACAGAGAGCGTACATGCAGGAGTGGGAAGCCACGATCGGCGCACTGCTTCGTTCCAGGACCCTCTCCACGGCCCGGTCGTGAGCGTGGGAGACATCGATGATCATTCCCAAGCCATTCATCGTCTCTACAACCTCCTCGCCGAAACGCGAGAGTCCGGGGAAGGCCGGTTTCTTGTCCTTTGAGGAGATCACCCAATCGTTGCTGCGGGTATGGATGAGGGTCATGAGCCGGACCCCCATCTCGTACAGCTGCTGGAGCTTGCCGAGATCCTCTTCGATGGCATCCCCGTTTTCCACGGCCAGGACAGCGGCGATCTGTCCCCG
>CAZFMD010000360.1:0-2343 GCA_964520025.1 uncultured Spirochaetaceae bacterium
GATATTGCCGAACTTGTCGGTCGTCTCGGAGGCGCTGACCGGAGTCCCGTCGGCGTACTGAAGACCTTCTCCGCACACGATGGAAACCCAGCCGTAGCGGGAGATACAACTGTCCACATCACCGAGAAAACGATCCCGATCAAAGGCAACCTCCGGAAGGTAGATCAGGTGCGGCGCCTGGTCCTCCGCCTTTCGGGCAACCGCCGCGGCGGCGCTGAGCCAGCCCGCGTCCCGCCCGATCGACTGGTAGATCACGTACCTGTCCACCCTCCGCATGTCGCGGGCCAGAATGCCCGCCTGGAGCACATTGAGGATGTTGCAGCGGGCTGCGGAGGGAAAGCCGGGGGTGTGATCGGTTCCGAACAGATCGTTGTCCACCGTCTTGGGGATGCCCACTCCGTACAGTTCGTAACCCTGGCGCCGGCAGTAGCTCTCCACCCGATGAATCGTGTCCATCGTGTCGTTTCCGCCGATCAGAAAGAAATACCGTATTTCCTGCTTCTTGAGAATCTCCAGGATCCTGGGCAGATCCGGATCCTGGATCTTGTGGCGGGAGGAACCGAGGGCTGAGGAGGGAGTGCGTTTCAATTTTTCCAGGAAATCGGAGCTCCGGCCGCTCAAGTCGACCAGCTCGCCCTCCATTAAACCCTCAACGGCAAAGCGCATCCCGTAAACCCGATCCACGGATGAGGAGGCGGCCGCCGTTTCCATCACCCCGGCCAGGCTGCAATTGATCACCGAGGTCGGGCCCCCGGATTGGCCTACTACCGCATTTGCTCTTCCCATGTCCTGCTCCTATTGAGATGACGATCCAATATTCCCTGCCTCTGGTAGAACTATTGGACCGGAAGAGAAATCACTTTTCCTGCGTATCCTTGGCAACATTGACCCTTGAAAAAAACTGTCCCCGGTGCATGACCTTATAGTCATAGCTGCGCGCACCTTCGTAGGTCTTCAGCAGGGGAGTGTATCCCATCTCTGCATAGTACTCGGTGAGCTCAGGCCACAAGTACTGATGCGAGGACTCCTCCTCCGTCAAAGAGTTCCATGTCCCCTGCATGTACACATTCCCCTCACTGTCCGCCGCCAGTGACTCCACCATTGTCAACCGCCTGTTCTCTCCATCTACGATTTTTCCGTGGTCGATCACGGATCTGTCTCCATTCGCAGCTATGCTGATGCTCCGCAGGTGAAGCGCGTCATCAAAATCGACAGCTTCCCGAGGATAATCCCGGACAGCCTCGGACCAGTTGATACGCGCCTGCTCCAGGTTGCTGTACTGCACAAAATAGACACGATCCTTACCGTCGAAGGCGTTGGATAGGAAGGTTGTGCCAATATAGGCTAGAGGTTGAAAGGCCTCGCCCTTTTCAATGCTTTTTCCGGGATCGAATATCCACAGCCGCTCATCGCCGCCGCCGAAGCTGCCCGTGGTAAAAAGGCACTGTCTGTTTCCGGGTAAGGTCTCCAACCATGACCAGCTTCTTTCGGTATTGAGCTTGGCCGGAGCGGGAGCACCGTCAGGCGCCAGTTTTCCGGCTGGCAGTACGTTTTTGTAGCATTGGATCTCCTTGGCCTTCGCATCGAATTTGTACAGATCACCGTGATCCCAGGAAAGGGGCCAGTGATTCTTCCACAGAGTGAACCAGCAGTTTCCCGCCTCATCGATGAAGAAATAATAGGTACAGCTCCTCTGCTTTTTTCCCACCAACCCCAGGTCAATATTTTCCCCGGTTTCGATGTCGATCTGATGCAGATGGCTGCCGTCACCTTCCGCGTCGGCTCCGGCAAAGGGTACGGCAAATACGTAGAGCTTTCTGTTTATCCTGTCCACATTGATGGCGGAGTAGATTGAGTACCGGGGGCGAACAATACCGAAATCCCGGAAACTGCCCGTCGACAGTTCATAGCCGATCACGTGGGCACCCGTGTACCGGTCCGTCGCTTCCTCCCAGTAGTTCGACAGGTGGGTCGTAAAATACAACCACCCCTCGAACTCGACGATGGGAGAGTGGATCTTTCCCTGAGGCGGGGTTTTTGTCAGGTCTTCCCCGCATACCGGGGTCATATCCTCGGCAAGCACCGTCAGCTTGCTGCTTTGCGGTTCGAACTTGAAAAAGGAACTGCCCTGCTTTGGAGAATGTGTTGATGCACCGAAATAGCAGGCGCCGTCCGAGGCCGCGATTATGCCCTGCCACTGGCCATCGAAATACTTCACGTATCTGTTTAGAGCGATCGAGCGTACCGAGCATTCCATCGGTTTCCTCCTTCAATCATTGCTGGTCGATGCGCAAAACACTATAAATCTTATACGACGAGTTTTCAACGTCCATGGCCCGACCG
>CAZFMD010000361.1:0-2342 GCA_964520025.1 uncultured Spirochaetaceae bacterium
ACAGCGAGACCGTCACCCGCCTGCAGATCGGCGACAGGGAGTTCATCCTGGTGGGCACGGCCCACGTATCTCAAGCGAGCGTGGAGGAGGTGCGGGAGGTCATCCTGAAGGAGGAACCGGAGCGGGTCTGCGTCGAAATCGACGAAACCCGATACAACTCCCTTGTCAAGAAACAGCGCTGGCAGAATCTGAACATCGGTCAGGTACTGAAGGAGCGCAAAGGCTTCCTGCTTCTGGCCAATCTGGTTCTCTCGTCCTTTCAGCGTCGACTGGGCGTGGAGATGGGCGTAGCTCCCGGAGAGGAGATGCTTACCGCCGTACAGGTGTGCCAGGATCAGGGCATACCTTTCAGTCTCTGCGACCGGGATATCCAGGTCACCCTGCGAAGGGCCTGGGGGCGCTCCAGCTTCTGGGGCAAGAACAAGATGCTGGCCGCCATGCTCAGCTCCATCTTCACGCGGGAGAAGCTCGACGCCGAGGAGATAGAGAGACTCAAAAACAGGAGCACTTTCCAGAACATGATGGAAGAGCTGGCCTCTTTCCTGCCTTCGGTGAAGGAGGTACTGATCGACGAACGGGATCGATATCTGGCCACCCGACTGTACAATGCGGCGGGTAAGAAGATCGTTGGGGTGATCGGAGCGGGCCACGTGGAGGGCATCGTAGAAACCTTGCGGGCGCTTGAGGCCGGTACGCTGGAAAACGACACATCCACTCTAGAGACTATCCCGCCGCGAAAGCGGATCTCCCGGGTGCTTCCCTACCTGGTCCCGGCGATCATCGTGGGGCTGATCGTGGCCGGTTTTTTCCGCTCCGGGTGGGAGTTGAGCCTGTCCATGATGTGGAAGTGGGTCCTGGTCAACGGGACGCTCTCGGCGATCGGTTCCCTCCTGGCCCTGGCTCACCCGATTACCATCGCCGCGGCCTTTCTGGGAGCTCCGATCACCTCGCTGAATCCGACTATTGGAGTCGGCCTGGTTACCGGTATCATCGAAGCCACCCTGCGCAAACCCCGGGTCACGGATTTCGAAAACCTTCCGGAGGATCTGCTCAGTTTCAGAGGATTCTTCCGCAATCGAATCACCCATATCCTCCTGGTCTTCCTGTTCTCCAGCATCGGAAGCACCCTGGGCACCTTTATCGGCATTCCCTATCTCACCTCGCTGCTGCGCTGAGTAGCCCTCTTTCTCCCCCGGGGGCGCAACAGGCCTTCGGTCGTCGCCTTGTGTTTCTTTCCGGCTGCCGGTAGAATGTCGCCATGGTTACAGAGGAAATGATCAAGCGGCTTCCCAAAGTCGAGCTCCACCATCATCTGGACGGGGGCGTGCGGCCGGAAACGATAGTAGAGCTTGCCGAAAAGTACAAGGTCGAGCTTCCCGAGACGAACGCGGCCAAACTGGCCGACTGGTTTCATAGAGGAGCGGATCGTAAGAACCTGGGATTGTACCTCGAGGGCTTCGCCACGGTGCTTTCGGTGATGCAGACCGAGGAAGCCCTGGAACGGGTAGCCCGGGAGACGATCGAGGATCTGGCCGCAGACAATGTCGCCTACGTGGAGGTCCGCTTCGCTCCCGTACTCCACCTGCAGGGGAAACTCAATCTGGAGAAGGTCGTGCAGTCGGTTCTGCGGGGCTTGGAAGCCGGCAGGGAGGCAACGGGTGTACAGTTCGGCCTGATCCTCTGCGCCATGAGGGACCAGACCGTCAGCCTGGAGACGGCGGAGCTGGCCGTGGCCTTCCGGGAGAAGGGGGTGGTTGGTTTCGATCTGGCCGGAGATGAATACGGACATCCGCCCAAGAAACACCTGGACGCCTTCGAGTTCATCCGGCGGATGAACTTCAACATCACCATTCATGCCGGCGAGGCCTTCGGTATGGAGTCGATCTGGCAGGCCATCCAGTACTGCGGCGCCCACCGAATCGGGCATGCCACCCGCCTGCTGGAAGATATGTCGATCGAGGGCACCCGGATCGAGAAGATGGGTTCCCTGGCTCACTTCATTCGAGACAAGCGCATTCCCATGGAGATGTGCCTGTCATCCAACATCCACACCGGGGCGGCGGCGAGCCTTGACGAACATCCCTTCCCCATATACTACCGCAACGACTTCCGCGTGGTTCTCTGCACCGACAATCCCCTGATGAGCAACACCACGCTGGGCAGGGAGCTGCTGCTGGCCGTCAACCACTACAACCTGGATCTTCGGGATCTGGAGAAGATCACCATCAACGCCATGAAATCCGCCTTTATTCATTACGATGAGCGGATCCGCATCATCTACGACGTGCTCAAGCCCGGATTCGCCCGGGTTCGAGAGGAAATCACCTCTCTTTCATAGCAGA
>CAZFMD010000362.1:0-2342 GCA_964520025.1 uncultured Spirochaetaceae bacterium
GTCGCCTCTGCCGAGCCGTCTTTTCCAAGCGTAACGATCGGCTATATACTCCCCGACGACCTGCTTCACCGTACTATTGCCCATCAGCACGATACCAGCTGGCAGGAGGGGGTTGCCGAAGCCGTGGCGGGATACACCGCGGGCTAAGCGGATTCCCGCTGCTTCCCGGTTGAAT
The DNA here is from genome assembly GCA_964520025.1 of uncultured Spirochaetaceae bacterium. Classification (GTDB taxonomy): domain Bacteria; phylum Spirochaetota; class Spirochaetia; order SZUA-6; family DRHE01; genus JAFGQJ01. Next base: position 176 of record CAZFMD010000362.1, read on the forward strand.
ATCGGTTGGACGGATAACCTCCCTATTTGTATCTTATAGGGTGTACAACATTCGTGCTGAAGCAGCGGCACGGCACTTCGTGTATTTGTTCTACCTGTGTAGAACGCAAGGGAGGAGCAGGAATGGCTGAAAAGAAGTCGGAGCAGAAAGCGTCGACAAAAACAGAGAAACCCAAACAGAGCAGCGAACAGCGCAAACCATCACAAGGCGAAAGCGCAGAGGTAAAGACCTCCGGTGCAGCCAAGACGAAGACGAGCGCTAAGAAAACCACCCGGCAGGTGAGCAAGACACCCAAGCGAGCCGGAAGCGGTGCGGTCGGCAAAGCCGCTCAGGAGCTGGGCGAAGGGCTGCAGAGGAAAATCGACAAGGACATCACTCCTGCTGTAGAACGCGCCAAGCAGACCGTTTCTGAGACAACCAAGAAGGTGCGTCCGGCGGCCGAGAAGGCCCGGAAGGGATTAGCTGAAACCAGCAGGAAGGTCGGGGAAGAGCTGGGGCCGGCCGCTGAGAAGGCGGGCAAAGGGCTGAGCGAGATATTCAAGTCCACCGCCCGGGCTACGCGAAAGTCCGCCCGTATTCTCGGGATCAAGGCCAGCATCACCGCGGAGATGCGCAAGAGGCAGAAACTGCTGGTCGAGCTCGGAGAGCGTTATTTCCAGGCACAGAAGAAAAAGACCCCCTCGAAGAGCGATCAGGATGCTCTGGATGAGCTGGTCGGGGACATTAAACAGGTAGATGCCGAGATCCATACTCTGAAAATCAAAGCAAAGACCGTCCGGGAGTCCAGCTGAGCTCGCATTATCTCAGGGTTTGACGTAGTAGGGTCCGGAGGTCACCCCAAGGTTTCGGTTCCCCACAACACCGTATACCTTGAAGCTGAATCCCTCCCGCAGGGCCGGTTGGGAGTTGGTGATGGCCGCCAAGGTGAGGGGTTTTTCGGATATCGGGTAAGAGGCGATATAACGCCCGCTACCGTCGGTCACCGACAGCTGGTAGCTTCCCGCTTCACCGGCAACCCGAATCTCCCCGCCCGTCACGGACACCTTGGGCAGATATCTGCTTGCCTCCTTGGAAGGGACCGTCTGGAGGCGGATCGTCTGTTCCGCGGAATCCCCGCCGACATCGCGCAGGAGAATGCGGTACTCTCCGGCGGGAAAAGCAGCGCCGTCGGGCATTTTCAGGCTATTGCTGCCGATCCAAATTTCCTCATCCGTTCCCGACTGTGCCCAGCTCTCCCCGTTCAAACGCCAGAAAAGTTCCTGTTGATCATTGATCAGATACAGATCTTCGATATCCTCGAAGCCGTCCGGATCGTTGGGTTTCACGAAGAGGCTGAGGGATTGATAGGTGAGATCCTGTTCCAGATCCTCGACCATGTTCAGTTGCCAAAATACCCGCATGATTTCCGGAGGTTCCCCCGTGCAGGATAACAGGAGGGCAAGGAATAACCAGGGGATCAGGATACGAAAAGCTGTTGCTCCACACCGGGATGAATCTCGAGTTTTTCGATGATTGCCTTCGAAGCCAATCGCCATTGTTCTTAAAGGACCCGTCCGTTGTCCCGCAGTCGCTTCTCCAAATACTCCCGGTCCAGCCCGAGCGTGTCGACAAGCTCGATCACCTGCTGCCGGGACACAAGGTTCTGCTCGGCGTACAGAAAGCTCAATGCCTTCTCCGCGATGCAGTCAACCTTCAAGGCGTTCATCATGATCGCTCTGGGCTCCTCCACCTCGAGGTAGCGTTCTTTCATGTACCGGTAGAGTTCGGATTTCTCCGTAGTACCCCGGATCAGTGCCAGTTCACTACGCAGCGGCTCCAGGTCCCCGGCGGCGGCCTTTTCCCCAAGAGGTTTGAGGATCAGATAGGTATACTCCTTGGCCGGCAGGTAGTGGTGGGTATCACAGCGGGTACAGTAGTTGGGTTCCCGGGGGTCTGTTTTTTGTTGATCTCCCCCCACAATGATCAGGGGATCGAAGTACAGTGCCGGGCACTCCTGTCCGTCCACCAGGTAGTAGCGGTAGGTATTGAGGGAGTCCTCCAGGCACTCGGCATGCTCGCAGTAGGCGGTGAGGGGAAAGATATCGGTGGCTGTTTCCAGCAGCAGCCGGGCGGTGGCGTTGAAGATCTCCCTGCGGAAGTTGAGGATCAGGGAGGGAAAGATGAACAC
>CAZFMD010000363.1:0-2340 GCA_964520025.1 uncultured Spirochaetaceae bacterium
TCCACGCTGAGGAATCCCCGCCAGTCGTGGAATCCCGAAGAGCCGTCCGCGGGCAACCGGCCGGAGTAGCCGCTGCGCTTGGGAATCGAGCCGGTGGTCTGCCAGCCGATATTACCTTCCACATCCCCCATGATGATATTGAAACCAAGGGTCTTGATGTCGGCCACGATGTCCATCAACTCTGCCACGCTGCCTGCCTCCATGAAGCGCAGTGCCGATGAGAGAGTGCCATCGGTGACCTCCTTGCCCCGCACAGTGCCGTAGGAGCGCAGGGCTACAGCGCCTTCCACGCCCGGTTCCAGCCTGGTGACGATCGGTCCGAATATGGTGCGATACACGGTTTTACGCGCCGATTGCCCTTCGGGCAGACCGATGACCAGCTGTTCTTCCTCCATGTCCAGCATCTGGTCCCCCACCATGTAACGGGTGGGATCGTTCGGATCCAGGCGCAGGACGAACAGGTCCACGAAATCAATCGGGGAGATGGTTATACCCCAGGCCACGGTATCTGTGTGACCGGCAATGATCCCAGGAGCCCCTGCAGCGGATACCCCGGCTGCGTTGATCCCCGGAGCGTTCAGGTGGCAGATGTACCAAAAGTTAGGTAGTGCTATGCCCAGATGCTGGTCATTGGCGAACAGGGGCTTGCCCCCCGGACCGTCCTTGCTGATCCACATATTCGATCCTCCTCCGCCGGCTTTCTGCGGAAGAGCCTGGAAGAAGGAGAGCGCCTCGGGGAGTACCGGGCCGATTTCCAGGAAACGAAGCTTCTCGAAGTAGGAATCGTCGGGGAGGGTGGCATTGGGAAAAGCGGGGTAGATGTCCGCCCACTCCTCCATCTCGATGTTCTGCCGTCCCAATAGGGCCATGAGCTCAGGGCGGTAATTTTCGCGAAACATCCAGGCGGTCAGTACGATAACACTTATCGTATCCTCGGCCGTGTATTCCTCGGGGGTATGATTCGAGGATTGAAACTCAAGGGGTAGATTCTTCCCCAGCAGGCGGATGTAGGCGTTGACTCCGTCCGCGTAGGCCTGAGCCAGCGCCCGATCCTCGGCGCTGAGCGCTTGGAACGCCTTTCGGCGAAGTTCGGGGAAGCCGAGCATACGACAGAAGGTATCCAGGTTGACTCGACCTTCTCCGGCGAACTCTGAGAGGCGGCCGGAAACCACCCTCCTGAAGGTTTCCATCTGCCAGAGTCGATCCTGGGCATGTATAAAACCCTGGGCAACCAGCAGATCGTGCTTGTTCCGGGCGTAGATGTGGGGTATGCCGTATTGATCCCGCAGCACGGTGACCGGCTGCTGCAGAGGCAGGGCTGAGAACTCTCCCTCGTGCTCTGGCCACCCTTTGGCAAGGAACAGGGATTTGCAGCTTCCAAGCAATGCAAGGATCCCGATGATGATCAGGAACGCAACTAACTGACGATAAAACTTACCGGTCTTTCCGTGCTTCATTGATGACCTCCTCACGCAACGGAATGCTGTTACTACAATAATTCTACGTGAGACAACCACCGTTCCGCAAATTTATCGTGGCCCCGAGATAGACGCTATTGACCCAATCCGTTTCTACCAAGGGCCGGCGGTAATGATAGAACCAGCCGACGCCTTGAGCCCGGTGAAGATTCCAGGGTATCTTTGCTCCAGAGCAGGAAAAGCCGGAATAGCAATTGGCGTAACAGCGCATGAGCAACCGCACTATTGGAGTCAGCGTAGCCCGGATCGATGGCCAGGAAAAGGTCCATGGGGCAGCTCGTTTCACAGACGATTACAGGCCGCCGGGCTTGCTCCACGCCGCCCTCCTGACCAGCCCCCACGCCCACGCACGCATCGTGAAGATCGATACCTCCCGGGCCCGCAGCGCGGAGGGGGTGCGCGGGGTCTTCACGGGCAGGGATTTTCCGATCCGCACCGGCATCTACATCGGCGACAAGACGCCTCTGGCCGTGGATAAGGTTCGTCATTTCGGCGAACCCGTGGCCGCGGTGGTGGCTGAAAGCGAAGCCGCGGCCCTGAAAGCTGTTTCAGCGATTACCGTGGAGTACGAGCCGCTGCCGGCCCTGGGGTCGGTCCGGCAGTCCCTGCGGCCCGATGCGCCTCTGGTGCACGAGCAGATGGGTTCCTACGAGCACATCCCCGCGATCCTGCCCGAACCGGGCAGCAACGTTGCCCACCGCACACGGATCCGCAAGGGCGACTGGCAGGCGGGGTTCCGGGATGCCGAGGTTATCGTGGAGGGGGAGTTTTCCTTTCCCCAGGGAGACCATGCCGCCATGGAACCGAGGGTGGCGATTGCGGAAATCGGTCCTTCCGGCCGGGTTGTAATTCATTCCTCCAC
>CAZFMD010000364.1:0-2331 GCA_964520025.1 uncultured Spirochaetaceae bacterium
CTGCTGTGGGCCGACGTGTTTCTATACTCGAGCATGGATCCGGAATTGATAGAGAAATACCACATGCATCCGCTGCTGGAGTTCGAGAGAATCGAGACAATCGTAGCGAGCTCAGAGAGCATCGTGATCCTACCGCAGGCAACCACCACCCTTCCCGTGTTGGCCGGTGGATCGGCCTGAATACTATTTTACCAGGAGGTTCTACTGCAATGAAGCTTTTTATCGACACAGCGATGATTGATGAGATCAAGGAAGCCTGGAGTTGGGGGATTCTGGACGGAGTGACCACCAATCCCACACACGTGGCCGCCTCGGGAAAGAAATTTCTCGATGTAATAGAGGAGATCTGCTCCATCGTGGACGGACCCATCAGCGCCGAGGCGGTGAGCCTGGACGCGGAGGGAATCATCAAAGAGGCCAAGGAAATCAGCAAGATCCATAAAAATATCGTGGTTAAAGTCCCGGTGATCCGGGAGGGCATCAAGGCTACGAAGCAGCTGACCGAGATGGGCATCAAGACCAACCTGACCCTCAACTTCAGCGCCAGCCAGGCCCTGCTGGCCGCCAAGGTGGGCGCGTCCTACATAAGCCCCTTTGTCGGACGGCTGGACTACATCAACCAGGTCGGCATGGACCTGGTCCGCCAGATCAAGCAGATCTACTACAATTACGGCTACAAGACCGAGATCATCGTGGCGGCGGTCCGTCACCCCGAGCACGTGCTGCAATCCGCCCTGATCGGCGCGGACATCTGTACGATGCGCTTCGACATCATGCAGATGCTCTACGACCATCCCATGACCGAACAGGGGCTGGAGATGTTCTTGAAAGACTGGGAGAAGGTTCCGAAGTAGATTTGTCAACTCACCGAGAAGAAATGATCGAAGACCAGATCCGCGGCCCCTTTGCAGGCGATGGTGGGTTGGTACTCGGCTGAAATCACGTTCACTACGGCCAGTTGATTATCCGCTGATAGTTTTTCCAGACGCTCTTGAATCACCGCCATAAAAAAATCCGATAGGAACCTTTTGCGGGATACAATGAGCACCGCTTCCGGATTCAACACATTGACCAGACTGCCCACGGCCGTCGCCAGGATCCCGCCCAGCCGGTTCATCAGCTTTACGACCCTTCGATCCCTGCTCTCCAGAAGCGTCTCCATGTTCTTCCAGGACGGGGCCTCACCCATCTGTTTCAGCTCCCCCATGATGGCGTCTTCGCTCAGATAGGTCTCCAGGCAACCCCGTGCCCCGCACTCGCAGAGCCTTCCCTTCAGGTCCACCGAAAGATGACCCACCTCCAGGGCCGTCTTGCTCTGGTTTACGAAAGCCCTTCCATCCTGGATGAAGGCGCCCCCCACGCCTGCACGAAGCAGGATGGCCAGCATCGATTTTTGATCCTTGGCCTTGCCGTAGCGGTACTCGCTCAGGGCGATCACCGAGCAGTTGTTGTGTATATACACGGGTATACCGAAGGATTCTCCGATTCGATCCTTGATGCTGTAGTTGGTCATTCCCTTTGCCCGGGGATACTTCAGAACTCTGCCCTGTTCGATATCCACAACTCCCGGCGCCCCGATACCGATCCCGATGATCCGGCGTTCATCGATGCCCGACTTGTCTATAGCGCTGCGGATCAGGCCCTCGATCTGCTGCATCATCCGCTCCGCATCGATCCCGACCTTGAACCTGACAAGGTCCTCGTAGATCGGCCGACCAGAGAAATCTGCAACCAGAACCGCAGCGGACTGCCACCAGAAATCCACCCCGATCGTGTAGCAGGCATCCGCATTGACACAGAAGAACGAGGGCTTGCGCCCCTTCTTCTCGGCCATCACCCTGTCGGTGTCGCATTCAACGATGAATCCCCGCTCGATCAGACTGGTGAAGATACGAAATACCGTGGGAGGCTTGAGACCGGTGATCGTGGATATCTCGGATTGGGAGATTCCCGTCTGGTTGTAGATCATCTTGAGTACGAGCTTTTCGTTGCGCTCCCGCACATCCCGGCTTCTCAGTGGTGTTGTCTTCATGATTTCTTTCTGAAACTAAAATATATAGGGTGGAAGGATATCTTGTAAAGGTACTTTCTCATATCTCTCGCAGAACGGCAAAATGCTGAACGAACATAGAATCTTCCCTGTAGAAGACCGGGGGCTGTCCCAGAGCCGCGGGGACCCGCTGCCAGCCCGGAGCACAGCGTTTCCCGCTCCAGAGATGAATCCAGCTGTCGGCGGGCAGATACACGCGGCGGGAGCGGCGCCTGGGGCAGATCACCGGGGCGACCAGCAGATCCCTGCCCAGCAGGTACTGGTACTTGAGCTTGTGAAGC
>CAZFMD010000365.1:0-2302 GCA_964520025.1 uncultured Spirochaetaceae bacterium
AATTTTTGCGGAGCAGGGGGTGAAGTATTGGCCAGAGGGAAACCGGATATCGATTCGGAGCGCTGTAAAGGCTGTGGCCTGTGCGTGAAGGCCTGTCCCGAAGATATCCTTGAATTGACGGAAAAGTTTAACAAGCAGGGTCATCACTACGCGGTTTGTGTCAGTCCCGAACGCTGCACGGCCTGTATGTTCTGCGCCATCATCTGTCCGGAAACGGCTATTGAAGTGTGGCGTTTCGCCAAGGCCAGTTGAGGGTATCTACAGTGGCACAACCCGTATTGATGCGCGGAAACGAGGCGATAGCGGAGGCGGCGATCATAGCCGGCTGTCGACACTACTTCGCCTACCCTATAACTCCCCAGAACGAAATCGCCGCCTACATGGCCCGGCGCATGCCGGAGGTCGGGGGAACCTTTCTCCAGGCGGAGAGCGAGATTGCTTCCATTAACATGGTCCTGGGTGCAGCGGCGGCCGGTGCCAGAACCATGACCTCCTCCAGCTCTCCGGGAATCAGTCTCAAACAGGAGGGGCTGTCCTACATGGCCGGTACGGAGCTGCCCGCCGTTGTGGTGAACATGATGCGCGGCGGCCCGGGACTGGGCAACATAGCGGGAGCTCAGGGAGACTACTTCCAGGCCACCAAGGGCGGAGGGCACGGGGACTATCACATGATCGTGCTTGCTCCGGCTTCGGCTCAGGAGCTGGCCGATCTGACCGTGGAAGCCTTTGATCTGTCCGACAGGTACCGGATCGTGACCATGATTCTGGGTGACGGGTATCTGGGGCAGATGTCCGAATCCCTCCTGCTGCCGGAGCCGCCCAAGAAGGTCTATGACAAATCTTCCTGGATCCTGGACGGAGCGGCCGGCAGAGATCCCCGCATAATCGCCTCCCTGCGGCTCAAGCCGGAGAACGGGGTGGAGCAGATCAATCTCCGGCTCCAGGAGAAGTACCGGGAAATCCAGGCGCATGAGGTGCGCTATGAATGCTACCAATGCCAGGATGCCGAGGTGCTGCTGGTCGCCTTCGGGCTGGCCGCCCGGGTCTGTAAGGCGGCGGTCAACCAGTTGCGCGCCGCAGGTTCAAAGGTCGGCCTGTTCCGCCCGATCACCCTCTGGCCCTTTCCCTCCCGGGAGCTCGAGCAGAAAGCGGGCCGAATGAAGAAGGTGTTGGTCGTGGAGATGAACTCAGGCCAGATGCTGGAGGACGTGCGACTGGCACTGGGGGACAAGGTCAGGATCGAGTTCTACGGGCGAATGGGGGCGATGCTCGTGGAAGTGGAAGAGATCATCAAGAGGATTGAAAAAGAATCATGAGAAGTGAAACACTTGAGGCCAAACGGGTGTTCTCCCGGCCTGAAACGCTTGTCGATGTGCCCACCCACTACTGTCCCGGCTGCGGGCACGGAATCATCCACCGGCTCATGGCCCAGGCCATAGACGAGCTGGGCATGCGGGAGAAGACGATCGTGATCGCACCGGTGGGATGCTCGGTTTTGATCTACGACTACATCAATGCCGACGGACTGGAAGCGGCCCACGGCCGGGCGCCCGCCGTGGCTACCGGGGTGAAGCGGGTCCTGCCCGACCGCCTGGTGATCTCCTACCAGGGTGACGGCGATCTGCTGGCCATCGGAACGGCGGAAACCGTCCATGCGGCCAATCGTGGTGAGAACATCACGATTCTGTTCGTGAACAACGCAATCTACGGTATGACCGGGGGGCAGATGGCTCCGACCTCTCTGGCGGGGCAGAAAACCAAGACCTCCCCCTACGGCCGCAATCCAGCCGAGGCGGGAATGCCGATTCGGGCCTGCGAGCTGCTGAACACGCTGGAAGCGCCCGTATTCATCGAGCGCTGTTCGGTCCACGACGTACCCCATATTCTCAAGGCCAAGCGGGCTACCAGGAAGGCTATCGAGAATCAGGTGAAGGGCCGGGGCTTTTCCTTCGTCGAGTACCTGTCCATGTGCCCGACCAACTGGGGGATGAGCTCCCAGGCGGCGGCGGACTGGGTCGCCAATGAGATGGTTTCCTACTATCCCCTTGGCAACTTCCGGGACCGGTAGAGGAGGACACCATGCGGGAAGAGATCATCTTTGCCGGTTTCGGCGGTCAGGGCATCATCCTCTCAGGTACGATCATCTGCCTGGCGGCTATGAGGGAGGGCAAGAGAGTCACCCATATCCCCTCCTACGGCGCGGAGATGCGCGGCGGCACGGCCAACTGTTCGGTGGTGGTGAGCGATGAGGAGATCGCCTCGCCCATGGTTCCCCACCCCTCGGTGTGCGTGGTGATGAACA
>CAZFMD010000366.1:0-2295 GCA_964520025.1 uncultured Spirochaetaceae bacterium
CGTTTGATCTGGAAGTTGAGCTCCGGTATGCTGAAGGGCTTCTGGAGGATGCTGAAAGCTCCCTCCTGGATGGCCTGCACCCCTTCCTGGATCGATTCCAGCTCCGCGTCCACGATCACCGCCGTAGCTGGATTCCTCTTCTTAACTCGCTTCAGCAGATCGTGCACATTACCGCCGGGGACGTTTACCTGGATGACGGCCACGTCGAATTCATGTTTCTCCAGCTGTGCGAGCGCCTCGGCGTAGTCGGAAGCCTGGTGCACAGAGTCGCCGATGCTGTGAAAGAAGTTACCGACATCGGCGCACAGATAGGGATCGGTATCGACGATGAGAAGATTGCTCACTGTACCTATCATACCCCCATGGCAGAGAAGTTCAAGATGGGTTGCTTCCTCACTTGAAGCTCGCATCTGCGCGGACGTATACTACCTAATAGCATGCAGGCCTCCATTACTGATAAGTTGAAGAGCATATCCTTCTTCTCGGATATGAGCGATTACGATCTGCAGCAGATCGCCGAAATCACCGAGGAGAAGACCTACGCCAAGGGAGATGCGATTATCGAGGAGCGGACCTCGGCGGAGCGCTTCTTCATTATCTATCGTGGCAAGATCGAAATCACCAAGCAGTTCGAAGACGGCGAACAGTTCGTCCTGGCCGTGCACAGCGACGGGGATTTCTTCGGAGAGATGGCGCTGTTGGACGAAGGCCCCAGATCGGCTACGGCCCGGGCCGTAGAGCCGACTTCGGTTCTGGAGATCACCCGTCCGAACTTCGAAACCCTGCTGTACAAAGCCCCGGTTGTGGCCTATCACATCATCCGTGAGCTCAGCTCCCGCCTGCGGGAAACCGGCGCGCTGCTCATCTCTCTGCTACGCCGTCGCAACCGTCAGCTGTACCAATCCTATTTAGACACAGTTACGACGATCATACAGGCGGTGCAGGAGGGCAAATCCGGAGTCGCCGGGCAAAGCCAAAGGATCCGTGATGTGGCCAGAGCCATCGGGCAGCAGATGATGCTGTCGGAGCAGCAGCTGCTCACCCTGGAGATCAACTCACTTGCAGCAGGCCTTGGCATCGAAGGCTTCCCCGAACCCCTGTCACCGAAACCCGGCGCCCTGGTTCAGCGGATCATCGAAGTAGCGGCGGCTTTCGCCGCCGCTTCAAAACCAGAAGAGGCGATCCGCAAACTCGAAAACGACAAGTCGGTTGATGCGCAGATCACCACAGTGCTGACCAAGCTCTGGAAATCCGGAAAACTGCCCGCCGGCGGCGACACGGCCGGGACTTAACCATTCAATCCTCCAACCGTTTCAGCCTCGAACAACCTCCCGCTCGATCTCCTTCTGGGTGCGATCGATGGATCTCTCCAGTCCCTGGATGACCTTGAAGGTATCTTCCATCACCGCACTGAACATCTCCCGCGCCTTCTTGGGATTGTTTTTGCTCAGCTCGATCAAGTTGTAGAAAGCCACCTTGGTTCCGTCGTTGCCGGCAACCACGTCGCAGGTGCGGCGATGCCTGTTCAACAGCGCCGCCGCCCCGAAGCAATCCCCCGCTCGGTATCGATGACTGCGATTGCGTTCGGGAAAGGCGGATCCCCGCACGACCTCACAGACCGAGGTCGCATCGTCGCCCTTCTTGAGGATCACCTCGCCCCGTCGGTATTCCTTGTAGTACACATCTTCTTGGGCCGGGGCAGCGTAGTGTCCCTCGGCATCCTGGCGGGGAGCCGGGCCGATCAGCTCGTAGGAACCGGAGACTTTGCGGATTTCCGGATTCCGCAGGGTGTGCCGGGTGGCGTGAATGGCATCGTGCTTGATCAGGGCCATGTCCCGGGCGATGCGCTTGGCCTCGATCTCCACATCCTTCTCGGTCATCCCCATGATATTCTGCTTGATCTCGAACTGGGAGTGAAAGGTACAGCGGGGATACCGACAGCGAACCGCGTAGATCCCGTTTTTCAGTTTGTATGGCATAATCGTCCTCCTAAAGACCAGATTTGTTTCTGTCTGAACACAAGAGTGCAATTGGCGTACCAAATGCCCAAGATAGAGGTGTCCATATATTTCCAAACTATATAAAGAGTTAGAAAAAAAACGAGCAACCGGGCGAAAATAGACAGAGAACCCTGTAACGATATCGAGCTTACAACGCCTTTCAATTACGTAATTGTAATAAATTAGCGGATGTACCTTTGGCTTGTTCTCGAAGATCGCGATCTTACGAGGTATGCCGAAGACATCGCAATACTCCTTGCCATATTGAGCGAAGATTGCGATCTTTTGAAGATAG
>CAZFMD010000367.1:0-2289 GCA_964520025.1 uncultured Spirochaetaceae bacterium
CGCACCATCTCCAGGCGCCGCTGCCGCATCTGCTCGGGCTCGTCCCAGGTGGCGGCCCTGGGGGCCGAGAGGAGGAAAAACGACATGACCGCTACCAGGAGGATAACGCTGGCCACAGAACCGAGAATGATAACCCGTGCCTTGCGTTTCATCTCTCTCTCCTGCCCTCTAGTATAACCCAATTTACATCCCTATTGAAACATTGGCAAAAACGCCGCTACCAGGTAGAATGGGAGCTTCTCTGCATGTGAGAGAGAGCGAACAGCACCGGAATCGAATTGGGGCAACGTGGCCGTAACAATCGAGACAGTCGGATCCCGAAAAGCTCTGCGGGAGTTCATCTACCTGCCCCGGACCCTCTACTGTAACGATCCCCTATGGTCCCCCCCTATCTGGATGGAGGAATGCCAGACCTTCACCACGAAGAATCCTCTGCTGGCGGATTCGGACTACGCCCTGTTCCTGGCCCGGGTTGACGGTGAGGTGGCGGGAAGGATTCTGGCCTACGTGGATCACAACTTCAACAACCACTATCAATCCAAGATCGGAATGTTCGGATCCTTCGAATCGATCCGCCAGTCCGAGGTCGCCTCGGCTCTGATGCGCGAAACCGAAGGATGGCTCAGCGCCCAAGGCATGGACACAATTCGCGGACCGATCAACCCGGTGGAGGAGTGCTGGGGATCCCTGTACCGGGGATTCGACAGGCCGGCCACCTTCATGATGCCTTACAATCCCTCCTACTACAACGATTTCCTGGAAAGCCTCGACTATGAAAAGGTAAAGGACCTGCTGGCCTTCGAGGGAGATGCCCGCAAAGGCTATCGCATACCCGAACGGTTCATCCGTTTCCGGGAAAAGATGCGCGCCCGCCACCCGGAGTTCGACATCCGTCCGATCGATATGAAAAACCTGCTCCGGGATGCCGAGGCGATCTGGAACATCTCCAATCAGGCGATCCGCAACAACTGGGGCTGGGCGCCGTACGGGCTGGAACAGCTGCAGGCAACCATCAAGAAGCTCAAGCCCATCGCCGATCCGGATGCCATCTGGATCGTGGAGGATGCCGGGAAACCGGTGGGATTCTGTCTGGGCTTCCCCGACATCAACGTCATCCTGAGAAAAATCCGGGGCAGACTCTTTCCGCTTGGCTTTTTGACCCTGCTGCGCATGCGCAGGCGTCTTCGAGACTTCCGGCTCTTCGGCCTGGCCGTGCTTCCGGAGTATCACGGCTTCGGTCTGGACGTGCTGCTGTACATCAGTCTGTACGAAACCCTGGCCCCCCGGGGTGTACGGATGGAGGCGAGCTATATCCTGGAGGACAATCCACCTATGATAAACGCCCTGAAGAAGCTGGGACTGGTGCAAACAAAAACCTACAGGGTGTATGAGAAGGCCCTGGGGACCCCGGAGAACCAGGAGTGAAACTCACCCCTGCCGGCGGTTAGAGACACACCCGTGAATCGAGGAGAGGAAAACGGTTATGATAATCACAGGTATCGCTGATGAGGGCTCTCCGGAGCTGAAGGATCAGATCCGCATCCATCGGGAGCTTGGGTGGAACACCCTGGAGCTGCGTTTGATCGGCAAGACGAATGTCTGTGCCATCGACGATTCCGCCTTCGACCGGGTATACGCTACGCTGCAGGAGCAGCAGGTGGGGGTGATTTGCTTCGCATCCTCCATCGCCAACTGGGCCCGGCCCATCACCTCGGAGTTCCAGGCGGATGTGGAGGAGCTGCAGAGGGCCATGCCCCGGATGCGGCGTCTGGGTGCCCGCTTCATCCGGGTCATGTCCTATCCCAACGACGGGCTGAGCGAGGCGGATTGGCGAAAAGAGACGATCCGCCGCATGAAGCAGCTGGCCCGTATAGCCGCGGACGGGGATGTCATAATGGTGCACGAGAACTGCTCCGGTTGGGGTGGCATGAGCCCGGAGAACCAGAAGATCCTGCTGGAGGAGGTTCACTCCCCAAACCTTCAGATCGTCTTCGACACGGGCAACCCGGTGGGCGAAGGGCATCCACCGGAGGAAACCTGGGATTTCTACCAAACGGCCCTCCCCTTCATCAAACACGTTCACATCAAGGACTGTGCCAAAACTGACAAGGGGGAGATCGAGTACACCTTCCCGGGGGAAGGCCAGAGCATGGTGCGACGCATTCTGGGATCCCTGCTGGATCTGGGATACGACGGAGCCTTCTCCATAGAGCCCCACATCGCCGCCCAGATCCATCTGGGCACCTCCTCCAGCGGCAAAGAGGCGGAGGAGATCTACCTGGAGTACGG
>CAZFMD010000368.1:0-2277 GCA_964520025.1 uncultured Spirochaetaceae bacterium
TGCGGGATCCCACCATGAAGGCCGCCCGGGAGGTGCCCTCCTGGTAGATCTTGCGCCCCCGCTCCAGGTACGGCTCCTCCTTCATGAAGTCCCTGGGGAAGTGGGAGGGGTAGAACATCGGGCAGATCACGTCCACGTAGTCGGCCAGCACGTCGATGCTCTGGCCGATCCAATTGCCCATGCGGTGCCAGGAGTTGAATCCGTACAGGTCCGTGCTGACCGGGATGTGGATCACCTCCCGCGCCTGGGTCAGGAAGGATTCCAGGGCATCGATCGGGCTCATGCCCTCCCGGCGGTGGCGGTAGCGAATCTGGGAGAGGTAGCCGTCCGAAGGGAAGCGGATGTAGTCGAACTGGATCTCATCCACCCCTCGCTCCTGCAGCTCCTGGGCGATGGCCAGGTTGTAGCTCCACACCTCCGGGTTGTAGGGATCGACCCAGTACTCGTTCTGCACGTACTTGTAGACCGGTTCGGGTTGTTTGGTCTCACCTGTGGTGGTTTCACCTTGGGTGGTCTCACCTTGGGTGGTCTTGCCCGAGGCGGTTTCGCCCGCGGTGCCCTCCGCGTCTTCGGACCCAGCGGAGTCCCGGGATTGTCCCGGTTCGCCGTTCGGATCGCTGCTTTCAGTTTCCGCTTCGGGCTCCGGAGGGACCTCCACCCTGACGATGTAGCGCCAGGGCTGATCTGTCACCCCGTTCCATACGGCGTACTCGAAGTCGTTGTAGTTGTACAGCTGACGGTCCTTGAACACCACCAGCCGGGCGATCACGTAGATGCCCTGGCTGTGCGCCTTGTCCAGCAGCTCCTCCAGGGAAAAGCGCTTGTTTACCGCGCCGATCTGCCTGGGAAACTCCAGCTCCGTGTCGTAGGCAATCCAACCCATGTCGTCTTTGCAGTCCACCACCAGGGAGTTCATGCCGTTTTCCTTGATGAGCTTCAGGTGGTTGTCCAGATACTCTCCCTGAGCACGGTAAGAGGATACGTAGATGCCGAATCGATCCGAAGCCTTGCGAATCCGCTCCCGCCGGAAGGGGTCCTCCGGCTGCGCCGCGGCGGAGGCGGCCAGAAGGGAGCCGGCCAGGTTGTCGCTGCGGATCCAACCGCGGCTGGGCAATGGGTAGTGCCAGCGGTTCGAATGGGTCTGCACACCCAGCTGCCAGGTGTTGCCGGTCTGAAACATCTCCAGACGGTAGATCGCCTCCGCGGTTCGATCCCCGGGAAACTCCAGGCGGGTCCAGCTGTTGCGGTCCGGGCTTCCCTCGTAGATCCCGTGGCCGAATCCGCAGGAGAAGAAAATCACCCCTTCCTCGGTGGGGTGGTAGCTGAGCCCGGAGACCTCTTCGTAGAAGCCGGCGCCCCGGTACAGGAAGCGGGCCGAGAGAGAGGGATCCTGCCAGCTGGCGCCCCGATCCGTGGTCTCGAAGAAACCGTTGAAGGATGTGCCCACAAGAAGGGTGTCCGCATCGCGCGGGGACAGGGCTACCGCGGTCAGATAGGAGGTGGAACGAAGGGGTTTGCCGAGCGGGATATGCTGCCAGCTGCTTCCGAAATCCTCGGACAGGTACAGCTGGTCGGCGGTGGTGACCGCCACCCTGCCGTGGTGAAGCGGATCGATGTTCAGCGCGGTCAGGTGACGGACGCGCCCCTCGGCCTGGTCAAAGGGATAGACCACGCGGCGGGGAAGCCCCTTGTTGTGCTCCAGCCAGCTGCTCCCCTGATCGAAGGAGATGAGGAATCCCCGCTGTTTGGAGATGCCATACATCACGCCCGAGGGAGTTTCCAGGACCTGCTCGATCGTGAATGCCTTGGCCGGCGAGTAGCCGGGATTGAGCACGGGACGGGGATCGGAGGGCTCGACTTGGGTTTGGGCGATCGCCTCCTCCGGATTGCGTTCCTGAGCCCCCAGGAGGAACAGCATGCCTCCGGCGAACAGAAGCAGCATGAAGAATGAACCAAGGAAGAGAAAGCCTTTTCTCATAGCTCTGAGTCTTGAAATGTTGAACCGCATTTGTTGTATCGGCGCTGCCCTGCTTAATCTGTACTACTTCCCCATGGGCAGCTTTCCCAGGTGTAGCACGATTGCAGCTTTCTTGCCAAGTCTTCCCACTCCGTGATACACTGCTGATCCGTATGAGATTTCCCATCAGGCGGCGAAAAGCCGACGCAACCTACGCAACTCGCGCAACCCCCGCAACCTACGCAATTCGCGTACAAAGCGTACAAAGCGTGCGAAGAATCGGGCGCGTGGTGATTCTGACAGCGATCGTTTTTCTCTCC
>CAZFMD010000369.1:0-2271 GCA_964520025.1 uncultured Spirochaetaceae bacterium
CGCAGGTCGATGTAGAAGATCGCCGCTTCGCTTTCCGGCAGATGCTCCCTGGTGATGATGGCGTCCTTGGTGGCCTGCATACAGCAGTAGGAGGAGCAGTAACCTCGATCCGCGGCAGCCGGATCCCGGGAGCCCACGCACTGCAGGAAGGCCACGCGCCGAGGTTTCCTGCCGTCGGAGGGGCGGAGGATCTGCCCGCCGGTCGGACCGGAGGCGGAGAGCAACCGCTCGTACTCGATGCTGGTGATCACATTGTCGTAGATCCCGTAGCCGAACTCGGGACGGATGCGGGGGGTATACTCCTCGCAGCCCACGGCCAGGATTACCGAATGGTACCTCTCGCGCTCCAGGATATCCGTCTGCTGGAAATCCACGGCTTCGGCCGGGCAGACCTTGGCGCAGTTGCCGCACTTGCCCTTGTTCAGGTACAGGCAGTGCTCGGCGTCGATGCGAAAAACCGCCGGCACGGCCTGGGCGTAGGGAATGCCGATGCACTTTGTGGTGACGATCCCGCGGTTAAACTCATCCGGGATCTTTACCGGGCATTTCTCCGCGCACAGGCCGCAGGCCGTGCATCTGTCCTCGTCCACGTAGCGGGCCTTTCGCCGGAGGACAACCTCGAAACCGCCGCTGTTCGCCCCGTTTCCGTTTTTCCCCGTGGCGATTCTTTTCACCTGCTCGACCGTGCAGTAGGCGCGCAGGGTAACAAGGGAATGGGAGGCCAGCTCCACGAGCTTGGGTGAAAGGATGCAGGTCGAACAGTCATTCGTGGGAAAGGTTTTGTCCAGCTGTGACATGCGGCCGCCGATCGCGGGCTTCTCCTCCACCAGGGTCACGGGTATGCCCATCCCGGCCAGGTCCAGTGAGGCCTGGACCCCGGCGATACCGCCTCCTATCACCAGAACGCGTTTATCCATCGGTTCGGTTCACTCCGTCAGTGCTCCCGCGCGATTCCGCGGGTCCTCGGTTATTTTTCATCTTTCGCCGCGCTTTGCTTTGCCTCCTCCTTGGCAATCAGGTTCTTCAGCAGCTTTCGACGGTGCTCCTGGGCCTTCCTGTCCAGGTCCTGGACCGCCTGCACGAATCCCGGTTCCACGTAACCCTGCTCCACGGCAAGCTTCCGCAGCACCCGCATGATCTCGGGGTACTTCACCTCCTGGGGACACCGTACCTGACAGCGGTAACAGGACAAGCAGTACCAGATGGCCTTGGAGCTCAAAACCTCCTCCTTCAGCCCCAGGAGGATCATGTGGATGATCCGACGGGGACTGTAGCTCTCCTCGACCTCGGCGACCGGACAGGAGAGGGTGCAGCTCCCGCAGGCAAAGCAGCGTTTGAGATTCTCGCCCCCCGGTTGGGAGGCAACCTCCTCCTTGAAGCCGAAGTCCACCACAGCCGGCGCATCTTTGCTTTTACTCATCGCTTGATATCCTCCACTTGCGGAAGCTCCTCCTCCTTGAAGGTCGTCACCGGCAGCTCCTCCTCCAGGCTCCTTCCGGGCACGTAGTCGAACAGGGCCTGGACGTGGCCCCCCACCCGGCTGTAGATCCTGCCCAGGGGAATGTCCATGGGACAGGCCTGCTCGCACAGTCCGCAGGCCACGCAGGAGCATGCCATGTGGTTCATCTTGGTCAGGTGGTACAGCACCGTGTCCACGGGCATCTTGATCTGGCCCTTTTTCTCAGCCCGGCGCAGATAGCGCTCGGAGGAATAGCCCATCTTTGCAGGGACGAGCAGGCACTCCTTGCAGTAGCAGATCGGACAGACCTCCCGGCAGTTGTAGCAGCGGATGCATGGTTGCAGCTGCGAAAGCAGGTCCATCTGCTGCTCATCCTGGGCTTCGAGGCGGGAAGCCCGCGCCGCCTCGATCCGCTCAACGCGCTCCGGAGCTTCGCCAACCTCCTCCAAATCTACGCCCTTCAGCGCCTGAAGCAGCTGCTCACCTTTCTCACTCAACACATCCAACAGCAGAGAATGATCGCCGGCGCCGATCCACGACAGGCTCAGGTCGGCACTGTCCGCCGTGAAACGGGTGCAAAGTCCACAGGCGCCACGCAACTCGGCTTCCGCATCCGCCGCGTGCCCCGCTCCGGCAAAACGCTCCAAGACCTCTGTGCGCACCTCCTCCGCATCCCCGGTCGCCTGGACCCGGTCACGGTACCGCTTTACGTCGTAGACCCCGGGACAATCGTAGCCGATCAGATACAGGGAATCCGGAAGTATCTGCTTGAGCTTGACCAGTTCGATCACGGCCCGAACTTCGCAGGGGCG
>CAZFMD010000370.1:0-2252 GCA_964520025.1 uncultured Spirochaetaceae bacterium
CTGGGTATCCCAGGAGTACTTCTCGAAACCCCGCACCGAATCGGCCAGGCCTTCCCGCAGCCGCGTGCCTCCGAAGCTCTGCATGACGTAGAGGGGCATCCGGCGTCGGGCATCGGCGTAGTCGATGGACAAGTAGCTGCCCGCGTAGATCGTGAAGATGTTTTTTGGGGCCTCGGGCCGTGCCTCGTAGAGAGTCCGGAAGGTTTTGGTGGAGAAGTTGATGCGCCAGAAGTCGCTGGCTCCCATCACCGAGGGGAAGTAGGGGCTCAGCTCTACAGAGGCCTCGGCATAGGTGCCGTGGGAAGCCTTGGTGCGGCTGTCGAAGTGCAGGTTGTCGTAGCTGAGGCCGGTGAACAGGCTGTTGCCGAAGATCCCGTAGGCGTCGCTGCCCCCGTTGATCTTGTACGCCTGCTGCCAGGCTTCATGGCTGGCTTCGATGGCCGCAATCTCGGTGTCGCTGCTTCCCCAGTAGTGTCGTCCGCTCAGGTACCTGTCGTAGCGACCGCGATAGTAGAGGAAGGCCTCGATCAAGTTGCGATCCTCCGCTGTATTCCAGACAATCCCCTGGCGGATCCCCGCCTGCCATTGGATGTTGGGGCTGTTGAACTCCAGGTTGCCATTGGGATCGGCCACGTCCGTCTTTACCACGTTGGGTGTATAGTCAGGTTTACGAAAGGTTCCGAATCCCTCATAACCGCCTCCGATGGTGGTCTGGAGGATCGTCTGCACTCCGTAGAACCAGGGCGGGAGGCGGTAGCCCAAGGTCAGGTCGATGCCGGTGGGGATCAGATTCCAGCCCCAGGTGAGGTACCTGCGCACGTCCTCGATCCGATAGAACAGGGGACTGCTCTCCGCGGCGTCCGCATCCTCCTGGCCGGAAGCGGGATGCAGGATCGCCACCAGGAGGATGAGGACCGCCACGAGCCGGGATGTCCTCCTTGAGCAGGATAGAATCAATGTCGATGCGCAGCGGGCGCAGCGGGCGCAGCGGAAACAGGTGGCGGGTGCTCTCATGTTCTCGAGCTTAGCCCGTTCGATTTCACAGTTTCAAGGTGACGGTTAGGGTGTTTTCCCTGTACATTGTCCTCTATGGTATTGGCAATCGCCCTGAGCGGTGGCGTGGATTCCGCTGTAGCGGCTGTGCTGTTGAAAAAGAAGTTTCCCCGCATGGTCGGGGCCAGCCACGTGATCTGGCCGGATTCCCGCTGCTGCTCCGCCGAGGTGCTGGACAGAGCCAGGGAGACCTGCCGCCTCCTGGGCATACCCTATATACAGGAGGATCTGTACGAAGAGTTCCGGGATCAGGTAGTGGATGATTTCATCCGCAGCTATCTGAACGGGAAAACCCCGAATCCCTGTGTGATCTGCAACAGGAGCATTCGTTTCGATGCCTTCTACCTGCGTCTGAAAATCACCCTTGTTGATCGGGAATTGCTCGAAAAGCAGGAGGATCTGCTGTTTGCCACCGGTCACTACGCCCGGATTGTGGAGAGCCCGGAAGGATTCTTTATCGCCAAAGGGATTGATCCGGGCAAGGACCAGTCCTATATGCTCTACCAGGTCCGCAGGCAGATGCTTCCCAACCTGGTGCTTCCCCTCGGGGAGCATCGGAAATCAGAGGTTCTCTCCATGGCTGACGATCTGGGGCTTCCCTATACCCAGGTCAGGGAGAGCCAGGATGCCTGCTTTGTGGAGGACAACTACGTCGATTTTATCGGAAAACAGACAGGTCGCGATGATCTGCTGCGGGAAGGGGAGATTGTGGATCTGCATGGTCGGGTACTGGGGCGGCACCGGGGCACGATCAACTACACCGTTGGACAGCGCAGGGGATTGGGCCTGGGTAACGGTCCCTGGTACGTGGCCCGTATCGATGCCCGGGCGAACAGGCTCGTGGTGGCCAGAGAGGCGGAAGCCCGGCGGCGGGATTTTACAGTCGATCGCACGAACTGGTTCATAAATCCGCCGAAGCGCTCATTTTCCTGCGCTGTGAAGATCCGTTACCAAATCGATGAAATCCCCTGCAGCATAGAGCCCGGGGACAATGGATTTCAGGTTATTCTGGAGGTTCCCCAGATCGTCACGCCGGGTCAATCCGCGGTGTTCTACGACCGGGATCTGGTATTGGGGGGCGGGATCATTCTCTGAACGAATCCGGGCTACAGGCGAGCGGTATCCACCGCATCCCGAGTGACCAGAAAGCGGGTTTGATCCAGATTCAACCAGGAGGCGGGAAGCTCGGAATCCTGCTT
>CAZFMD010000371.1:0-2233 GCA_964520025.1 uncultured Spirochaetaceae bacterium
CGAACTGCCAGTTACGCTCGGGGCGGTTGCCCTCGTGGCTGCGCATCTGCAGGCTAAAGGCGGACAGCTCGGCCCAGCGCAGAAACAGCTCTTTGCTGCGCCGGATCCATGCCACGGTGGTGAATCCCCCGAGATCGGAGTGGAAGTGAGCGCCTCCCTGCAGTCCCAGGGAGATCCCCGCCGGGATGACCGTTGCCAGACCGTCGTTTCTGCTCCAGCTCACCAGCTGGTCCCCGGCCCAATAGGCCGGTGACAGGCTGTTGGAGCCGTGGTAGCCGGCGCGCATGAAGAACACCACATCCCGCTCCCGCCCGGCTTCGGCCACCGCTTCCCGGTTGACCTGGGCCCAGAGCACCGGATAGTGGTTGTGAACCTGCTCCCAGCTCTCTCCGGAGGCCAGCATCGCTCCCGGGGGCAGGTACTCCCCGTAATCCGCCATCCAGCCGTCCAGTCCGATGCCCAGCATGTTCTCCCGGATGACCTGCTTGGTCCACTCCCGGGCCGCCGGATTGGTCAGATCGATCATGGCCGCGGGAAAGTCGGTGATCGTCACCATCAGGTCCTCTCCCGCTTGATTCTTCACGCAGAAACCTTTCGCGCTCGCCTCCCGGTACAGATCCCGCTCCACGGCCAGGAAGGGATTGATATAGCCGAGGAATCGGATACCCCTGCCGTGCAGTTCCTCGATCAGACGGGGAAGGTCGGGATAACGCTGTTCATCATAGCGCCAGTTCCACATCAGCTGGCTGCCGAAGGAGGTCAGCCGCCTTCCGACCCAGTCCTGGACCCAGAGAGCCGTCACGTGGACCCCGGCCTGCAGGGCCCGGTCCAGCTTCTTCCGGATCGCCTCAGGTCCGCCCTGAACCCCCAGCCACATGCCCTCGTGGCTCCAATCGGGAAGCACCGACTGCCGGTCCAGGAAATCGGTCAGGCTGCCGATGAGCTGCGGAGCGCTCTCCCCGACATCGAAGACCAGCCGCTCGGGAATCTGCCAGAAGGCAAGCCGGTGACGCGCTTTGTCCCGGAAATCGAACTTGGAACAGCCGGGGTTGTCGCAGTAGCAGTACCAGTTGCGGGAGGAGACAAACAACGCCATGGGGAAGTAGCTGCTGTACCAGCGACCGCCGCTTCCGCTGCGCATCTCAGCAAGCAGGGTGATCGCATCCAGGCCGCGCCCCACTCCCTGCTCCTGGCTCCAGATCGGCAGCTTGCTGCCCCTGAGGTTCAGCCGGGAGTACTGCTCTCCGCATCCGTAGATCGCCTCGTCCGCCTCGGCGTGCAGCTCCAGCCAGAGCCGGTTGTGGTCCGGAACCAGCCCGGCGATCCTGCAGACCAGCCGCCCGCTCTCCTCGGTGAACTCCAGGCGGGCCAGGTTGGAGAAGGCCACCACTGCCCTGCCGGCCGATTCCTCCAGTACCTGGAACTCCCGGCAGAGGATCCGCTCCCGCACCCGGTCCTTGACCCGGAAGTGCCCGCGTACCGAGGAGTAGCGGCCCTCTCCCCTGCCCACGGACAGGGCGGGCTTCCGGCGGGAATGGCTGATGAGCTTGCGGCCCTTGAAGTACAGGGAGAAACCTTCCGGCTGCTGTTGAATATGGATCATCCGTTCGAATCCTCGAATGAAATAAATTGCGGGCCCCCCGCCGCGGCGGCCTCCCGTGCTGCGATGGCCAGCTCCAGGGCTTTCAGTGCATCCTGGTAGCCGACCGCGGGTTCGCGCCCCTCGGCGATGCGCCGCGCGAAGTCCATCGTGAAATCCCTGATACTGTACGGCTCCAGCGCCTCTGCACCGTACACTATGGAATCGGCACCCTCGGGACCCCGGTTGGAGTCCCCCCAGGCCACCAGGGCGCAGTAGCTGCTCTGACGGTCATCCAGACGGCTGACCGTATCGTCCTTCAGATGGCACCAGGCCGTGGCTTTGCTCCCGTGCACGGCGAGGTTGAGGCTGAAGTCGAAACCGCTCAAGGCATGGGAGATCTGGAAGATTCCGCCTGTGGACAGGGAGCCCTGGATAAAGGCGATGTCTTCGAAATCGAAATCCGCATGGATTCCGGCGGTGGTTCTGCAGCCCAGACCGCTGACCTCCTTCCCCGTGATAAAGCGCAGCAGATCGAGCCAGTGGGATGTCTCCTCCACGAGCAGCCCTCCGGAGCACTCCTGGCTCTGGATCCACTTCTGCCACTTGTCCCGCCTGAACGGCCGGCGGAAGTGATACAGGGTGAAGGCCTCG
>CAZFMD010000372.1:0-2225 GCA_964520025.1 uncultured Spirochaetaceae bacterium
GCTGTTCGAATTGGCTGTACAACAGAATCAGGTCGTGTAGCGGGCCAGCACCAGCCGGTCGGCTCTACGCACGACCTTGAACAGGTACAGGGCACAGATCGTGGAGGAAACGATTCCCGCGGCCAGGTAGCTGGAGCCGAAGAAATCCGTCCCCGTTAACGGGGACGTTAACATGGACGTTAACACGACGGCGATCGAGCCGCCCAGATTCACCAGGAAGTAGGCCAGGGCGGCGAGAAAGGTGGCGCGGTACTGCTCGAAGTAGAAGAGGAAGGTCATTTCGGTGAGATACAGCAGCTGAAAAAAAACGGCCAGCATGGTGATCCGCAGCAGCGCCACATTCAGGCCGGAGAAGGTCCTCGATAGAGACGGTGCCAGGATCAGAAAAGCCGCGGTGATCACGCCCTGAAAAAGACTCTGCTCCCGCAGGCCGGCTTTCAGCTTCACCAGCAACAGATCTTTTCGGGTTTGTATTTCGCTGAGGATACCTTCACCCAAGGACTGCAGAAATCCTTTCAGGTGCGTGTAGAAATCGGTCTCCAGCACCACGATGAAGTACACGAGCCCCGGAATCATGGTCAGGTTGGCCAGATAAACCGGGATATCGTAGAGGTCGAAGAGCCTGAAGAACGTTCCCGGCACTTGCTGACCAACGGTAGCCCAGAACACCATCTTATCGATCCAGATACCCCAGTAGTAGAACAGACCCGAGAGAAACAGGAAACCGTATTTGGGGAAGTAGGCTACCAGGGATTTGAGGGTTTCCTTCACCTCCCCCGGCCGGTATTCCTGGAAAGAGAGGATGAGCAGCAGAACAACCGTGAAGCTCTGGCCGGCGAAGAAGCCCAGCATGGCCCCGCCCAGAGCCATGGTTTGGCCCAGGAAGAGCACACCGATCACCGAGAGGGTCATGCCGCCTAAAAAAACCAGGAAGATGGCCACGTACTTTTTCAAGAGGCTGATGAAGATCATCAACAGCCAGGCCAGGTTTATGATCGCAAAGAAGGCAACGGCGAAGATCTTGAACAGCAGCGGGCGGGAAACCCCGGGCAGTGTGAGGGGAACCATTGCCGCCGCAGAGATGCCCGCGGCCAGCACGATCACGATCAGGGAGAACAGCAGCAGAAGCGAGGCGGCCTGTCTGTTCTTGTTCAGGTAGATCAGGTCGGAGAGCAGGCGTGTGAATATGTAATGACTGCCGCCGAAGATAAACAGGCTGAAGGCATAGCTGTAGATGATCACACCGGTAAACAGACTGCGTCCCTCCTGCAGGGCGAATCCGGCGAATCGACCGATCAGGAAGATGCCGATGATGGACAGCAGCCAGGGCCCGGCCACAATCATGATTCCGCTCAAGGCCACCTTTATGAAGGAGCCGATGCCGCCTCTACGCAGCACCCGTTGCAGCTCGAAACCGATTCCAGCCATTGCTATCCCGCCTCAGAAGCTTCGTTCTGCCCGCCGGCCACGGAGGCTCCGATGTGCTGCCGGTACAGATCGCCGTAGGTTTGAAAGACCATGTCCCGATCGTAGAAACGAACGACCCTGTCCTTGTTTTTCTCCACGATCCGCTTCATCTCCTCCGGGTGTTCGTAGATATAGCGGACCCCGGCTGCCAGTTTCTCCGGATCTTTGGATGGGGCCAGAAAACGATCGTCGTAGTCTATGAGCTCCGCCACATTGCCGACCCGGGTCGCTACAACCGGTACCCCCGCGCAGTAGGCCTCCAGGATCACCAGAGGCTGAGCCTCCCGCACGCTGGTCAGCAGCAGCGCATCCAGGAAGGCGTAGTACTCCCGTACGTCCTGGCGGCCGGTGAAATGAAAGCGATCGGCGAGTTTCAGGCTTTGAACCAGGATCTGGCAATCCTCGAAGTAGCCGGGATCCTCGTCCGTGGGTCCGATGCAGTGGAACTCGGCTTCGGGGATCGATTCGCTCACAATTTTGGCCATGGAGATGAAGGTCTTGATGTCTTTGATCGGCACAACCCGCCCCACCAGGCCCACATGGAATCCCTCCTTTTTTTTACGGGCGACCGCGGAGTAGAAGGGCACATCTATCCCGTTGGGAATAACTCGGGTCTTTGCCTCCGGCGCGCCCAGCTCGATCTGAAGCCGCCGGTTGTGCTCGAACAGAGCGATGATCAGGTCTGCGTAGCGATAGCACAGACGGCTGAGGTTGTTGTAGATCCCGGTCCACATGTCCCGCTGGTAGCCCCGGATGAA
>CAZFMD010000373.1:0-2221 GCA_964520025.1 uncultured Spirochaetaceae bacterium
CCCCGTTGGCGCTGATCAACCCGGCGGTGCCGGCTCCGATCACCACGAGGTTGTATCGACCGTCCGGTTCCGGATTCTGCCAGCCCGCCGGATGGACGTTGTCAACCAGCCTCCTGTTGTACTCGTCCTCTGGATGTATTTTTAGTTCAGCCACTTGTCTATCTCCCATTCGCATACTTTAGTAATTCAGTATTATTTCTGTTGACGATATCAGAGCGCCGCATCTTACCGTCACGAACCCTCATTTTTGTTGACAAATTCCTGCCGTATGGTTTTATATTACTATAACTTACAATGGAAAATAAAATTGAATCCTGGGTAACTCCAAGCCCCGCAGTGGTCGATGGGGAGGAAATACTGGTCAACGCCATCCAACATATGGCGGGTAAAAAAATCGGAGCAATTCTGGTAACCCAAAACGGAGAGCTCTCGGGCATCTTCACCGAGCGGGATCTGCTGCGTCTATTCTCGGGTAATACCGAAGAGGCTTTCAAAAAGCATCTGCTGCGGCCGATCAAGCACTTCATGACCGCCTCCCCTATCTGCGCTCAGCTGGAGGAAGACTACAACACCGTGTACATGAAGATGAAAACCCATGAGGTGCGCCACATCCCGATCCTCGATGGTGCAAAGTTGGTGGGAATCGTTTCCATGAGGGATCTTATCCATCACTATCAGAACAAATTGGAAACAGCCTTCAACGAAGCCCGTCAGGAAATCGATGATCTGAAAAAGCTTGTGAGCGTTGCCGACGGTGAGAAGATCGAAACCCTGATCCAGGAGGTACAGAGGTACAAAGAGCTCAGTCTAACCGACTACCTGACCGGGCTGTTCAACAAGAGATACTTCCAGACCCGTTTCATCGAGGAAGTGACCCGGGCCAGACGCTCCTCCTATGATCTGTCCCTGATCTTCTGCGATATCGACTACTTCAAGCGCATCAACGACCGCTTCGGCCACCACATTGGGGATGAGGTGCTACGCACCACAGCTCAGATCCTCAGCGGGGGCATTGACGAGCTAGACATCATATCCCGGCTACGCAAATCCGACATCATCGCCCGCTACGGAGGCGAAGAGTTCGTGATCATTCTGCCGGAAACGGGAAAGCGGGGAGCTGCGATTGCGGCGGAACGATTGCGCCGGGAAATCGAAAAATACACCTTCACCCTAAACGGGGAGGAAGCTCACATAACCATGAGCTTCGGCGTAGCCGAGCTCTCACCGGCGGACAAGGATCACACGGAAATCATCAAGAACGCCGATTATGCCATGTACAAGGCGAAAAACTCGGGCAGGAATCGAGTTGAGGTCTACCCTTCCGACGAGGATCAGAGTTAGAACAGCGGACGTTTGTAGGTCTTAAGCATCTCGGTCATGGCCGCCGCACTGACAGGCTTGCCGAAGTAGAATCCCTGGAACGACTTGCACTTCTTGGACAGCAGGTATTCCAGCTGGCTCTTTGTCTCCACTCCCTCGGCGATAACGTCCATCAGCAGACTGTTGCCCAATGTGATGATCGTGTTGATGATCTTGGTCGTGCCCTTCTTGTACATGTTGATGACAAACGACTGATCGATCTTCAGGATGTCTACGGGGAAATCGGACAGGTAGCTGAGGGAGGAGTAACCGGTCCCGAAATCATCAATTGCAATTCTTATTCCCGGATGTCGTGCCTTCAACTGCTCCATCTTGAGGCGCGCTTCCTTAGGATCGGGCATGATACTGCTCTCAGTGATTTCTATCTTGAGATTCTTTGGACTAATCTTCGTATGTTCAATAATCGAACTGAGCTTGTCGATGATATGCTCCTGGCTGAACTGCTTGACCGATAGATTGATTGACACGTACAGATCCTCGAAGCCATCGGAGTTCCAACTGCTCAGCTGTCGGCAGGCGGTCTCGAACACCCAGTCTCCAAGGGGCAGGATCAGTCCGGTTTCCTCGGCAACCGGGATAAAATCCAGAGGAGAGATATACCCGCGTTTACGATCGTGCCAGCGTAGCAGCGCCTCCGCCCCTTCGATGGTACCCTGAACACCGACGATCGGCTGATAGTGCAGATCGAACTTCTTCTGGTCCAGGGCTTTGCGGATCCCGTTTTCCAGAAACAGCCTCTCCGAAGCCTGCTTGTTCAGCTCCGGGGTAAAAAACATATAGCGATTTCCCCGTTCCTTGGCCTTGTACATGGCCATATCCGCATGCTTGATCAGCTGCATGG
>CAZFMD010000374.1:0-2210 GCA_964520025.1 uncultured Spirochaetaceae bacterium
GAGCTGTCCCGGTTCAAGCTGGAGGTGGCGCTGCTGGAGAGCAGCAACGACGTGGCAAGCGGTTCCACCAAGGCCAACAGCGGAATCATCCATGCAGGCTACGACGCGGAACCGGGAAGCGCCAAAGCCAGGTTCAATGTCCTGGGCAATCCGCTTTTCGACGGGTTGTGCGAGCAGCTGGATGTACGGCTGAACCGGATCGGTTCCCTGGTTGTCGCCTTCAGTCCGAGCGAGCGTCAGACCGTGGAGCAACTGTACAACCGGGGAATCCAGAACGGTGTGGGGGATTTGCAGATCATCGAGCGGGAGCAGCTGCTGTCCATCGAGCCGAATCTGGACGACTCGGCGCTCTGTGCCCTGCTGGCGCCCCAGGCGGGCATCATCGATCCGTGGGAGATCGCGGTGGCGGCGGCGGAAAACGCGGCGGACAACGGAGTCGAGATCCGACTGAACTTCCCGGTGCAGGCGATCGAACGCGACAATGGGTGCTACCGTATCACCAGCCCGAACGGGCAGATCCGGGCCGAGCAGGTGATCAACTGCGCCGGAGTGTTCGCCGACCGGATCCATCAGATGGTTGCTCCTCCGACCTTCACCATCACCCCCCGCAAGGGGCAGTACTTCGTGTTGGACAAGACCGCGGGGACTCTGGTCAATCACGTGATCTTTCAATGCCCGACAGAGCTGGGCAAGGGGGTCTTGGTAACCCGGTCGGTGCACGGGAACCTGCTGATCGGTCCGGACTCTGTGGAAATCGAGGACCGGGAAGATCTGGCGACCTCCCGGGATCGTCTGGAGTTCGTTCGCCGCAGCGCGGGGAAGGTATCGAAGAATATCCCCTTCGGCCAGGTGATCCGCTCCTTCTCCGGACTGCGGGCCACCCCGAACACCAAGGACTTTATAATAGAAGAATCCGGGCAGGCCCCGGGGTTCATCGATGTGGCCGGGATCGAGTCACCCGGGCTTACCGCAGCGCCGGCCATCGCCCACTACGTTCGGGATCTGCTCAGCCGCAGCCGGGGCGCTCTGGAGGAGCGCAAGGATTTCAACCCCCGTCGACGCCCGGCTATTCGTTTCATCGACCTTCCGGAGCAGCAAAAGAACGAGTTGGTGCGAAAGGATCCCCGGTTTGGCCGCATCATCTGCCGCTGTGAATCCGTCACCGAAGGGGAGATCGTGGATGCCATCCACAGAAATGTGGGAGCCACCACTTTGGACGGGGTGAAAAAACGGGTGCGTCCCGGCATGGGCAGGTGCCAGGGCGGATTCTGCGGGCCCCAGGTCCTGGAGATTCTGGCCCGGGAGCTGGGAAAAAATCCGACGGAGATCGTGAAGAACGAGGTCGACTCTTACATCCTGACCGGGTCCACCAAGTGTGACGCGGCACAGAAGGCGGCCTATCATGGATAGCTACGATATCGTGGTGATCGGCGGCGGACCGGCCGGCATGGCCGCCGCGGTGGCGGCCAGAGAAGAGGGGGTGCAGAAAATCCTCTTGATCGAGCGGGACAGGGAGCTGGGCGGCATCCTGCAGCAGTGCATCCACAATGGCTTCGGACTCCATCACTTCAAGGAGGATCTGACCGGACCCGAGTTCTCAGAACGCTACATCCGCCGCATGGAGGAACTGGAGATCCCCTGCAAGCTGGACACAACGGTGCTGGAGATCACGGCGGGTCGCGAGATCCTCTACATCAATGCCCGGGAGGGTGTAACCAAGGTTTCAGCCGGAGCGATCGTACTGGCCATGGGCTGCCGGGAGCGCAGCCGGGGAGCGGTCAATATACCCGGGTCCCGGCCCGCCGGGGTGTTCACCGCCGGAACGGCTCAGCGGCTGATCAATATGGAGGGCTACATGGTCGGCCGGAGGATCATGATGCTGGGAACCGGGGACATCGGTTTGATCATGGCCAGACGACTGACCCTGGAGGGTGCCAAGGTGATCGCCGTGCTGGCCAGGAAGCCCTATCCGGGAGGACTGATGCGAAACGTGGCCCAGTGTCTCTATGACTACGACATACCCCTGATGCTGCGGCACACGATCGTGGAGATTCAGGGCAGGGATCGGGTAACCGGAGTGCTGGTCGCCGATACCGACGAGAACAGCCGGCCGATTCCCGGCAGTGAGCGGCTGTACGAATGCGACACGGTGATTCTCTCCGTCGGCCTGATCCCGGAAAACGAGCTTTCCCTGAGCGCCGGGGTGCAGC
>CAZFMD010000375.1:0-2205 GCA_964520025.1 uncultured Spirochaetaceae bacterium
ACCTGGAACTGAAAGACCAGGTTGGCCTTCTTAGCCTTTTTCTGGATCTTTGGGTGCGAGTTGCAGGCCGTGACCAGCAGTTCGAGGTAGTCGGGGATATCATCCAGCCCGAATGTTCCCTCTTTGATCTTCCCGGCGATGCGGGCCTTCAGGCCTGAGGTATCCCCGGACAGCGGATCACCCTGCGGTTGTATCTCCGGTTGCGTTTTCGGCTGCGGCGCTCCTATGGCCAGGGCGGCGGTGTAGGCGGAGTGAATCGCATCGAAGATCAAGCCCGGCCGCGAGCAATCCCCGATGCGCATCACTTCGGGCACCATTTCATCAACAACCTCAAACGGATCCGGCGACGGAACACGCTCCCGGGCCGGAACCAGGTGGTCGAAGGGGATCTCCACGGTTCTGCCACTCTGATCGCAGATCAGGGTGTTTCCTTGGATCCGTTTCACCGCGGTTTCCAGGTATACCTGGATGCGATCGTTTTCCCCAATCACCCGTTCCATCTCCCGGGCTACCAGGGCGTACAGATCCGCACCCAGCCGCTTGCCCGGCTCTACGATGGTTACGTCCTTGTCATGGCCGGCCAGTAGATCCGCCGTGTCGATTCCGACCATGCCCCCGCCCAGCACGCAGATTCGTTCGCCCGACGGGATGGTTCCGGACAGAACGTCTGTGTAGGAAGAATGGGAACAGGTGGCCAGACCCTCGATGGACGGGACCTCGAGTTGGGACCCTGTAGCAAGAATGAGGACCTCCGGCTCGATTTGCTCAACGATTCGCGGAGTGAGGGTGGTGCCCAGCCGCAGATCGATGGACAGCTGCTTCATCAGGCGCTCGTAGTAGGGCAGGAGCAGCTGGAGCTCCCCTTTGATCGAGGCTGCAGAGGCCAGGTGCAATGCGCCTCCGATCCGATCGCTCGATTCCACCAGCGTGACCCGGTGCCCCCTGGTCGCAGCAATCCTGGACGCTTCCAGCCCCGCCACACTCGCCCCGGCAATCAGGACTCGCCTTTTCTCTGTTGCTGGGATTCGTTCCGCTTGGTCGCCCAGCAGCTCGGGATTGACCGTACAGGCTACCGGTTGTTCGGTCATGATCTGGTTGAGACAGGCGTTGCAGGCGATGCAGGGGCGGATCTGCTCCGCCCGTCCTTCCCTAGCCTTGAGCGGGAAATCCGGGTCGGCGATCAAAGCTCGCCCAAGCGCCACCAGGTCCGCCTTGCCTGCCTGAAGAATCTCTTCCGCCGCTTCTGGCGTATTGATGCGCCCCACCACGCACACCGCGGTATCACCGTTCAGGACCTGTTTCACCGCGGCTGCGTCCGCGGCAAACACGCCCCGGGGGTAGTTCATGTACGGTACCACGGGAAATCCGGGTGAGTCGAAGATGCCCCCGGTGATGTTGATCAGGTCCACCCCGGCCGCTTCCAGTATCTGAGCCAGCCGGCAGGTCTCCTCCAACTCGATCCCTCCCTCGATATAATCCCGGCCATTGAGACGGAAACCGATGATGAACTCGGATCCGCAGTTGCCCCGCACGGCTCCGAGAACTTCCAGGTGCAGGCGGATGCGGTCATCGAAGTTGCCGCCGTACTCGTCCTTTCGCTTGTTGGTTAGGGGGGAGAGGAATTGGTTGAGCAGATACCCGTGGCCCGCGTGTATCTCTATCCCGTCAAATCCGGCTTTCATCGCCAAATTGCAGGCTTTGGCGTACCCCCACACGATTTCTCTGATCCGCAGCTTGCTCAAGGGTTGTGGAGTTTCCCCGCTCATCCGGAAGGGAACGTTGGAAGGTCCGACCGGCCGCAACTCGACCATGAAGGAGGTGGCCTGGCTGCCGGCGTGATAGATCTGAAGCAGGGTGCGGGCCCCGTGCTTCTTGATGGTTTGGGTCAACCGGGCGAACTGGGGAATCCTTCGTGGGCTGTCCAGGGCAAGCATGTTCTGGGTGCCGGCGCCCTGTTTGTCGAAGTACGCCGCTTCCACGATGATCAGCCCCGCACCGCCTTTGGCCCGCTGCTCGTAGTAGCGGTAGGTGTTCTCGGCGATGTTCCCCTCCTCATCCCCGAAGTTGGTATCCATGCCGGGCATCACGATGCGGTTGTGCAGGGTGAGGTGTTTGAGCTGGAAAGGACTCATCAGTACCTTGTGGCGAATTTCCATGATCCGGTAGAAACCGTATCAGACAGGGACTACCCGGTCAATCAACTGC
>CAZFMD010000376.1:0-2202 GCA_964520025.1 uncultured Spirochaetaceae bacterium
GTGGCCGGCTCTCTGCCGATCGGCTGGAAATCCGCCGCTCCCAGCTCCCTGCGCATACCGGATCCCAGGGCGACATTCGTAACCCAGCTGCGGCCTTCGGCATCCAGGGTCAGGGAGTAGCGCCCCTCCGGTAAGGCCAGCACCACCCCGGTGCCGAAAACCTTGCGTACCTCGGCCACCAGATTTCCCATGGACTCGCGCACATACAGGCGCCCGTCGATCTGTTCGCCCAGGATGATGCTGCAGGAGGCTACGCGCAGATCCGTCATGGTCAGATCCCCGGTTCCGGTCAGCTGGATGTTGTAGGAGGGATGCTGGGCTCCGGCATGGGAGGTCTGGGTACGTGCCAGGGTTTCGGAAAAAGCGTAGTGATAGGCCTCATTCAGGGATACCTGCTCGTCCCGGGTCGAATCGGCCGCCCCTCTGAGAGCCGCGATCATGTAGTGGGTGAAGTAGGATCCCTGAATGTGATCCGATTCCTGGGCCGCCTCGTCCGCGGAGCTTGAGGTGAGGAAGGCGTGTCCCTGCATCTGGATCGACTCGTCGATCATAAAGGGAAGCTGCCGGGTTCCGCCCTTGAGCCGGGTGAAGGCGCCGGAGAAGCAGGAGTCCAGAATGGCGATATTTACATCCGCCTCCATGTCTACTATGGAGGATTTGAGATCAGCATAGGCCACTCTCTCCTCACCCAGCAACAGGCCTCTCTCATCGGAATGCCCGGAGTAGTAGAACAGAAACTCCACCCGCCGGGCATCCGCATGGGCCTGGCGGATACGCCTGTCCATCATCAAAAAGGCGGTTTCCAGATCGTAGGATGTCGGGGCCAACAGCACCAGGCTGTCGTTGAACTCGACTCCCCCCAGCTCCTGCATGACGCCGGCCATTGCCCGGGCATCGCTCTCGGCGTAGCGAAGTCGCACCCGTTCGTGACCTCCGTTGTTTGAGCCGACAAACACGGCGTAGCGCTTCAGTCCGCCGGAGCTCTGATTGGCAAATACAGATACGGCGCCCACCACTATGAGCACCAGAAGAATAATCCGTTTCATCGCATCACTCACCTTTACTTCAGCAGCAGTATCGAGCTCTGCTCCAGTGCTCTGGGCAGATGCAAGTCTTGGCTTTTGGCCTTATCGAGTTGTTTCGAAAGCGCCTCCGCCGCCTGGAGAACCCTCTGCACGGAGAACGGCCTCTTGGAAACGACGAAGAAGAAACGTTCGAAATCCGGAGCATCGTCCAAGGTGTAGGCAAAGGGAAGCAGCACCTCCCCTTCCCCCTCCAAGTTCTGGCCGGTTGCCGCGGACAGCGGGAAATGCAGGGTTACCGTCCCGTCCCCGTCTATGGAAACGATGGTTCCGTACTCTCCGGCCCCCGAGATATAGCCTACCTGCAGGGTCGTGCCTTCGCTCACCCGGGCTCCCTCTTCCAGCAGATCAGCCCCGGCATCGGTCTTCATATAGACGTTCAGATGGGCGGCACCGCCCTTGAGACGCGTGTCCGACTGGGGCGCGAAGAACGCCGGTCCCCGGGTGACCATCAGCAAGCCGCCCACCAGAACCAGGAGGGCGAAGCTGGCCACCGGCACCAGGCGGATCCAACCGGGCCGTCGCCGCGCAGCAGGGCGGGAGCTGGGGCCTTTAGCCTGTGCTGCCTGGCTCTGTCGACTTTGTCGACTCCAACGCTCCCTGTTTCGGATCGCCTTGGCCATCTGCTCCGGAGGATACTCCTCCAGGATTCTACGGTTCTCCGACTTCAACTCCTCGAGCCTGCGACGAACCGCAGGATCCTGGAGCAATCGTTCCTTCATCTCCTGCGGCAGCTCGTCCAGGAGAAGTTTTTCGATATACAGGTCGGGAACCCCATTTTCCTTCATGGCGTTTTTACTCCCTCCAGGGCCAAACCCCGTTTCCGCAGGGTTCTGAGGCGCTTGCGTACCCCGGACACGGACAGTCCAACTTCGGCGGCGGTTTGCTCCAGAGTGAGCCTGTCGACGTAGTGGAGCACCGCTATCGTGCGGGTTGACGCCTTCTCCCGGCTGAACAGCTCATCCAGGAAGGCCCGGGTCACCGAGCGTTCCTCGTGTGCATCCACACTCGCGATCTCCATCAACAGTTCCTCCTTGCCGCTCACGGGCCTGCGCTTCTCGCCGCGCAGGATGTTCAGACAGGTGTTCGTCGCGATCCGGTACAGCAGGCTGGATGGCGC
>CAZFMD010000377.1:0-2197 GCA_964520025.1 uncultured Spirochaetaceae bacterium
TGGCTATGCTTGCTCAGGCCAACGTCAAGCCGCAGACGGTACTCGAACTGCTGCGTTAAAGCAGCGGGGGCCAAGCGCCCTCCTCCGGTACCGAAAGGGCCGTTCCCTCACACAGGGACGGCTCTTTTTTTTGCGCTTCTTGACAGGCTGAGAGGCTTCGGACAACCTTCTATGGAAGGAGCGTCAGCTTGAGGATTCCGGGAATCGTAAAGGATTTTTCCTCTTTTTTTATACAGGCGGGGTATCAGTGCTATCTGGTCGGAGGTGCGGTTCGAGACATGCTGATGGGCCGAAGAGTCCAGGATTTCGATATCGCTACGGATGCGCTTCCCCAGGATGTCCGGAAGATCTTTCGCCGGGTGATTCCCACCGGAATCAAGCACGGCACCGTTACCGTCCTGTTCAAAGGCACCCACTTCGAGGTGACCACCTTCCGCGTCGACGATGAATACAGGGACGGCCGCCGCCCCGATTCGGTGACCTTCAGCCCGTCGATCGAAGAGGATCTGAGGCGCCGGGACTTCACGATCAACGCCCTGGCCTACGATCTGCAGAAAAACCGTCTGCTCGATCCCCACGAAGGCCGCAAGGACTTGAAGGCCGAGATCATCCGGGCCATTGGCGATCCCCTGAAGCGCTTCCAGGAGGACGGCCTGCGGCCCGTTCGCGCCTGCCGCTTCGCCGCCCAGCTCGGCTTCACCATTGAAGAACGCACTTTTACCTCCATCCCCCGGAGCCTCGATACGGTCAAGCAGGTATCCGCGGAAAGAATCCGTGATGAGCTGATTCGCATCCTCGGGGCCCAGACCCCCTCAATCGGCTTCACCCTGCTGAACGACTGCGGTCTACTCCAGCTGTTCATGCCAGAACTGGTCGCCTGCCAGAACGTGGGCCAGGGGGATCTTCACCGCTACGACCTGTTCCACCACCTGCTGTACGCCTGCGACACCGCCCCCCGGGACAACCTGGTGGTTCGCCTGGCGGCCCTGCTGCACGATCTGGGCAAACCCCAAACCATGGATCGCGGTCCCCAGGGGGATCTTCACTTTCACAGGCACGAGGAACTTTCAGCCCGTCTTGCCGAAAAGATCCTCCGCCGCCTGCGTTTCCCCAACCAGGTCGTGAAACGGGTCGGTCACCTGGTCTCTCAGCATATGTTTCACTACGAAGAGAACTGGAGCGATGCCGCGGTGCGCCGTTTCGTAGCCAGGATCGGGTTGGAAAACATTCCTGAACTCCTCAGCCTTCGCCGGGCGGATCAGCTGGCTATTGTGGGAGAGCGATTCGTTTCCACCTCCCTAATTGCCCTGGAAAAACGAATCGAGCAGGTTCTGTCCGGAGATAACGCCTTGAGTCTCAAGGATCTGGCGGTAAACGGAGAGGATCTCAAGGCTGAGCTTGGGATCCCCGGGGGGCCGAAAATCGGAATCATCCTCAAGGCTCTGTTGGGCAGCGTCCTGGACGATCCCGAGCAGAATGAGCGGGAAAGACTGTTGAAGATTGCTAAGCGGTTCTACGAAGAGCGATTACGGGAAGAGCCCCGTGCGGACTGACGACCCTTCTGCCTCTCTGTGAGCGCCTTGTAGGCGATACCGGCGGCCTGCTGCTCCGCCTCTTTCTTGTTCTTGCCCGTGCCCGGCCCGTAATTCTTCTTTCCGATCCCCACTTCGATCCAGAAGGTACGGTTATGATCCGGACCTTTGCGGTGAACGATGCGGTAGCGGGGATAACTCTTGTATCGTTTCTGCACGTATTCCTGCAGCAGGGTCTTGTAGTCTTTCTTGTGCCGATCCTCCAGAACCTCATTGATCTGGGGAATGAGCAGGCTGCGAATGAAGGACCGCACCGCCTTGAAGCCGGAGTCCAGGTAGTAAGCGCCGATGATGGCCTCCACCGCATCGGCGATCAGGGCCTTCTTGCTTCTGCCCCCGGAGTACTCCTCTCCCTTGCCGATCAAAATGAAGTTGTCCACCCGGAGGGAGCGTCCGATCTCCGCCAGGCTCTCCTCACTTACCACGTGGCTTTTGATCTTGGCCATATCTCCCTCGCTCTTGTCCGGGAGGGCCGTCACCAGGTACTCACTGACCACCAGCCCCAGAACCGAGTCGCCGAAAAACTCCAGCTTCTCATTGTTGTCGACCTCTCCACCCTGTTCATTGGCGAAAGAGCGATGAGAAAAAGCAAGGTTCAAGAGCGC
>CAZFMD010000378.1:0-2187 GCA_964520025.1 uncultured Spirochaetaceae bacterium
TAAATCTTGCTTCAAGCAGCTGATGTGGTCAGGGCGTTGCCCCTTCGATCAGGTATTCAACTTTGTTCTGCGGCCTGTTCCAAGGTTCAGCATAACGATTCCCGCGATCACAACCGCAGCGCCGAGATACTGGATCGAGGTGAGTCTTTCGCCCAGAAACAGGTAGGAGTACAGAGCGGCGAAGGGGATCTCCATCATGCAGAGAATGCCCGCCACCCCCACCTGGAGCCAGCGCAGAGCCAGGGTGTAGATCGCAAAGGGAAAGATGGTCGAGACGAATACCAGCGCGCCTATCCACAGAAGGGAAAAGTTGTCCACCTGTCGTGGTTGCTCTGTGAAAAACTGCAGAGGAAGCAGAGTCAGTACCGCAAAGGCGAAGCCGTAGGTGAGGATCGTCAGAGGGTGGTAATGCCCGGTTAGCCGTTTGCCGAACAGGCTGAACATGGCGTAGGCCACCGGTATGGCGAAGCCTACTACAATGCCGAGAGAGCGGCCTGCCGCAACCCCCGTGCTTATGAGCCCCGAGATCAAGACCGCGCCGAGAAGGGTGAACCCAATTGCCAGTCCTTTGCGCAGTGTGAACGCTTCGCCCCAGATGAGTGTTCCGGCCACCGCTACAATGATAGGCATGACCGCCTGCTGAACGGTGGATACCGCCACGCCATTCATGGTGACACCGAGATTCCACAACAGGTGTAGAATCCCGAGGCTCAGACAACCCAGGCCGGCCAGGTATTTGATGTGCCGCCTGTGGATTCTCAACAGAGAGGGTCGGACAGCGAGGAGGATCAGAAGGAGGGCGAGAAAGGTGATCAGATCCCGCCAGAAGGCCAAGGCCAAGGCGGATATGGCGGTTTTGTCCAGGACAAAGCGAATGAATATCCCCGAAGTCCCCCAGGTGGCTGTTGAGAGCAGCACAGCCAGGTAGCCGGGCCCCTTGCGCGATAGGTCCATATTGTCAATCAGCATAGCGATTTCCTTCAGGCAGTCAAGGAGACGGAGATTCGGGGACGAAACTGCATCGCCTCACAGGCCACTTTATCATGCCTGCGGCTTCGGATAGGATGAGCTTTGCATATGAGCACGATGAAATCTGTGAGGCCGGGAGAACCTCTTCCCCTTGGGGCTACTCCGAACGACCGGGGCGTGCAGTTTGCCGTGTTCAGCAGGCATGCTACCGATGTGCAGTTGCTGCTGTTCGCCCACGCCCGGGATGGGGAAGCCGCGGAGGTGATCAGACTGGATCCGCGGAAGAATCGAACCGGGGATATCTGGCACCTCCAGGTCGACGGCATCGGCCCGGGTCAGTACTACCTGTACCGGGCCTTCGGTCCGTATAAGCCGCACAGGGGCCATCGCTTCAATCCCAACAAGCTGCTCCTGGATCCCTACGCCAAGGCGGTGACCGGGGCCTTTCGCTGGAATTTGGCCGATGCCCGGGGCTACGATCCAGACTCGAAGGAGAGGGACCTTTCCTTTTCCGAGACCTCCGATGCAGCAGGCATGCCGAAGTGCATCGTGATCAGTGACCAGTTCGACTGGCGGGGAGACCGGCCGCTGAACCTTCCGCTGCGCCACAGCGTGATCTACGAAACCCACGTGCGCGGGCTGACTCTGCACCCCAGCTCGAATCAGATGGGGATCGAACACCCCGGCACCTATCGGGGCGTGGCCGAGATGATTCCCCATTTCCGGGAACTGGGCATCACCGCCATCGAGCTGTTGCCCGTGCAGGAGTTCGACGAGTACGAGGTGCAGCGGACAAATCCCCTGAGCGGGCAGAAACTCAGCAACTACTGGGGATACAGCACCATGACCTTTTTCGCTCCCAAGGGCAGCTACTCCAGCGCCGGGGCCCGGGGCCAGCAGGTCGTGGAGTTCAAGGAGATGGTGCGGGAGCTGCACCGGGCCGGGATCGAGGTGATCCTGGACATGGTATTCAACCACTCGGCCGAGGGAAATGAGCTGGGCCCGACCCTCTGTTTCCGGGGCTGGGACAACTCGATCTACTACATCCTTGATGAGGACCGCCGCTTCTACAGGAACTACACCGGGTGCGGAAACACCCTGAACTGCAATCACCCCATCGTACGCAGCCTGATCATCGACTGCCTGCGCTACTGGGTGGTGGAGATGCACGTGGATGGATTCCGCTTCGATCTGGGCTCGGTGCTGGGGCGGGATTCC
>CAZFMD010000379.1:0-2179 GCA_964520025.1 uncultured Spirochaetaceae bacterium
TCGGTGCTGCCCGTCTCCGCTCTGTCCAACTGGGTTGTTTGCAGCTCTGTGCGCTGCAGCTCTGTACGCTGCAGCTCTGCGCGCTGCATCTCAGCCGCTTTGGCCAACAGCATCCTGTCTTCCGGCACGGCGCCGGCTTGCTTGAAGAGGACCGATAGAGCCAGCAGCAGGGCCACGATGGGAAACTGCCAGACAAAGACAGGCTTTCCGGGAACGGGGGGCCCGTGCTCTTGGATCGAGGCATCCTTGAAAATGAGCCTGTACGGACCGAATATGATCCGGTCGTCCTGCTTCAGCGGTTTCTGCTGTCTCGGCACACCATTGACGATGATCGATGACTCGGAAAGCAGATGGGCCTGGCCCTGACGGTAGTCAATGCGGAATCGTGATCGGGAATCCTCTACATCGGGAAGCAGCAGATCCGGACTCCCGGAAGCCGCTACCACCACCGGGTAGTAGTCGAAATTGTACAGGCCCAGCTCTCCATCTCGATTTCGGACTTGAAGCAGGAGGTTGAAGTAACGGGTCGGTGGCACTCTGGCCTTCTGCATCGCCCTCAGCCAAATGTATGTTTTCCTCAAGGTCAGGGCCACCAGGGTCAATCCCACGACGAGAAAAATCCAGGAGACCGCTACAAGAACGCCCCGGCGGAGGTTATCCATCATCTCCGCTTCCCTCGCGGCTTCCCCCGAATCGAGGCCGCCCATGCGTTGTCCCTGGAGTGCGGTTTCATCTCCCTGCAGAGCCTGCACCGATTCCCGGTTTCCGGCCGGTTCCGCTATGCCGGGCGGTTCATCCAATTCAGCGAACACGGAGTCCAATGGGCTGAGGATGAAAAACCCGAGGAGAACACCGAGCAGTAGAAGCAGGGGCAGCTTGTCTGGGCGGATACGTACTCTCATGAGTGAAATCCGATTCTGGCCGCCTCGGCAAGGGAAGAAACGGGGAAGC
Source organism: uncultured Spirochaetaceae bacterium (assembly GCA_964520025.1). Classification (GTDB taxonomy): domain Bacteria; phylum Spirochaetota; class Spirochaetia; order SZUA-6; family DRHE01; genus JAFGQJ01. The sequence continues at coordinate 952 of CAZFMD010000379.1, forward strand.
AGAACTCCGGAAGCTGCAGATTTTTTTCTTTCGGCGGAGGCGAGATTATCCGGGAAAAACCCATTTCCTGAACGGCTTTGATGCGACGATCCAGATGCCCGATCGGATGCACCTCCCCGGCCAGGCTGATCTCCCCGACGATGGCCGTGAGAGATGGAATCGGCTGATTGATGCGGGCCGAGTACAGAGACAGGCAGAGGGACAGGTCGACTCCGACCTCGCTGATGCGTATGCCGCCCCCGACGTTCACGTAGATATCCTGATCGGACAACCGCACTTTCAGATGTTTCTCCAGCACCGCGGCCATACGGGAAACCCTGGCCGAGTCGATTCGCTCTGAAAAAACCCTGGACACTCCGCCCTTGGCCGGTACGACCAGGCTCTGAATCTCCACCAGGAGGATTCTGGACCCCTCATACACAGGCGCCACGGCTATGCCGGGAGGCGCGTCGCCCGCCCGATTGGAGAGAAACACAGAGGCCGGATTTTCTACCTGATGCAGCCCCTTCTCCTGCATCTGGAAGATCCCGATCTCATCGACCGATCCGAAGCGGTTTTTGGCACAGTGGAGAATACGGATCTCGGCACTGCCCGAATCGAAGTACAGCACCGTGTCCACCATGTGCTCCACGACCTTCGGTCCGGCGATGTATCCCTCCTTGGTCACGTGCCCCACCAGGAACAAGGCCGCTCCGTGGGACTTCGCCCAATCGATCAACTCCTGAGCGCAGAGCTTGATCTGATTCACCGTTCCGGGCACGCTGCCGATATCCTCTGAATACACGGTCTGTATCGAGTCCAGGATCACCACGATCGGCTTGACGTTCTGACAGACCCGCAGCAGGGCGGAGAGCTCGGTTTCCGAAAAGATCTCGATCCTGTCGCTGCGGACCCCCAGTCGATCCGCCCGCAGGCGGATCTGTGCCGGGGACTCCTCCCCGGAGATGTAGAGAACCCGGCCCGCACTCTGAATACCCGCTGCCAGCTGCAGCATCAGGGTCGATTTGCCGATCCCCGGTTCCCCGGCCAGCAGCGCTACAGAGCCCTTCATGATGCCCCCGCCCAGAACCCGGTTCACCTCACCGAGTCCGGAGTCCAGACGCAGGCCTTCCTTGGTCTCTATCGAGGATAGGGGTTGGGGAAAGCTCTCAGCCCGCTCCCCGCTCTTCTTCCCCGACGGGCTCGGCGCCGACTCCTGGAAGCTGTTCCAGCTTCCGCATTCCGGGCA
>CAZFMD010000380.1:0-2178 GCA_964520025.1 uncultured Spirochaetaceae bacterium
TCCCCGCGGCCGGGCAACCTGGGAGACGTGCTCACCCCGGTGATTCTTCAGGGTCTGGGATTCCGGGTCAAACATGCTCCCCGCGACCAGGCCCAGCTGCTCGCCATCGGGTCCATCATTCGCTTCGCCCGAGCTCATCATACCGTCTGGGGTTCGGGAGCAATGTGGGCGAAAGACAAACCCTCCCCTGGGGCCCGATACCTGGCCGTGCGCGGCCCTCTCACCCGGGAGGTTGTCCTGCGTGCCGGCGGAGATTGCCCGGAGATCTACGGGGATCCGGCCCTGTTGCTGCCGCTGATACACGACATTCCGGTCGAACAGACCCACGAGGTGGCGATCGTCCCGCACTATGTGGACGAGAAGGGGGTGCGGGCCCGCTATCGCAACTGGCACATCATCAGTCCGCTCAATGCCAATCCGCTCGTGGTGGTCGACCGGATCCGGGCCTGTAAGGCCATCGTCTCCTCCTCCCTGCACGGCATCATCGTGGCACACGCCTATGGGATTCCCGCGGCCTGGGTGCGCTTCTCAAACCTGCTGGACGGAGACGATATCAAGTTCCGGGATCACGCTGAGGCCGTGGGGGTGAGCCTGCCGCCCCATACGAATCCCGCGAAGGCCGAGCCGGTGCTGGGGTCGATCGATACCGAGCCGCTACTCAAGGCACCGGAGGTGCTCCGGTGAACGTCGTCCTGGTCAGCTTCTACACCAGGGACTGGCGTTATCCGGAATGTGCCCGTCGTCTGGGGGCAAGCTGTGACCGCCTAGGGGTGGATCACCATATCGTTGAACGGCCCAGTGTGAATGGCTGGCTGGCGAACACCAGGCAGAAGCCGTTCTTCCTGCTCGAGGCCCTGAGAAGCCTCCAGGGACCGATTCTGTGGACAGACGTCGATTCATACTTGCTGCGCGCCCCGGAGGGCCTGCGCGATGACGTGGACTTCATGGCTCGAAAACGTCCGGCACACCAGGACCGGGCCTGGCACGTTGACACCCTCTTCTTCGATGCCACGGCCGCGGCCGTGGAGTTCCTGCAGCTCTGGATCATGCACCTGACCGATCACTCTGACGGCCTGGCGCTCAACCAGGCATGGGCGTCCGGAAAGTGGAAGGGATCCGCGGCGCCCCTGCCTCCCGAATACCAGCCGGGACACCCGAATGCCATCATCCAATACGGGCGCTCCACCAGTCCGGAGAAACGGGCAGATCAGCGCCGGCTGAAGAGGGAGGGCCGATATGCATCACTCTGAAGTCAGAGCGCGAGAGCTGATCAAGCGCCTGGATCCGGATGTGGACTATGGTGCAGAGATCGGTGTCTGGAAGGGCGAGATGAGCGAACACCTGCTGCGCCTGCTGCCCTACGTGTTTCTCATCATGGTCGACCAGTGGGAGCCCGGCTTGGAATGCAGCAAGAGCTACCGGCAATCCGGAGACTGGCTGTCGCGGCAGACCAGACAGAAGATGCAACGGGCCAAACGAGAAGCCCGCCATCGTACCGACTTCGCCGCCGATCGCAGGGCTATCTGGCACGCCACGTCCCTGGAGGCCGCCCAGACGGCAGAGGCCGCCTCCCTCGACTTCGTGTTCATCGATGCCGAGCACACCTATGAGGCTGTCACTGCCGATATCGAGGCCTGGCTTCCGACTATCAAACCCGGAGGACTCCTGAGCGGTCACGACTACAGCCCCCCAGGCGAGCGCAGTCCGAAAGGCTGGCCCGGAGTAGTTCAGGCGGTGGATGAATTCGTGGAACACAGCGGGCTGACACTCGACCGCGGAGAGCAGGCGACATGGTTCATCAGGCTGCCATAAACACCAGGGATCAGTGGGCGGAGATCGCGATCGCGGTGTATGCCGCCATGATCGAGGACCGCATGCACTTCGCCCAGGCTGCCTATCGGGACGGCGAGTGGTACTGCATCGGAGGCAGTAGCGGGAAGACCATCAACGCCGAGGAATTCAACCCCGAACTCGGCAAGCTGCTGGCCAGGACTCTACTCGAACCGGTCGGCCAGTGGTGCGTGCTTTGGTGGAAGCATCCGAAGATGGGCCGCCAGGCATCGAACATTGCCGCGAAGTGGATCGCCACGCACAAGCCGAAGGTGCGGTGGATCCCGGACAGACCCGTCAGCCGGGCGAACGAGATCGGCATGGCGGCCCCGTTCTTCCGTGCCTGTC
>CAZFMD010000381.1:0-2165 GCA_964520025.1 uncultured Spirochaetaceae bacterium
CCCTGGCCGGAAAGATCAAGCACGGCGGCATGATCGAGGTCCCCATGGGCATCACCCTTGGGGAAGTGATCTATGAAATAGGTGGTGGCATCCAGGACGACAAGAAGTTCAAGGCCGTACAGCTGGGCGGTCCCTCCGGCGGTTGTATACCGGAGAGTCTGCTGGACGTGCAGGTGGACTACGATTCTGTGACCGCCACCGGCGCGATCATGGGTTCCGGCGGCATGGTGGTCATGGATGAGACCACCTGTATGGTCGACGTGGCCCGTTACTTTCTCAGCTTCACCCAGAGCGAGTCCTGCGGTAAGTGCACCTTTTGCCGGATGGGCACCAAACGCATGCTGGAGATCCTGGAGCGAATCACCCAGGGCCAGGGGAAGATGTCCGACCTGGAAGAGCTGGAGGAGCTGGCACTCAAGGTCAAACAATCCTCACTCTGCGGTTTGGGACAGACCGCGCCCAATCCGGTGCTAACCACGCTGAAGTATTTTCGCGAGGAGTATGTCGAGCACATCCAGAACAAGCGCTGTCAGGCCTTGCACTGCCGGGAGCTGATACGGTTCCGGGTGAACGAGGAGGCCTGCACCGGCTGTACGCTCTGCGCCAAGGTTTGCCCGACCCAGGCTGCCACGGGGCAGCGGAAAGAAGCACACAGAATCGATGAAGCGCTCTGCATCAAGTGCGGATTGTGCTTCGAGGCCTGCCGTTTCAACGCCATCGAGATAACCACGGGGGCGGTCGCCACAGAGGTTGCCGCCGGGACTGAGGCAGCGGAGGTAAAGGCATGATGGAACAACGGCTGGTCGAGATCGAACTGAATGGTAAGAAGCTTCTCGTTTCCCCGGAAAGGACGATCCTGGAGGTGGCGCAGCAGCAGGGCATTGAGATTCCCACATTGTGTCATGATCCCAGGCTGGACCCATATGCCTCCTGTTGGATCTGCGTCGTTCGGGTGCCCGGGGCAAAGGGTTTCGTTCCCGCCTGCTCGACAAAGGTGCGCCAGGGTATGCGCATCACCACGGATGATGCGGACATTCACGCCACCCGGCGCATGGCCCTGGAGCTGCTGCTGTCCAATCACTACGGGGACTGCCGTCCTCCCTGCAGCCTTGCCTGTCCTTCGAACATCGATGTGCAGGGGTATGTCGGGCTGATCGCCAACAAACGCTATCGGGAGGCTTTGGAGCTGATCAAGCGGGACAATCCCTTTCCCGTTGCCATCGGCCGGGTCTGCCCCCGCCCCTGCGAGGAGGCCTGTCGCCGCAATCTGGTGGACGAACCGGTGGCCATAGACTGGCTCAAGCGCTTCGTGGCCGATATGGATCTCAAGTCCCCGGACAGCTATGATCCTACCCTGCCGCCCAAGAACGGCAAGCGGGTGGCCATAGTGGGCGCGGGGCCGGCCGGACTTTCGGCGGCCTACTACCTGGTTCAGCAAGGGGTTGAGGTCACGGTCTTTGAGGCGGAGGACAAAGCAGGCGGGATGTTCCGCTACGGGATTCCCGACTATCGCCTTCCCCAGGATACCCTGGACCGTGAGATTAATACGATCCTTCGTCTGGGCGTGGAGCTGAAAACCGGGGTGCGTATCGGGAAGGATGTCGAGTTCGAACAGCTGAGGCGCTCTCACGATGCGGTGATCCTGGCCCACGGCGCCTGGAAGAGCCGGGGCCTGCGGGTTGAGGGGGAGGACCGTCCCGGGGTGATCGCCGGCATCGAATTCCTCAGGGAGGTGGCTCAGGGAGCCAGGCCCGATCTCGGGCAGCGGGTGGCTGTAATCGGCGGCGGTAACACGGCCATCGATTCGGCCCGTACCGCCGTGCGGCTAGGAGCCCGGGAGGTCAATCTGTTTTACAGGCGAACCGATGTGGAGATGCCCGCTTCCGACCTGGAAGTCGAGGAAGCCCTGGAAGAGGGAGTTCAGTTTTTCTATCTGGTGGCGCCCATAATGGTACAGGACAGGGGCAAGGGCCTGAAAGCCTTGAAGCTGATCAAGATGGAGCTGGGCGAGCCGGACTCCTCGGGCCGGCGCCGGCCGATTCCCATCGAAGGCAGCGATTTCGAGGTGGAAACCGATACCATCATCACCGCGATCGGGCAGTACTCGGACACCCGTTTTCTCGAGCCGATCGATGGGCTGATCGATGAGAAAGGATATCTGATCT
>CAZFMD010000382.1:0-2160 GCA_964520025.1 uncultured Spirochaetaceae bacterium
CCTTGGGCTGTTTCGGTCATGCCGGGACACAGGCAATTGACCCGCACGTTGAACGGTGCATAATCCAGCGCCATGCTGCGGGAGAGATTGACGATCCCGCCCTTGGATGCCGCATAAGAGGATGCGCCCGCCGCGCCAACTAATCCCGCCACCGACGCTACATTTATGACCACTCCCCATTTTCGTTCCATCATGCCAGGCAGGAAATGCCGGGACACCAGAAACATGCCTTTCAGGTTCGTATCCAGGACGCTATCCCAGGTTTCCTCATCCAAGTCGGTAACCCGGCCCGGTCTCCAGATTCCTGCATTGTTTACGAGGATATCGACTTGAGGGAAATCTTTTAGGATCTGTGCAGCGACCTCACCGACCTGATCCGCCTTGGAGACGTCCGCAACGTAGAACTTGCACTCGCCACCTTCACTACGGATGGATTCGCATGTCTTCTCTCCCTGAGCGCCGTTCCTCCCGATCAATGCCACCCGCGCGCCCTCGCTAGCGAAAACACGCCCGATCGCAGCACCGATACCTATAGTACCTCCGGTAATCACAGCTACTTTGCCCTTGAGCTTCATGGGTGTCCTCCTCAACTACTGGAATCCCGCAAGCTTCGAACGACCTCGTGGCATTTCTCGGTGAACAGACCAACGTCCACCGAATAACACAGGTACTTGACACCCGCTGCGATCCACTTCCCGGCTTCTTCAAACGTATCGACGAATGTCCCCACCACCATGTTCCTCTTCACACACTCGTCTACGACGGTCTTCATCATCTGGGTTACGCGCGGATCATCAACCTGCCCCGTGACTCCAAGCGACTGTGAGAGGTCGTAAGGTCCGATAAACGCGATGTCCCAGCCGGGCACCGCCAGTATATCCTGCAGATTCTCTACAGCGCGTACCCCCTCCAGTTGCATAACGATCAGCGTAGTGTTCGCCCGAGCGAAATATTCATATCGATCCAGCGAAGAGTAGTCGGCGGCACGCACGAACCGGCACACGCCCCTCATGCCCAGGGGGATGAAGCGCGCCGCCTGCAGCACCTCCTCCGCCTCTTCTCTTCTGCTGATTTGCGGAACCTGGATCCCTCCGGCGCCTACGTCCAGCACCTCCGATATAAGGGATGGGGTATCTTCCTTGACGCGGACAATCGGAAAAAGGTCTGCCACCTCGGCAGCTCTGATGAGGTTCTGGAGGGATTGCACGGTGTTCGGACCGTGCTCCAGATCCAGAACAACGAAATCGAATCCTGCTTGGCCGATGATCTCGACGAAGGCCGGATCCTGGGACTTTGAGAAGGTCCCCAATACCGTTCTCTGAGAAATGAGTCTCCGGAAGCGCTGAGCGGAGCTCTCCGGCGTCGCTTCCTCCTCCATTTTAATACCTCAAGAGCTAAAAAACGCTGACACCGCTGTATTTTTACTACGAGTATATGACAGGCTGTACTATCTGTCAAGATAATAAAACGCTGTTTCAAAAAATCACTGGACCACCGCTTCTCGCCGTAGTACAATCCTACTGTTGGTTTGAAACCCCAATCTTGGAAGGACAGCGAATGAAGGGACCTGCTCCCATCAAGTCCGTTTTCAAAACAATGAAGATCTTGGAATGCCTCTCCTACGAGCGGAGCCTGGGGATCACCGAGCTCACCGACCGCGTTTCTATCCATCTAGAGGATATCCCGATAGACAAGAGCACTGTGTACAGATTTCTTGTCTCCTTCATAGACCTGGGCTTTGTATACCAGGATCCACAGACGGGGAAGTACGGCTTGACCCTCAAGCTATTTGAGATCGGGATGTCGGTGCTTGAGCGCTTGGAGTTATGGCGTGAAGCAGAACCCATCGTTGAGGAGATCGCTCGCGTCACCGGTGAGACTGTGCATCTGGCAACCTTGGATGGGGACGAACTGGTGTACCTCGGAAAGGTAGAGTCGACGCGGGCGTTGCGTGTTTCGATGATGTCACGGGTTGGCAGCAGCGCTCCAGCCTATTGTACAGGAGTCGGCAAAATCCTCCTGGCTTATCTTCCCCGAAAACGGTTGGACCGTATTCTTAAAAAGGAAAAACCGGTTCGATACACTGACAAAACGCTCGTGCTCAGGGTTCACCTGGAGCGGGAGCTTTCGTCAATCAGGAAAAAAGGGTATGCGATCGAC
>CAZFMD010000383.1:0-2142 GCA_964520025.1 uncultured Spirochaetaceae bacterium
AGCTGCTCCTTGAACAGGATGACCTTGCCCGGAGGAGCAAATGCCTTGCGGTTCAGGGTGAACTGGATGTGGGGAATCGAGGTTCCTGGGGCCAGCGCACCCGGAGCCGGCGGATTGAACAGTTCTACGGCCACGCCTCCGACGCTGATATCGACCACCCTCCCCGAGATCAGCGATGGGTGTCCGGGTAGCTTGAAGTGCAGCCGCAGCAGCTCATTCGGATCGGGGCGTACCCGGATGTGTTTACGCTGGGTGTTGTGATCCTCTCCGCGGGCCAGCACCTTCTTGAGCTTGGAAGAGGCATCCTTCTCTACATACGGTTTGAGTAGGTAGCCGATGACCCCGAACTCCATCATCTTATCCACCAGCTCCTTGCTGGACTGGACGGTGTGGACGATGACCGTGAGGTGTTGGGTGCTCTCCTGGGCCCGCAGCTCGGCGATCAGGTTGGCCCCGTCCACCTCCTTGCTGTCCAGATCGATGATTGCGCCGCCGATCTCCTTGTTGTTCTGAAGAGCCTGGAGCGCCTCCTGTTTGTTGGCCACCGGCACTCCCTTGACGCCCAAAGACAGCAGCACGTAGCAGAGGGACTCCCGAATATTCGCAGCAGCTTCCGCAACCAGATAATCCATATATGCCTCGAATGCCTTAACACTATCTTCTGCTCGGGGGATTGTCAATTCGTTTCTCGTAGGCCGGCTCGGCAATCGGCGGCCTGTTTCTTGACGGTTGCCACCCTAAGCAATACCATGGACAAACCTTGCCTCTCCTTCACGGTTCCGGTGGAAAGGAGGAACGTGTCCGGTGATGAAGGCCGAAATTGTCAACCCGATTGTTCAGGCGACTTACGATGTTCTGGAGGAGGTATTGGCCACGGATATCTCCCGCCGCAAGCTGGAGAAGCACGCGGATGCCCTGCCTCTGCACAGGATCTCCGTCCTGGCCGGCTTGAACGGGACCGTGGAGGGATACGTGCTGCTCTCCATGCCCCTGGATGTGGTTCTATCCATCGCCGCGGTCATTGCCGCTGAGGAGGTCGCTGCGCTGGATGAGGTGGCTCAGGCGGCTGTCATTGGTCTGATGGACACGATGATGCAGGAGGCGGTGCAGCGGCTTCAGGATGCAGCTGTGGAGGTGGCGGCAGCTCCGGCCGCCCTGTTCTGGGGACAGGGGGTGCAGCTGTCCTGCGCTGAGATCGAGGCTGCGGTCATTCCCCTGCAGATGCCCCTGGGCACGGTTGAGCTCACCGTTGCATTGCGGGAGTCGGGCTCTGATAGATAAGTTGTCGTAGCGATGCGTATTGCTATCGGCAATTACAGTGACTAAATTCAGTTCTCGGGATCCACCTCAGCCGGGCAGACCGTCAATCCTTCCAGGATATCCTCACCACTCAGTTTAGAGGCGTACGGGTATTCGGTAACCGATCTATCTCTTCGATAGACGTAGGCCCTACGCTCGACCGGATCGATCAGGAAAGCCAGGCGGCAGCCGGATTCGATCCACTCCTGCATTTTTTCTTTCAGTATTGTCAACGAATCGCTCTTGGAACGGATTTCGACGAGAAAATCGGGAGCCCCCGGGACAAAACCCTCGGTTTTTTCTTTATAGGCGGGGTGCGACGGTAGCAGCACCGCCGCATCGGGGCTGCGTACGTTGCCGTTGGGCAGCTTGAAGCCGGTGGAGGGGCTGAATCCTCTCATATTATTTTGATTACACCAATTCACTACTATTGCGTTTATTTGAGCTTCCAGCTCTCCTGAACGTCCTCCTACCGGCGTCATGGCAACAAGTTCCCCCTCAACCAGTTCAAAGCGCATATTCGGATTCGCCGAGCTTATCTTCAGAAGCTCTTCGTCGCTGATTTGCATAGCTGAAGCGATTCTTTTGGTCATATATAAAGACTAACGATTCCACCTGTTGGCGTCAATAAAAAGTGGAAGTGGAGTGCCCGAATAGATGATTGTTCTCCGTTCTTTGTACTTGCAGTCCAACAACCTCGAAACCACGCAGGCCTATTGACAAATACCGGGCTTATACGGTACAAGAGCCTTGTTCACTGTGCGCAGGGGCGGCTAGCTCAGTCTGGTTAGAGCACCAGCTCGACACGCTGGGGGTCGCTGGTTCGAGTCCAGTGCCGCCCAA
>CAZFMD010000384.1:0-2116 GCA_964520025.1 uncultured Spirochaetaceae bacterium
CAGCTGGAACAGCTGGGCGGCCAGGTTTCCCACCATGCCGAGACCCAACACCAGCACCCTGTCGCCCAGGGAAAACTCGGCGATCCGGATCGCGGTCATGGCGATCTCCCCGATCTTGGCGAAAGGCGCGAGTTTGGCGTCTATTCCTTCAGGAACCTTCTGTATCGGTTTTGTGAGATCCCCGTGGGGCAGATCCTCCGATTCTTCGGTGGAGACGACGATCTGCGATGCATGAGGTCCCCCGCTTACGATCAGCTGCCCGACTTTGAACTGCTCGACATCCTGAGAGGCTTCCACGACCCTGCCGCTCTGGCAGTAGCCGGAGTATATCGGATAGCGGAACTTTTCCCCCGCCACCTCCCGCTGGATTCCCGAGTACCAGGACAGCTCGGTGCCCGGGCTGACCAGGCTGTAGCAGGTTTCGATCCGTACCTGTCCCGGCTCGAGCCGATCGGGGTTCTGGGCGGGAAGAAGCTCGGCTTTGTTCGCTTCCGTGAAAACGATTTGGCGTGTGTTCATCAATTCGTTTTCCGAAAAAAAACGTGTTGCCCGCCGCATTCCACGCCGGGCAACACAGTAGTGTTCAAAGACTCTCCGGATGTGTTACTTGGAGAGGATGTCGTTGACCGCTTTCTCCGCGTCGGCCAATGCCTTCTCGGCGCTGACCTCCCCGAAGATCGCCTTCTGGAAATTTCGGTAGACAGCGTCCTTGACCTGGGCATCCGCGGCAATGTTGGTCAGACCGGTCAGCTTGAGTTTGGGTGAGAGCTGGGTCTCGAACATCTTTACGGTGAGCGGATACTCCTTCCGGAAATCCGGATTGTTGACCACGGCTTTGTCCGCCGCGGCATTGCCGCTCAGCGGACCGAGTACCCGGATCAGGTTTTCAGCCCACTTGTCATTGGTCACGATCTTCATGAACTCCCAGCACAGATCCGCCTGCTTGGTCGTGGACACGATGCCCATTCCATGATAGTTGGGAACCGACCAGCCGCCGGGGAAGGTGTCGATGCCCACGGTGTCCTCATTCGCCCAATCGCTCTGGGACATGAAGGAATTGAGGGCAGGGGTGTGGGCGTGATGCATCCCGATACCGCCGGCGCCGAAAGCACCGTTCGGCTCGGCCCAGCGCCCGGTCCACGCTACCCCTGGAATGGCGCCTGATTTGGTGAGTCTGGCGAGGTTTTTCAGGACCGCCACCGCAGCCGGCGTGTTGAAGGCCGCCTTGGACTTGTCGGCGCTGAGTATTTCTACGCCGTTAGCCCGGAACAACGGCCAGTACAGCCAGTCGAAGTTCAAGGTGACGAATCCGCTGTTCTGTCCGGAGGTGAGCTTTTCGGCATAGCTGAGCAGCTGCTCAGGCGTCTCGGGTGCTCCGGAAAGGCCCGCGTCGGCGAACATCGGCTTGTTCATGAACAACAGGCTGGACGGGGTGTAGATGGGCATCAGGTAGTAGTCGTTACCGAAGCGGGAAGCCGCCTCGAAGAACGACGGGGTGAAGCGGTCCTTGATCGCCTTTTCCTTATTCAGATAGGCGTTTAACGGCATGAGTACACCCTTGTCCGCGTACTCGTACCACAACACGCTCTGGATCTCGACGATGTCCGGAGCGCTGCCCGCAGCCAGCTGGGTCTGGAAATAGGTGGGGAGCTCGCTACCCTTCCTGTCGATCCATTTAGCCCTGGCATCGGGGAATTCCGCCTCGAAATCGGCGACCCATCCCCGGATCGCATCCTCGTAATGGGGAAGGTTCCAGGTCAGGAAGGAGAACTCTCTCACCTCTGGTTTGTCCTGTCCGCCTCCGGCCCAGAGACCTTGCGTGCATACCAGCAACAGCAGGAGCAAGGTCAGAACTACGATCTTTTTCGAACCTTTCATGAAAACACCTCCTCTATCGGTTTTAGATATGGAACTCTAAGCTCAGTATATCTTGTATTCGCTTTCTGTCAAACTGTGATTACCTGTACTACACCTTGTACTCCCCCGGCGCTGCCACCGAATCGTGATAGCTCCTCCAGTCCTCCAGTCTCAGCGAGGAGATGGTGTCCCCCCGCAGGCCGCTGCGCAGCGCGCCCACCGACAGGATATCCCGGGGCTGGACGTTGCCGATGTTGGC
>CAZFMD010000385.1:0-2091 GCA_964520025.1 uncultured Spirochaetaceae bacterium
CCGTCGGCCTGTAGGGCAGGGCGAATATCCTGCAAAGCCACTTCGACTTTTTCACGCATCCTGTACCTCCATGATCGCGGGGTTTGTTCTTCGTTCCCCCGGGAAATCTATCCCCCGGATGATCGAATCCCCGTCAGTCGTTTCGCGGTTTCGGTTCGCAGAGTGCCGTCGTGCCGCGACTCCGATTGCGCCAGGAGCCGTGCATCGTGCACCACGTCGAACTCAGCACCGCTGTCCGATGGATCCTGTTCGATAATGCGACAGATTTTTTCGATATCTTCGCGTACCAAACCGGAACGAACCAGAATGTCCTTGGCGGCTCGCAAGCCGTCGGAAGCCGTTCCGCCATCGGCATTCTGTAATATACTAGCCGGAATGACAATATGCCAATCCGCCTTTTCACCCTTCAGGATCTCCTCGCTCCAGGAGAGCACCGCCTCGGCCTGTCGTATCCGGTCGCTATCATGCTTCCAACGCTCGTGCATGGCCTCCAGCAGCTTGCGGCGCAACCCGACGGCCCGGTTCTTCATGTAGCGATCGTAGGCTTGTTCTCCCACGCACTCCTGGGCAAACTTGCACCACTCCAGACAGCTCATATACCCGTCTCGAAACATCACCCGCCCGCAGGCCGAACACACGCCCCGGATCTCATCGGTCCAGATCTCCACCTCCTCGCCGCAGGAGGGGCAGTCGAACATCTCCGGTCTGGGTTGCCTGAGGATTTTTGCTCCCGGGCAGAACTGATGATCCATGGTTAAAATATAAACTAGTCAGTCAGAAATCGCATTGACCTGAGTCAACTCGATCTGCAGGTTTTTTCCCGACCTTCCAATAGCGCGCTTGCACGAGAGAGTGCGGACAGTGGCAGGATCCTGATCCAGCCACGATCGATCCTATCGAGAATCCCGACCGTACAACCTGCCGGTGGATTTTCCCATTATCCTGACAGCTGCCTGTCTGGGCATGAGCTTGCGGATAACGAACGAGGCCATTCGATTTGCGAGCCCGGGAATCAGAACGGATCGCTTTCCCAGACACCGCAGGGACTGCTCCGCCACCTGATGCGGCTGCAGGACCGGTGGAAAAGCGGGAGGGCGCTTCCCGTGAAGGCTTTGGTAGAATCCCGGCGTGCCCGTGGCGCCGGGACAGCAGACCAGAACATCGACATGGGCTGACTTGAGCTCGTACCACAGCCCTTCGGCCAGTACCAGGTTAAAAGCCTTGCTCGCTCCGTAGGCGGCCACGTAGGGTGTTCCCTGAAAGCCGCTCATGGAGGAAAGGAGGATCAATCCCCCTCTACCGCCTTCGGCCATCCGCTCGCCGAAATGACGGCAGAGCAGCAGCGGTCCGGTGCAGTTAGCGGCTACCAACCGGCTCAGCGTCTCCGGTTCCCGGCCCAGAAACGGTCCGATAGCGGCCAGGGCCGCATTGTAGACCACCAACCCGATCTCGAGGTCGGCCGTAACATCGCCGAGGTGCTTCACCGCACCGGGGCTCGAAAGGTCCTGCGGCAGCGGAAGGGTATCGATGTGATGCTCCCGCTCCAGCTGTTCGCACAATCTCGCCAAAGATTGTTCCCTCCTGCTGATGAGAACCAGGTGCAGTCCCCGTTTTGCCAGAGAAACGGCAAATGCCCTTCCGATCCCTTCGGAAGCACCGGCGACCAGGGCCCAGGGCCCGTACTTTTCTCGAAACGCCGTCACCCGCCTGGTTTTCCTGTCCATGGATTACCTTGAGGATCCCTGCTCAGGGAATTTGAGCTCCAGAGTTGATCTGAGAACAGCGGCCGTACAGTCTGCTGAGCTCACGGAGCCTGCCGATGATCTCCTTGGTGATCAACTGTTTGGTGAATCGCCACTGCCAATTGCCTTGACCGCGGCTGGGCACGTTCATCCGGGCCTCACTTCCCAGTTTCATCGCATCCTGCAGGGGGATCACCGCCGTATCGGCGGCTGAGGAGAACGCCAGGCGGATCAGATCCCAGACCACGTCTTGTGCGTCCCGCCCCAGATAGCGGCGAACCTGATCCTTCACCGCGTCGCTTTCCCGCCGGTACCAGCCCAGGGTGGTGTCGTTGTCATGGGTTCCGGT
>CAZFMD010000386.1:0-2080 GCA_964520025.1 uncultured Spirochaetaceae bacterium
ATCAGAAATAGTACCTTAGTCAAGAATATTACTTTAGGAAAGTAAATATTTCAAGACCAGCGAAGCTAGCGGGGAACGACTGACTTCGATGAACGATCCGGCGACCGGGGCCCAATCCGTCCTGCATGGAACCATCCGGGTGGGATCGGAGCGCTACGAGTACAGGAGTTCCTTCTCCAGCGGACTGAGGTTCCGCTGTCTGCCGGAATGCGGCCTGTGCTGCAGATCCTACAGAGTGCCCCTGACCGAGCTCGATCTGGCTCATCTGCAAGAGGTTGTGGAGCCCAAAGCCTGCTCCAGCATCGAGTTTGCCGAGCCCGTGAACGGAGGCGGGATCAGGGCCTTCATGGAGAACCGAAGAGCAAAGGGCTGCTGCTACCTGGATGAGAACGTCCGCTGTTCGGTGTACGAGCACAGGCCCCTGTACTGCCGCACCTATCCCCTGATTCGGGACACCTACGGACAGCTGGAGATGAGCGTGGATTACACCTGCCCGGGGGTCGGAGAGGGAGATCCGGTGACGGGTGATCAGATCGAGGAGGCGTTTCGAATCGAGGCGCAAAACCGGCTGAAAGCCCTGAAGGTGCCGGAGGCCTCGGCCTACTATCGTGTGATCTGCGGTTCCCTCAAGGCGATGGGCGTGTATGCGGAGGCGCAGCTGATGCGCTCGGTCTGCTCGCAGCTTATCAGCCGCGGACTGGCCCACAGGCGGGGTACTGAGATTTCAGGGTACTTCACCGGTGCAGCTGAGGTCCTGGCCCGGGTTCTGGCAGGTGTCGGCAATATCACCGATCCGGAGGCGGTCTTGCGAATCGTTGCGAGTGTCGAGGACACGCCCGGATGCAGGGCGGTTCAAACGGAAGGAAGCGAGCTGTCCGAGGAAGCCGCCGGAGCCTTGGCCGGCTATCTGGCCGAATGGATCCGTCGCCAGGCGTTGCTGCGCTTCGTCCACACCACCGCGCTTGCCCGCCCCGGCGGGCTGAATGTTCTGCATTCGTTTTTCGCCTTCCTGGCGGATGCGGCCTGCAGCGTTCTCAGGGTTGCGGAGGGCTTGAGGAACCGGGAGGCAGGGCGGAGGATCAGCGCCCGGTTGATGCGGCAGGCGATAGGGAAGAATGAAGGCCCGCTGCGCAGCATGTGCGCCAGCGTGGTATCGACTGAATAAAAAGCTATGAAACCAAGGTACGGAGGTGTTTGTTTATGGGAAAAGTGAAAGTCGGAGTGGTCGGCTACGGAACCATCGGAGAGCGGATCGCAGACGGAGTGGCGGCCCAGGGAGACATGGAACTGGTCGGGGTGTGCGATATCGCGCCCACCGTGCCGGTGCGGGCGCTGATCAAATCCGGAAAGGATATCCCCCTGTACTGTGCTGCAGCCGATAAGATCAAGGACCTGGAGGGCGCCGGCGGCAAGGTGGCCGGAACCCTGGAGGACCTGCTGGGCAAGGTGGACATGATCTGCGACGCCACCACCCCCGGTA
This sequence comes from uncultured Spirochaetaceae bacterium, assembly GCA_964520025.1. Taxonomy (GTDB): domain Bacteria; phylum Spirochaetota; class Spirochaetia; order SZUA-6; family DRHE01; genus JAFGQJ01. The sequence continues at coordinate 1,481 of CAZFMD010000386.1, forward strand.
TCGGAGCGGAGAACCGCAAGAAGTACGAAGCCGCGGGAGTCAAGGCGGCCTTCCAGGCCGGAGAAAAAACCGGGGTCGGGGACGTGCAGTTCAACTCCATGGCGAATTACGAAAAAGCCTACGGGGAGAGCTACATCCAGATCCTCTCCTGCAACACCACGGGCATGGCCCGCTGCATCAACACGGTGGACAGGGCGATCGGCGTGGAAAAGGTAAACGTGGTTATCATTCGCCGGGCGGCGGACGTGGCGGAGACCCACAAGGGTCCGGTGGATGCCGCGATCGTTCAAAAAGTTCCCTCCCACCAGTGCGAGGACATCATGGCGGTGAGTCCCCACATCAAGGCCTTCACCGTGGTGGTCACCCTGCCCATTACCCACGGCCACGTTCAGACCCTGCAGATGATGTGCAAGAAGGAAACCTCCAAGGAGGAGATCATCAAGATCTTCAAGACCAATCCGCGCATCACCATGTTCAAGATCGAGGACGGCTTCATATCCAACTCCCACATCTTCGATTACTGCCGCGACCTGGGGCTGCCCAGAGCGGACATGTACGAGTGCCCGGTCTGGGATGAGATGATCCACGTGGACGGCAAGG
>CAZFMD010000387.1:0-2070 GCA_964520025.1 uncultured Spirochaetaceae bacterium
GGTGCGCGGCCCTTCGCGTTGACAATGCGCGCTGTGTTCCGCTACACTAGTTTTCGCCCGAGGACTCGTGGAAATCAATGAACACCAAGTCAGGTCAGAAAAAGAAAACTGCCTCTAAAAATGAAACGAGGATCACCGCCCTTACCCTTCTCAAGAACTTTTACGACGAGCAGATCTTCAGCCTCCTCATAAAAGACTTCTTCGATGCAAACGTGAAAATCAGTTTGGCCGCGATCAACGCCTCGGCCTCTCTTGGCAATGAAGCTGCAATTCCACACCTGATCACACTGATCGAGAAGGGTGAATCCGCACAACAGAAAGCGGCGATCCAAACCCTGACCAAGATCAACGCCCCCTCCTCCGTCGAACAACTGGTAAAATACTTCTCCCACTTCCAGGATAGCGAACTGCGCCGGGAGCTGCTGCGTTCGACTACGATCATCTCCCCGCAGCACCCCAAGACCCGGGAGCTCACCCATGCATTGCTGCAGGATACCGCCAGCGGTCAGGAGTACCTCGATATCGTCCTGCCGGCTTTGCTGGAGGCGGGAGAACTCGAGCCTGTCAAGAACAACCTGACTAAGGCCAATCCGGAGGTGCAGCGTTCGGTATTTACCAAGCTCCTGGACATCCCGCCCGAAAATGCAGGTGGGTTCATCGAACATTTTCGCGATCAGATGCACCAATTCGACCCCCATACGCTGGGTTGTTTCCTCTGCGCCTACGAGCTCAAGATAGCCAATCCTCGAAATAATTTCGTCGTCGACACGCTCCAGAGCGTGGATCCCAGAGCCACGACCTCCTTTCTCATTACCCTCTCCGGGTATCAGGGACGGGTGGAGAACCCTCAGCGTCTGTATCGATTGCTGCTGAAGATGCCCTTTGTCGATATGGATACCGAAAGTCTGACCGGAGACTTCCTGGTCAAGATCATGGATGAAGTAAAGAAGGATTCGCCCCTGCTGCTGAACGAGTTCACCTTTTCAACGGCGACCAACCTGGAGGCTGTTTTCGCAAAACTCAAGGCGCAATACGTATCCCTCAAGGGCATCAAGGAGAAGGACACCCTGCTGGCCGTGGTGTTTACCAAACTCCTGGAGCAGTACGGTACAGCTGAGATCCTGAAGGAGACCCAGAACTTCTTCAAGTCCGATTCTGCCGCCAATGCGGCGGGAATTATCACTAAAATCAGGGAGGTGATGATTGCCGCGCCCACGGACGACAAGAATCGCCTGGAAGCGTGTCTGCGGCTGTTCGCAATCGACGGCCGCATTCCCAGGCTCAACGTCCTGCAGATCCTCAGCCGGGCCAACCTCAACACCCCCCTGCTGACCCGGCGGCTGAACCGGCTGGTCCGTCTTGTCGGTACCCTGGAGATCCGCAACTCGGGAAAGAAGGTCCTGGAGATCCTGAATTTCGCCAGGGAAGAACGGGTACCTTATCTCGAAGAAAGCTCCGTGGTATCGCTCTGCCAGCTGCTGAATCGCACGGCGATCGAGCACGCCCAGACGATCTTCGGGGATATCGGCAAGTATCCCCACTCTCTGCGGGGCTATATCCGAGGCGCCCGCTTCATTCCGGCAAAATTCTTTATCAATCCGCTGCTCAAGATACTATTGAATCCCAAGATCCCCGGGAAAATTCGGAATCTGACCGTGGACTCTCTCCAGATCATGAACCTTGGGGAAATCCGGGGTGCCCTTCCCCTGCTGATACGTGCCCTCACCGTCAAGGAGATAGACGAGAGCCACAAGGAGGATATCGCCGAGATACTGACCAAATACGTGGACTCGATTCTCTTCCAGCCCCTGGTGGATTTAACATCGAACAGTGATGCGGTTGTAAGGGGTTTGGGAGTACGAATTCTCAAAGCCCTGACGAAAAAGGACAGGAACGTTCCAAGCGACGTACTGACCAATCGTCTTTACCTGCTCCTGGAGGACTCGGCCCACAAGGTGCGGATCGAAGCGTTGCTGGCTCTGCTGTCACTCGAGGATGACTATGCCGTTCAAGTGCTGGATGATGATTACATCAGTGCCGAGGATGAGGCAGCCTGTGTGGATCTGCTGA
>CAZFMD010000388.1:0-2031 GCA_964520025.1 uncultured Spirochaetaceae bacterium
CAGTGCTACACCTGTTCGGCCAACTGCCCTCAGGACGTGAACTTCTCGGATATCATGTTCACCCTTCGGGACATGGCTGTGAAAGAAGGATACGCCTCGCAGAGCCTGCGCGAGCAGATCGAGCGGATCTCCACGGCGGCGAATGAGTTCCGACGGGACTGCATTCACCTGCTTCTGGAAGAGGGGGAGGCAAGCAAGGAAAGCATCCGCAAGAACGTGGAGGACACGTTGAGCGGTATAGAGAAGTCGAGGTAACGGCGATGGGCCAGACAAAGAGCGGAAAAGGTTCCTCCGGCGGGAACGGCACGGGCGGAAACGCTACCGGCGGCAATGGGCGCGGGCAGTTCCACGCTCAGGCTTCATCTACGCCGAAGCGAGCGAAGCGAGCCTCCGGAGGTAACGGCAAAGTGGGATCGGTGATGGTGGTGGGCGCCGGCATCGCCGGCATCCAGAGCTCCCTGGACCTGGCCGACTCCGGATACAAGGTGTATCTGGTGGAAAAAGGGCCGTCCATCGGTGGGGTGATGACCCAGCTGGACAAGACCTTTCCCACAAACGACTGCTCCATGTGTATCGTCAGCCCGAAGCTGGTAGAAGCATCCCGGCACAACAACATCGAGCTTCTCTCCTACTCGGAAGTCGAGGAGGTGGAGGGGCAGGCGGGATCCTTCAGGATCAAGGTACGCAAGAAGGCCCGGTCCGTGGACGCGGACAAGTGCACCGGCTGCGGCGCCTGCATGGAAGCCTGCCCGGTGCAGTACCGCATCCGCATCCCACAACACTACGACACTCCGATGGACGATACGGTGCGCAGGACCGATGAGATCGTCGACCGGTACGGGGCCAGCCGATCGGCCCTGATCATGATTCTCCAGGACCTCAATGAGGACTTCCGCTACCTGCCCGAAGCGACTCTGCGGCGCACCTCCGAGCGGCTGGGCCTTCCCTACGCCGAGGTGTACGGCACGGCCAGCTTCTACAAGGCTTTCAGCCTGGAGCCGAGGGGCCGGCACACGATCCAGGTTTGCATGGGCACAGCCTGCCACGTCAGGGGGGCGGCCAGGATCCTGGAAGAGTTCCAGCGTATCTTGAGCGTCGACCCGGGCATGACCACCGAAGACCGCCTGTTCACCCTGGAGACGGTCAACTGCCTGGGGGCCTGCGCCCTCGGGCCGATCGTGGTGGTGGACGGGGAGTATCACGGCAGCATGCACCTTGCCGGCGTGTCCAAGCTGGTCGACAACTACGCCAAAAGGGGGGAGGCGTGAAACTACACGGCGCACAAGAGCTGTCCCGCCTGCGGGAGAGCCTGCTGAAAACAAACGGAAAACCCCAGATCATTCTCTCCGCCGACGCCACCTGCTGCATCCTGCGGGGCAGCAAATCCGTGGCCGAAGCCCTTGAGCATGAGCTGAAAGCCTCGGGTCTGGACAAGCAGGTGCACCTGCGCCTGGCCGGCTGCCTGGGCTTCTGCGAGATCGAGCCCATGGTCATCCTCTCCGCCGGATGCGGGGCGCTCAAGCAGGAGGTGCTCTACCAGCGGGTGGCCGCCGAGGACGTGCCGGAGATCGTGGCGGAGAGCCTGCAGAACGGCCGGATCCTGGAGCGCCTGCTGTACGTCGACCCGGCCACCGAGCAGAAGAAGGCCACCCGGGATGATATGGCTTTCTACGGCAAGCAGCGTCGCCTCATCCTGGGGATCAACGAGCAGATTCAGCCTACCTCCATCGACGACTACATCGCCGCAGGCGGCTACGCCGCCCTGGCAAAAGCTCTGAGCATGGAGCCAAGCAAGATCGTGGAGGCGGTCAAGACTTCGGGTTTGCGCGGCCGCGGCGGCGGCGGATTCCCCACGGGGCGCAAGTGGGAAAGCGCGCGGGAGGCGGAGGCCCCGGACGGCATTCGCTACGTGATCTGCAACGCCGACGAGGGCGATCCCGGCGCGTACATGGACCGCTCCGTGCTGGAGGGCAATCCGCATTCGGTGATCGAGGGGATGATCATCGGTTCCTACGCCGTCGGCTCTCACGA
>CAZFMD010000389.1:0-2028 GCA_964520025.1 uncultured Spirochaetaceae bacterium
GTTCGGCGCTGCAGCTGGCTCACTCCGCAGCTCAGGTGTACCTGATCGCCGAACAGGGGGAGTTTACCGAGTCCGATCGAGCCCTCCACGATGCTGCCGGCCTGACAAAACTGGAAAATGTTACGATCCTGCACGACTGCAGGATAACCGGATTCGACGGCGATACGTACGCCCGGGAGATCCTGGTGGAGGCTCCCGGGGGCGAACACAGGCGAATTGCCGCAGACGGCTTTTTCCTGGAAAGCGAAGCGCAGCCGAACAGCGAGGTCGCCGGCGGCCTGGTGGATCGGGACGGCGACGGTTTCATCGTGGTGGACGCCCGCTGCAACACCAGCCGCACAGGCGTTTTCGCAGCCGGGGACGTCACCAACGTACACCGGGAGCAGGTGCTGGTGGCGATGGGCGAGGGGGCTAAAGCAGCCCTGAGCGTCCAGGAATATCTGCTCGCCTCGAGCAGCGGCAGCAGCTGAATCGAGGCGCCTTTTGCAATACCGGAAATTCGGACCGCTGGACTGGGATGCGTCAATCCTCGGCTTCGGCACCATGCGGCTGCCCTATAATGACAGCGAGAAGAACATCGATGAGCCGCAGGCCGTCCGAATGCTCCATCACGCCATCGATCACGGGGTGAACTACATCGACACCGCCTACGGCTATCACGGCGGGCAGAGCGAGGGTTTTGTCGGCAGGGCCCTGGGCGGCGGCTATCGGCAGAAGGTCCGGCTGGCCACCAAGATGCCCAGCTGGCTGGTTGAAAGCCCGGCTGATTTCGACAAGCTGTTCAACGAACAGCTCGAGAGATTGCGAACCGAGCATATCGAGCTCTATCTGCTTCACAACCTCAACAGGGAATACTGGGAAAAGATGAAGACCTTCGACGCCATCGGCTGGGCGGAGCGGGCGATCAAGGCCGGTAAGATCGGGCAGCTGGGTTTCTCGTTTCACGATGAGTTCGATGTGTTCAAGGAGATCGTCGATGCCTGGGACTGGCCTTTCTGCCAGATCCAGTACAACTACATGGACGTACGCAATCAGGCCGGAACCAGGGGCTTGAAGTACGCCGCCTCCAAGGGGATGGCGGTGGTGGTCATGGAGCCGATCCTGGGCGGAAAGCTGGCCGTTCCTCCGCCCCCGGTTCAGAAGATCTTCGAGCGGGCGCCCGTCAAGCGGCGTGCGGCGGATTGGGCGCTGCGATGGGTGTGGAATCAACCGGAGGTGACGGTGGTGCTCAGCGGCATGAGCACCTTCGAGCAGGTCGTGGAAAACCTCCAGAGCGCCGAATCCACGGGAATCGGCGCTCTGACCGAGAAGGAGCAGGAGTTGATCCGCGAGGTACGCCGCCGCTATAGAAAGCTCGAGCCGATTCCCTGCACCCGCTGCGGGTACTGTATGCCCTGTCCCAACGGAGTCGACATCCCGCGGAATCTTACCCTGTACAACGAGGGGCTCATGTACGGGCGACCGGATCTGGCTCGAAGACAGTACGGGTTCATTGCCGAAAATGCCCGTTCCACCGCCTGCATCCAATGCCGGGAATGCGAGCCCAAATGCCCCCAGGGCATCCTCATCAGCGAATGGATGCCCAGGGTCAGCGAGGTCCTGGCGGAGGGCCGGCCCTATCCGCGCTGACTCTGCGGCGGGCAGGCACAATACCCTCTGACTCTTCAGAGACCGGCGCACCAAGAATCGAATACACGGAGGTAATATGAAGAAATCGATCGGCGGAAAAACACTCGTGTTTCCCGCACCCGTCCTGATCGTGGGCACCTACGACGACGATCACAAGCCCAACGTCATGGCCGTGGCCTGGGGCGGGATCTGCTGCTCCCAGCCGCCCTGCGTGGCGGTCTCACTGCGCAAGGCGACCTACAGCTACGGGAACATCGTGAGCCGGCAGGCCTTCACCGTGAATATCCCCTCGGAGGCTCAGGTCAGGGAGGCCGATTATTTCGGGATGGCCTCGGGGCGGGATGAGGACAAGTTCCAGCGCAGCGGCCTGACCCCGGTGGCCAGCCAGCTGGTGGATGC
>CAZFMD010000390.1:0-2010 GCA_964520025.1 uncultured Spirochaetaceae bacterium
TTCAAGCTGGGATCCAAGGATGTGGACGGTAAACAGACCTATCTGGGCAGCAAGGTCTGGCGAAATCCTCAGCTGAAGATCGAGGAGGTGCCCGTACCCAAGGCGGGGCCCGGGGAAGTTCTGATCGAGGTCAAGGCCTGCGGCATCTGCGGCAGCGACGTGCACATGGCCCAGGCCGACGATGACGGCTACATCTGGTATCCCGGCTTGACCGGGTTTCCCTGCACCCTGGGGCACGAGCTGTCCGGTGTGGTGGTGGAAGCCGGCCCCGGCGCGTTCGACAAGGCCACGAACAAACCCTACAAGGGCGGGGAGTGGGTCTGTGCCGAGGAGATGCTCTGGTGCGGTTCCTGCAAGCCCTGCGCCGACGGCTGGCCCAACCACTGCGAGCGCCTGGATGAGATCGGCTTCAACGTGGAGGGGGCCTTCACCAGGTATATCGCCCTGCCGGCCAAGGTTCTGTGGAGCCTGGATTCTTTGAGGGAATCCTACGGAGACGCCGATGCCTTCAAGCTGGGCAGCATGGTGGAGCCCACCAGTGTGGCCTACAACGCGGTGATCGAGCGGGGCGGCGGCATTCGCCCCGGAGATAACGTGGTGATCCTGGGCGCCGGTCCCGTGGGCCTGGCCGCCTGCGCCGTGCTCAAACGAAACGGAGCGGCCAAGGTGATCATGAGCGAGCCGGAAGCGGGCCGGGGAGAGCTGGCCAAGCGGCTGGGTGCCGATCACGTGATCAATCCGGTCAAAGACAGCCTGTCCGAAGGGGTGCTGGAGCTGACCAAGGGGATGGGCGCCAGTCTGTACCTGGAGGCTACCGGGCTGCCCACGGTGGTATACCCGGAGATCGAGCGGATCATCTGGGAGGGCCGGACCCTCAACAGCACGGTCGTGGTCGTGGCCAGGGCCGATGCCAAGATTCCGGTTACCGGAGAGGTGCTGCAGGTGCGGCGGGCCCGCATCGTAGGCTCCCAGGGGCATTCCGGGCACGGAACCTTCCCAAGGGTGATCTCGGCCATGGCTACGGGCATGAACATGCTGCCCATGATGACCAAGACCATCAAGCTGGATGAGGTTCCCGACCATATCGTGATGCTTCGCACCGACCGAAAAGAGGCGAAGATCACCTACATCGCATAAGCTCAAAGGAGAGAAGAGTATGATCAAGGGAGATTTCAAGTTTTTGACAACCGACCATCCGATGATCGTGTTCGAGGATTCGGCGGTCGGACGCCTGAAGAAGAAGGTCTTCGACGCCTCCATGGAGGAGATCGAAGCCATTCTGAGCGAATACGAGGTACCCGCTCCATCGGAGCTGGGCAAGGCGGGCACCTACATTCAGAACAGCCCCCGCGCGCTGTGTGTGGAAAAACGCAAGGCTAACGACATCGTTCTGGTACCGGTAGGGTGCACGGAGAACCATGGCATGCACGCCAACTCGGGGCTGGACACCTTCATGGTCACGCAGATCTGCGAGGCGGTGCGTCGTTACACGGCCAAGAAGGGTTACGAGGTCAACCTGGCCTTTCCGCCGCTGAACTACGGGGGCCACCCCTACCACCACGTGGGCATGCCCGGTACCATGATGCTGCCCCAGGAGGTGGTTGTGGAGGTGCTCATCTACACCATGCTGGGACTGTGGAACGACGGGTATCGCAAGATCATCATCGTCAACAATCACGGCCAGCTGTGGATGCTGGAGAACGCCCTGCAGGAGTTCTGCAAGCGCTACCAGCTGCCCGGCATCTACCGGGTCATGGACTGGCACCGTACGGTACGGGAGTTCTTCATTCCGATCGAGCGGGCCGACAGCCTGGAGACGACCTTCGTGCACGCCGATGAGAGCGAGACCTCGGTGGGGCTGCTCATGTTCAACGAGATGATCGACATGAAGCACGCGGTGGATACCGAAGGGACCAACTTTCTGCCGGGGGGACATTTCGACACCTCGGTGGATCCGTGGCGCCGGCCCCACAAGTGGTCCGAAGGGCAGGGGCACTTCCCGGTGGAGCG
>CAZFMD010000391.1:0-1975 GCA_964520025.1 uncultured Spirochaetaceae bacterium
CCGGACATCGGCGCTGCGCAGCGGGATGTTGATCAGCAGGTCCGATTCCTCGTAGGCGGCTCCGGCGGTGCGGAGCAGCTCCTGGGACATGGTCTGCACGGCCACTTGGTTGTCGTAGTGTAATTCCAGGGTCGCCAGTACCTTGGACATCAGTACCAGGGAGCTGATGGAGTTGCTCTCATACACGCTAACGTAGGTCTGATTGGGCTGAACTCCCAGGCTGACCAGATCATGGGCGATCTCGAAGGTGACCGCCGTGGTCTTGGGATAGATGAACGATCCGGTATCGTAGAGGATCCCCATATACAGGGCCTGAGCCATAGGCAGGTCCAACTCCAGCTTCATATCCCGGAACAGCAGGTAGAGAATCTCGCAGGTAGAGGATGCGTTTTGCTCGATATGATTCTGAGAGAGCTGGACGGTTTCACTGTCGTGGTGATCCACGATGAAATATTCCTTGACCCGAGGCAAAATCAGGGTGGCCACCTGTCCGATGTTGTTGATGTCGTTCACATCCAGGATGAACAGCCCGTATTCGCCGATGTCTTCGGGGATCTGTTCCTTCCGTGCCAGGACCTCGAATTCATCCCCGGAGGCTACGAAGGCGAACTTCTGCGGAGCCGGATCGGCGTTGAGGATACGGGCGGTCTTGCCGAGTTTACGCAGGGCCAGCAGCATGGCGTACTCACTGCCCAGGGCATCCCCGTCCGGTGTTTCATGGGCCGTGATGATGAACTTGTCGTACTTGTTGATAAACTCAATGACGGCATCGTTGGGCATTGCGCTTAATCCACTCCCTCCACGGGCTCAATCGTGATCCGGATCTTCGGGCCTGAGCACGGTGCTGCTGCGGGGCAGTTCTTTGACCGAACGCAGCTGGCCGGCACCAACCCGGGCACCGATCAGGCAGCCCGAACCGATCTTCAACCCCTTGGGCACTTCCGCATTCATTCCGATCACCGTCACCCCTTCGCGGATCTGTTTGGGAAAATCGAAGTTCCGGGCGCCCGCCTCTATCATGCCCACGACGGCTCCCTCGCCGATATTCGACGATCCAAGATCACCAACATAGGGTAGAACCAGAGTTTTGTACAGCTGGGCTTTGGCTCCGATCCGATTCCCATTCATCACCACCGAGTTCACCACGGAGGCGCCTTTGTGTACCACCACCCCGGGGAAGATGAAGCTGCCCTCCACATAGCCCTCAATCCGCGCTCCGGCGCTGATCAGGGAGTTTTTTACGTGCCCGCCCCTGTCGATGAGCGAACCCTTCGCCCCGGCGTCGCGCTTCACAGGAGTGATCAGCTGTTCCAGCAACTCCACCGGGCCGTTTTGACCGACAAGCCAGAGGTTTTCCTTGTACAGCTGGGTAAGGTTGTTCTGAAACAGGATTCTGCCCGGAATGTTACGCACGGCCTCGAAGGAAGCGTGGAGGAACTCGGAGAACAGGGCCGTGCCCAGCTTGGGAGAGAGAGAGTGGTTTTTACTGTAGCTTTCCAGGGCACGGAGGAGAGCCCCCTTCCCGGCCGCATAGACGGGGGTTTCCACGTTCTGAATGCAGATGCGTACGATCGAGGTGCTGGTGTTTTCCACCACCTTCCGGAGGGCTTTCCTCTCCGGAAAACAGGCCAGGTTCAGAGGGCAGAGCAGGATGGTGGGGGAAGGATCCGACTCCAGAATCTCCAGAAATCCCTCGATTCCCCGATCCGCGAGAATCGACCGTTCCCTCTGCCCCTGCGATCTGGCGGTGAGGAAGGGCGCCAAACCGCGGTAGCGCGGTTCGGCAACAATCTTGTAGGGTTGCTCACAAAGATCAGCAAACGCCGTTGCCGCGAAATCCAACAGACAGTACTGTCCCCAGAAGGGAAAAGAGGCGCCGGGGACATCGGGAATGAAACCCGGAAGATTGTCCGGGAATCCGCTTTCAACTAAATAGATACTACAATCATTCATGGGGGAATCAGAGAGATTTTGT
>CAZFMD010000392.1:0-1970 GCA_964520025.1 uncultured Spirochaetaceae bacterium
CGCAGCCTCGGGGTTCCATCTGGCAGTGGTAGACCCGGGGGGTGACAAACTCGTTTTCCACGATCACATCCGCCTCGGCGAAGCCGGCCTCAGCGTCCCCTTCTACCACTTCCCGGGTGCAGGCGATGTTGTTCTGAATCACGATCTCCTTATCCTGAATGTAGACTCTATCGTGGATCAGATTGTCCTTCGCAGCCATGGCCTCGTTCATATCGAAGTAGGCGGGCAGGATCTCCCATTCCACCCGGACCGCTTCGGCAGCCTTCTCGGCCAGCTCCTCTGTCTCCGCGGCCACCGCGGCGAACGGATCGCCGACCTGGCGCACGTGATCACTCAGGATGTTCCAATCCTTGTAGGTCGAACGAGGCACCGAGACCTGACGCACATTGAAAAAATCTCGGCTCACCTCCTCCGGTCCCAGTACAGAAGCGCCCAGCTTCAGGGCTTCCGAGAAATCGATGCTCTTGATGCGCGCATGAGGATGGGGGCTTCTCAGAATCTTGCCGTACAGCATGCCCGGCAGCATCACGTCGGAGGGGTAAATCTCCCTGCCGGTGACCCGGGCCCGACCCTCCTTGCGGGGAAAGTCCTTTCCCAGGAATGTGTATTTTTGATCACTCATGGGTATTTATCCTCCAGGTTACGTCTCATATTCTGTCCGGGCACGGTGAAGGTGTCAATATTATAATCAAGAATCGGATTCCATATATTGAGAACTTGATGTTTGACATCTTTTCCCCTGCCGGGTAGTATGCAAACACCATTTTTCGTGTTTCTTACACCACAGATATATTGAAAAAAACATAAGTCAGGAGGACTGACGTGGGAGAGTTCCGCTTTTTCAGACCCACAGAGTTGAAGGAACTACTTGATTTCAAGGCCAGGGAGGGCAGCCGAGCGCGAATCCTGGACGGAGGGTCGAATGTCCTGGTCTATATCAACGAGGGATCGATAGCCGGGGGCACTCTGGTGGATGTGAAATCTCTGGATGCGATCAAGGGGATCGCGGAACGGGATGGAAAACTGGAGATCGGCGCCGGGGAGCTGATTGCCGATATCATAGACTCTGAGCTCATCAGGAAAAAGGCGCCCTTCCTGGGCGAGGCCCTGCAGAAGTTCGCCAATCCCCTGGTGCGGAATATGGCCACCCTGGCCGGCAATATTGCCGATTCTTCGCCCATCGGCGACACGGTTCCACCGCTTCTGGTGCTGGAGGCCGAGGTGGTCTTGGCCAGCGCAGGGGGCGAGCGGGTGATTGCCCTGGAGGAGTTCTTCACCGGACCGGGGCAAAACGTGCTCACCGAGCAGGAGGTCATCTGCAAGGTGCGTTTCCCCCTGCCGGCCAACGGTAAAGGTGGGCACATCAAGCTGGGATTGCGCAGGGGCACCTCCTGCTCGGTGGCCTCGGTCGCCGTCTGGTTGGTGGCGGACAAGAACACGGTAAAGGATATCCGCATCGCTCTGGGCGGCGTGGCCCCGACCGCTATCCGGGCCCGCAAGACAGAGGATGCATTCAGGGGACAGAGCCTGGATTGGGAGAGGATAACGGAGCTTTCCCGGCGGGTGACTGAGGAGGTCAGCCCGATCACCGACGTTCGGGGCAGCGCCGAGTATCGAAAGCAGGTTTCCGCCGGCCTGTTGGCCAAGGCGATCCGCCAGGCCCTGGGAATGGAGGAATAGGATGAGTGAGCCGAGCGGGCATAACGAAAACCTCTTGTACGATATCTGCATCACCGTCAACGATCGGGAGATCCGCGGAAAGGTCAGGGCGGAAACCTCCCTGCTCGATTTCTTGCGGGACAACAACTACACCGAGGTCAAACGCGGCTGTGACAAGGGGGACTGCGGCGCCTGTACCGTGGTCAAGGACGGCAGGGCCATCCTCTCCTGCATCACTCTGGCTCTTCAAGCCGACGGCAGCAAGGTCTACACCGTGAAGTCCCTGGGCAGCTGGGACAAGATGCATCCCC
>CAZFMD010000393.1:0-1966 GCA_964520025.1 uncultured Spirochaetaceae bacterium
AGCAGCTCCTGGTAGTCCTTGTTGGCCGCCTCCAGCTCGACGTTCTGAAGCGTGAGGCGTTTCTCCCGCTCCCGAATCGCCTCTTTCATGCGCTGGAAGGCATCGGAGAGCACCCGGATCTCCTGGGCTCCCTCGGCTGGAGGTGCTTCCGCTTCGAACTGACCGATTCGGATCTGAGCCGAGACCTCGGCAAGGTGGGACAGCGGTTTCACGATGCTGCGGGCAATGAGAAAGGCCGCCAGCAGCACCAAACCGAGGGTTGGTACAATCAGAGCCGAAAGGAAGGTAACAGCCCGGCTGCGGATATCCGAGTACTTGCGCTCCAGCACCCCGACGTAGAGGATTCCAATGTTCTCGCCCCGGGGATCCCGGAGCGGTTCGTAGGCGGACAGGTACCACTCGTCCACCACGAAGGCCCGCCGCAGCCACATCTCCCCCTGCTCCAACACTTTTTGGCGAACCTCCTCGGAAACCCGTGTGCCGATGGCGATGTTTCCCTCCGGACCCAGCACGGTGGTGGCAACCCGAATATCCCGGCAGAACACCGTAACCGTGCCGAAGGGTTTATCTCCGTACAAATCATCCCCGAACAGATTCTGCTGGATCCCCCGAACCAGCTCGATGTTCCCGTTCAACAGGGTGGCCACGAAGGCCGTGCCCTGCTGACCCGGGTACAGGGCATATAGGCAGAGAAAGTCGCCCCCCGGGCAGGCGGCCCGCAAGTGCGCGTCCTCCGGCGAGTAACCCAGTTCTTTCAGATCCTCTGTGGAAAACCGGATCGTTCCCCGCTGGGCCTTGTCGGATACGAGTCCGTAATGTGAAAGCAACGGGGGGAGCGTGGCGGGAAAGACGCGGACAAGGTCCGGCTCCGTTGTTTTGACAAGCACATCCTCCAAGCCCTCCGCATAGACTTGAGCGGAGAAGGAAAGATCGATGAGGCTGTTATCCAGCTCGGATCGGGCCTCTTTCAATCCCAGCTCCACCCGGCTGCTCGCCTCGGAGCGTACCGCATCGGAGATCAGTACCGCTCCCAGGATCGTACTTGCCAGGGTTGAAAAGATAATCAGGCCGAACACGCTGAAGAAGATCCGATTAACGAGTTTCACGAAGCCTCTACCTGCCCTTCCTCCGAGGGTTTGAAAATCACCGAGATTCGTTTGCGTCCGTCCATCTTCGCCACCAGGGGGTCGGTGAAGCGAAGATGCACCAAATGCTCGCTACGATGGGCGGCCGGATAGGAGCGCAGCCACTGCCAGTCGATGAAGTTGCCCCCCGAGTTGCAGGGGATATCGAAGTAGCCGATATTCATCGAGGTGACGTTGTGGAAGAAATGCGATCCCAGGGATGGATCGACCTTGAACTCCGGGAGCTCCGCCTCCACTATGACTTTGACATTGGAGATGTGGTTCCAATTGACCGGGATTCCCAGCCAGGGATCCCGGCTGCCCCACCGCCCCGGGCCGATGAGAATGTAGTGCCGGTTCTCCCGCTTGAGTAGGTTGTTCAGCTCCTCCAGCTCTCGAGTCATCTCCACGGTACGTGCCCTGTCGAACGGTTCAGGGTCGACGTAAATCACGTCCCGCAGGCCGTCGATGCGGCCGTTGCCCATGGCCCGATCGGAGTAAAGCACCAACTGCTTCCTGTCTACCTCCGAGAGATCCAGGTTGTACTCCTCCAGATCCCCCAAAAGGGGTTTGATCTGCAGGATGTAGAAGTTGGCTTTCCCGTTTTTCGCCGGCGTGAGATCCACGGCGAACTCTATCTCTACGGGTGTACCCATAGCCCCTTTGACGAACTCCAGCACCACCTCCAGTATCCGGGCCAGTGGGAATGAATCGTACTTCAATATATAGGCAAAGTTCACCACCCGCGGACCACCCGTATCTCCTCCCACCTGTATCCGGTTGTTCTGGACGTCCCAGGTAGAGGCACAGTACTCGAGCACTCCCTGCTCCTGGGCCTCACC
>CAZFMD010000394.1:0-1956 GCA_964520025.1 uncultured Spirochaetaceae bacterium
TTTATGCACGTGCTTGCGAATCGTCTCCGGGGTACCCCGGGTCAGCACGTTGAACTGGTCCATGCCCCCTATCAGGGCAACCCGTCCGCCTATCTTCTCCTTGTACTCCCAGGGCTCCTGGTTGCCCCCGATCGATGGGGCGGCCAGAGTCTCGGTGGCATCACATCCGTTGGCCACGATGTGCTCCTCAATACCAAAGGTTCCCCCGCAGGTATGATAAGTGACCTTGAAGCCGAGGCTGTGCAGGGCATCGTGCATCTTTCGATCGTAGGTCAGACAGAACTCCTCGTGTAGATCCGGGGAGATCAATGTGGAAGAGCCGGAACCGCCCCCGGTTTCCACAAGATCGAACTTGGCGCCCTTCATGCTCTCGATAAATTCGAGCTTTTTATCCAGAAGGATCCGAAGCAATTCGTGTACCCAGTTCGGATCGTCCATGGCTTTGAAGATCAGCTCGGTGACATCCTTCAGGCAGGCGGCATGCTGCCAGCAACCGGCCTGGTCGCCCCAGACGAAGCCGCGTACGATGCCGGCATCCCCCACGTTGGCGTAGAACGTCTCCAGGGGTTTCAGATCCAGCCGGGGAACGGGCATGTACTTGCGGATCAACTCCAGTTCCTCATCCCGCTTGATCAGGTACTCGGTAATCCAGGTGGTCTTGCGGTCTCCCCCGGTCTTGTAGGTCAGCACCCCCTGCGGGGTTGTGATGGTATGGTGGTTGATGCGGTTGTCCGGATCACTGGAGATCACCTCCACCTCATCCCGCCATTCAGGGGTGGAGGCTTTGGTATAATCCGCATCCACCAGCCAGAACTGCCCCATATCTTCGAAGTACTGGATCTGTCCGTCCATCCCGAACCTCTTGAAGGCCTCCACGTCACTGATCCCGTCGAGATAGGTATCAAGGTGATAGCCCTGCCATTGATGCACGGAGACCGGCAGTCGGTCCGGTTTTTCCCTGTTCAGAGCACACATCAAGCGTTCTTTAGATGTCATGTTGCTTCCTCTTTTCCTTTGACGGCTACCAGGATCAGTCTCCCCAGCAGCTGTCGTTGTACACGCCTATGCCCTCCCCTCCTCCTTGAGGGTTTTCATGTATTCGCTCCATTCCGCAGAGGAGATGAGGTCGTTTTTTCTGAAGTGCTCCCGGGCCTCTTTGAGAATTTTCTCGATCTCCCCCTGTTCTCCATCGGTCAGAGGCGGCTCGACCCGGTGGCTGGAGAGTATTTCCTCCATGCGCTCCCGGGCGTAGTCCACGTCGGTTTTTTTGCCTCCGTTTTTCCACTCCGGATAGGTCAACCGATCCGCGCTCTTGGTCATGACCTGCTCCCTGCTCCACCACCTCCTGGTGTGCGCTTGGCCGAGAAAGTGTCCCGGTATGGGCCCGACCTCGTTGATCATGTCCACAGCCATTGAATCCTCGTCTACCTCAATACCTCCCAGAAACCTCCCGATCATATTGGCAATATCATCATCCAGAACCGCCTGGACCGGGTGAGCGCTGATCTCCCCGTACACGCTGCTGTGGATCTGCACTGCACTGGATCCGGAAATAGCGGCAATGAGACTGGGGATGGTTTTTTCATAGGCGAGCTGGAAGCCGATAACCTTGGCATTGCTCACCCCCGAAGAAGAGGCCACCATGGGGATGCCGTATCGCCGCCACACCTGGTTGTAGGCGGCAAGGTGAAGGGACACGCTGATATCGCCGAAGGCGGGGGCTCCGGTTTTCATGTTCTGGGGCAGGACGAGGTTGGCCACCGCTACCCGCGCCCCGGGCCTAAGCAGCTGCAGAAGCACGATATAGGGGATGACCTCGGCGTTGCCGGAGATTACAGCCCCGGCGACGCTGGCCGGTGCGGTGCTTCCAGTGGTTGCCCCGTCCCATATCATGCTGGGCAGGTCGTACTCCGCGGCCAGGAAGCAGGCATTGGTCTGATCGGTGTAGCAGGTCAG
>CAZFMD010000395.1:0-1945 GCA_964520025.1 uncultured Spirochaetaceae bacterium
AATTGCGGTGATGAAGACCGTTCAGGCCAAGTGATGATTTCCTGAGGGATTATCCGCCGGGTCCGAATCCATTATTTCTCTCACCCGGGCGAGCAGGATTTGCGAGCCGAAAGGTTTTTGCAGAAATATCCTCTGACCGTTCTCAATATCCTGAAGCGCAACAAAGTCCTCCGGATAGCCGGAGATGAAAAGCACCCGGCAGTTCGGGTGAATCTTTTTGATTTCTTCCCAGACCTCTCTGCCGCTCATATCGGGTAGGCCTACATCGGTAATCAGCAGGTCAATGGAATCCGGATCAACTCGACTCTGGGCGAGGGCCTTTTCTCCGCTTTTTGCGGTGAGCACGCTGTATCCCCTGCGGTTCAACATGCTCTCGATGATGCTCAATACCTGCTGCTCATCCTCCAAGACCAGGATTCTTTCGGTTCCTTCCAGCTTTTGGTCATGCGATTTACCGGCAGATTTTTCCTTTGGCTTGATGTCGATGCGGGGAAAGTACAGTTTGAAGGTAGTTCCTTTACCCACTTCACTGTACACGTAGATAAAGCCCTTGCTCTGTTTGATGATCCCGTAAACCGTAGCCAATCCGAGACCGGTTCCCCTTCCGCGTTCCTTTGTCGTGAAGAACGGTTCAAACAGGTGGGTTTGGGTCGCTCTGTCCATACCGCAGCCGGTGTCGCTGATGGACAGCATGACATAGCGGCCGGGGCGCATTTCAGGCTTCGGTCTCAAGGACTCCTCAGAAAACTGGACGTTATCCGTTTCAACAACGAGCTTTCCCCCCTGCCCCATGGCATCCTTGGAGTTGATCGCCAGATTGAGGATGACCTGCTCCAGCTGGTTTGCATCCGCGTGGATCGAACCAATCCGGTGACGGGTTTTCAAGACGATCTCCGTGTTCTCGCCAACCAGGCGCCTCAACATCCGCTGCATCCCCTCTATGAGCTGGTTGAGATCGATGATCTTCGGTTCCAGATGCTGTTTGCGGCTGAAAGCCAGCAGTTTTTGCGTAAGCGACGAGGCTTTTTGGGCAGCTTCTGTTATAGCCTGAACGTTGGCCGTGCCGGCGCGTCGGGCCGATATTTCCTTTTCGAGAAGCTCGGTGTATCCCAGTATCACCGTGAGAAAGTTATTGAAATCGTGGGCGATTCCCCCGGCCAGCCGGCCCACCGCTTCCATCTTCTGGGCTTGCAGGAACTGCGATTCAAGACGTTTGTGCTCGGTAATATCGTTGACAAAGACCAGGTTCGCATCCGCACCGTTCCACGGGATTTGTTCGTGGCGGAGCTCAAGCCATTTCGGATTGCCCTCCCTGTCATGAATACGGATGGAGCATTCCCCCAAGTGTTCTTTGTGTTTCGAGCTTCGGTCGCATTCCCACAGCCCCAACTCACGATCGTCCGGATGTATGAGATTCAACCAGGACAGATGCCGCAGCTCGGATTCCGGATACCCGGAAATCTCGACAGCCTTGGCGTTACAGAACCTGATTTTATTGCGTTGAATGACAATGACCGCCTCGCCGGTATTCTCCGCGATAGCCCTGTTCAGCTGTTCGGTGCTCTTGCCGGTAGCCACTTCGTTCGATTAGACCTTCCGTTGCCTGATGTGAAAGGATACGGGTAACCCTCATATCTTCGCTTGGGTTTTTCCGGTTCGATATCAGGGTTTCACCCATCCCGGGCTTCGAAATCTCTTAACTGGGATTACGGGGCGGCGGGTATTTCGCTTCTCAGAGGTCCAGGGAGGTCAGCCCCTCCCGAACGGCGAATTTGGTGAGGCCGGCCAATGTACGTATGCCGAGTTTGTTCATGATGTTCTGGCGGTGGGATTCTATAGTTTTCACGCTTACATGGAGCTTGAAGGCGATTTCCTTGGTGCTGTTTCCCTCGGCCAGCAGCTGCAGGACCTGTCTCTCCCTGTCGGAAAGCTGTCTGTAGGCGTC
>CAZFMD010000396.1:0-1923 GCA_964520025.1 uncultured Spirochaetaceae bacterium
CGGTCCCGCATCTGCCGGTCGTACCACCCCTCGTATAGAAAAATCTTCGGAATGTTGATGCCCTCCGGACAGGGTAGACACTCGTCGCAAAGTCGGCAGACGCTGTTGCTCAACACGGGATTGTGGGTGAAGATCTCCTGCTTTTGCTTCTCGCTCATGGGCTTGAAGCTGCGAACGATCTCCAGATCCGTCTCCAGCATGGCCATGGTATTGAAGCCGCAGGCCAGCACGTCTATGGGCAGCGACAGGGTGTAGGCCAAAGCCTCCTGAGGATGCTCCCAGAGCAGTCCGTCGGCGAACGCCTTCATCCCGATCAGAGCCACCCCCTTGTCTTTGGCCAGAGGAACAAGGCGTTCCTCTTTAGCGGGGAAATTGAAGCGATCGTAGAAGTTGAATCCCGTCATCAGTGCATCCAGGTGGGGCTTGTCCTCCAGCGCCTTGATCAGGACATCCGGCTGGCCGTGGCCGGTGATGCCCAGGTAGCGCACCTTACCTCTTTCCTTGGCCTGGAGAAAGGCTTCCATGGCGCCGCCCTTGGAGTAGATCTGCTCCAGTTCCTCGTACCTGAGCACGTGGTGAAGCAGCAGACAGTCCACGTGATCGGTCTGAAGGCGGCGCAGGCTTTCCTCGATCGTCCTGGCTGCCCCCTTACGGTCCCGGAGGTGACACTTGGTGACCAGGAAGCACTCCTCTCTGCGCTCCCGCATCACCAGACCGATCTTGCGTTCCGATTCCCCCGCCCCGTATTCGGCGGCGGTCTCGATGTAATTGCCTCCCTCGTCGAGGTAGCGATTGATCAGAGCTGCTGCATCGGCATCGGATACCTCCAGCAGATGAAAACCTCCCAATCCGAGGATCGAGACCTCCTGTCCTGTTTTGCCGAACTCCCTCTTGGGCAAAGACATAATCCCTCCTGAATTAAAGAATCAAATTTCCGGATCGTAAACAGTGAGCGCCTGGGTACGCACTACTCCTTGACGGCTCCCCCTGCCAGTCCCGCGACAAGCCGGCGTTCAATTACGTAGAACAGAACCAACACAGGGATGATCGCAAGGAACGCGGCGGTGGTCAACAACTCCCACTGGGTGGTCCAGCGGCCTACGAAGTTATACAGCGCCAGAACCAGCGGCATTTTCGGTCTCGACTGAATGAAGGTCAGTCCGAAGAGAAACTCGTTCCAGGCGTAGATGAAGGTGTAGATCATGGCCGTGACCAGCCCGGGAACGGCGATGGGAATCATAATCCTGGTGATGATTTTTACTCGGCTGCAGCCGTCGATCAACGCCGCCTCCTCGATCTCTATCGGGATCGATCTGAAGTAGCCGTTCATCATCCAGATGGTGAAGGCTATTGTAAAGACCGTGTTGGCGATGATCAGGGAGAAGTAGGTGTCCAGCAGGTTCAACCCCACCATGATCTTGAACAGGGAGATGATCACGATCACCGGAGAGAACATCTGGATAACCAGGAACAGATAGAGTATGAATTTTCTTCCTACAAAACGCAGGCGGGCTACCGCGTAGGCGGCGGGCACGGTTAGCAGGGTATTCAAGATGGTGGCGCCGACGGCGATGATGATGCTGCTCTTGAAAAAGATGAACAGCTCGAACTCGCTCCAGACGATCAGGAAGTTCTCGAGGTGAAACTCCTGCGGTATCCAGGTGGGCGGCGCGGAATACACTTCCTGACTCGACTTGAGCATCGTGGAGATCATCACGAAGAAGGGAAAGAGCAAAAGGAGCAATAGAGCGAAGGTGAAGATGATGGCCGGGATTTTTCCTCGATTCTTCCACTTCATCACGAGCGTTCCTGCTTGAAATAAACCCTGGCGTAGACGAGGCTCAAAATCGTCAGAATGACGAACGTCATAAAAGCCATAACTGCGGCCCGGTCGAATCTGAGCCACTTGAAGGCGTTCTGGTA
>CAZFMD010000397.1:0-1908 GCA_964520025.1 uncultured Spirochaetaceae bacterium
GAGGTGTTGCCCATCGATCAGTCACGGCACTGGGGCTCGAAAGGCACGTCGCTCAATGAGATCAAGGTGGTGAACAATATCAAGTCCATCTACCTCTACGTCTCCACCCATTCCGCTCTCTCCCCAGATGTTTCCGTATTCCTGTACTTCCACACCGATCAAAACCGCAGGCGTCTGGGGGCCACGAACCGCTTCACCCTGGAGCTGCTGCCGGCCAAGGCGGAGGAGCCGGGGCTGGTCGTGCTGTGGGAAAAGGATAGGAAGCCGATGATCGTCGGCACCCTGGCCTCGGGCAGCTTCTTCCTGGAGGCGAAGATCGACAAGAACCTGCTGTACGACATCGAGGTCGCCAAACCGGCGATCACCTTCTTCGACCTGACCACGAGCTTCTTCGACAGGCAGGAACTGGCCTACGAGGAGTTCTACGTCGCCTCGGTTTCCTTGGGGGAAATCCCCACGGAGGAAACCCTGTACTGATCTGCACCTCTATACAGCGCCGGCCCTTCACAGGTTGAAGCGGATCGTGAGCACATCCCCGTCCTGAACCGGGTACTCTTTACCCTCCAGCCGCAGCTGGCCGTGTTTTCGGGCTTCGGCGAACCCCCCGGCGGCCAGCAGCTGTTCGCACGGAATCACCTCCGCGCGGATGAATCCCCTCTCCATATCCGTGTGGATCTTACCGGCCGCCTGCAGGGCGCTGGCCCCTCTCGGTATGCTCCAGGCCCGCACCTCCCGATCCCCCACAGTGAGAAAGCTGATCAGATCCAAGCGGGCGTACAGCGCCCTGAGAAAGCGGTCCCTGGCCGGGGCGGTGAGTCCCAGGTCCGCCAGGAACTCTCTCTGGTCCTTCTCCGAGAGCTGGGCAATCTCCATCTCCTGAAGAGCTTGGATTGTAAATACGTCGATCCCCAGCTGATCCGCCCGTTTCTCTAGGGCGGCGGTGTCTGCAGAACGTT
Organism: uncultured Spirochaetaceae bacterium; assembly: GCA_964520025.1. GTDB lineage: Bacteria > Spirochaetota > Spirochaetia > SZUA-6 > DRHE01 > JAFGQJ01. Next base: position 957 of record CAZFMD010000397.1, read on the forward strand.
CTCCCGTGTTGATGATCCCCATCACCGGTTTGGCCGTGAGAAACTGAAAGCCCGCCAGCAGCTGGCGCTCCTCCTCGTGGATCAGATCCGCCCCGATGGCGCCTCCCTCCTCCAGGCGAGCAGCTATCTTTGTCAGGATGGCGTGCTCACGATCCCCCTTTTTCCCCTCCTTCTCCAGCCGATCCAGCCGTTTTTCGGTGATCTCGTAGTCGCTCAAGATCATGGAGTCCAGCAGTTTACCCAGATCCCGCAGCGGATCGATCTGGCCCAGCGGATGGGCCACAGCCTCATCCACGAAGGCCCGCAGAACAACGGCAACAGCATCGCTTGTGCGCAGATCCCCCAGGGCGGAGGCGGCGATCCCCCCCTGTTCAACGAACTCCAGGTGCAGGTCTTTGAGCAGAACCTGGGCCTGAACCTGTTTGTTCTTTCCGAAAAGCTCGGCCAGCTGGGCCACACGGGGATCCGGAACCGCTACCTCGGCCAGGTGGGCCTGATGGTACCCTCCGGCCTGCTGCCCGGACAGGGCGTTGAATATGGTGGTCTTTCCCGAGAAGGGAAGTCCGATCAGACAGGTTTCCATAGTTCTTTATAGCAGGAAGGGAAAGCCTGAGTCCATGGGTGGGAATTTTAAAGCCGGCTGCATCGATGCCCGGACGGGTTCAAGGAACTTCACACCCCGCTGCCAGGAGGTCGCTCACCGCAAGTTCGTAATCCAGGCTCTCCCCGTCCCACCGGGGCCTGTTGGTTTCGGGGCCCAGGCGCAGGTCGTTTTCCTCAGCCCAGTTGCGCAGCCACGACACGGCATTGCCGATGGGCTCCCGTGGGGGCACCGGCGCGAGCGGGTTGCCGACGGGCGGGTGGAACAGGAAGCTCCCGTCCACAGCAGCGCTGATTCTCCACCCCCCTTCGTGCACCAGGTGATGGTGGAAGCTGCAGAGCATGACCAGGT
>CAZFMD010000398.1:0-1899 GCA_964520025.1 uncultured Spirochaetaceae bacterium
CTACAAGATCAAGCGTTTCGGAATCACCCATTCCAGCTGGAAACAGAATCGGTGAGAGTTTCCCTCCCCTTCGGCGAACAGACACTGAAGGTCTCGATTGCAGATGAACGGATGGGGCAGCTGCTGGCGCCCCGCTCGGTGCCTGCTGTTCCGGATGTGGATGACGCTTTGAGGGTAGAGCTCGGCCGCCAGTACTGCAAATCTCTCCTGACAAAGATACAGAAGCGTGCCCGGGAGGAGAACAGCGTCAGGGTGGCGATTGCCGTCAATGACTATACCCGTCCCACCCCTCTTCACGCCGTGTTGCCTCCTCTGCTGGATACCCTGAATGCCTGCGGGGTGGACGACTCCCAAATCCGGATCGTGGTGGCTCTGGGAACCCACAGGCCAATGAGCCGAGAGGAGTTCCGGCGGCAGGCGGGGGAGCAGGTGCTCGAGCGGGTGGGATTCATCAATCCCGCTATCGATGATGCGGATCGTCTGCGGTGCTTCGGAACCTCCGCCTCCGGTGTGGAGGTTTGGGTAAACCGTGAGTATGCGGAGGCGGATTTCAAGATCGCCGTGGGAACGATCCTGCCCCACGGGGCCGTTGGTTTTTCCGGGGGAGCCAAACTGATCTATCCCGGGATCGCCGGGCGGAAAACCGTGGAGAGCTTCCACGTAGCGGCCAACTCGAACCCGGAAAATCAGGCGGGCCGGCTCGACTCCCCGATCCGAGCTGAGATTGAGGCACTTGTCGAGTTGGTCGGTTTGGACCTGATGATCAACCTGGTGGTGGATCCCCGGGGGAGGATCTGCGCTCTGAGCGCAGGTCACTACATCGATTCCCACCGGCGGGCTATACCCCGGGCCCGCAGCTTGTACGGCCTGCCGGTCTCCCGCTCCAGCAGCGTTCTGATAGCCGCTTCGGCGCCCGCGGATCTGGATTTCTGGCAGGCGGCCAAAGCAATTTTCAACTGTCAGGCGGCCGTGGAGGACGGGGGCTGGCTGGTGCTGGTGACCCCATGTCCGGTGGGCATCCCGGCGGAGCACCGGGCCTTCGACAGGGCCATCGGCCTGGAGCCGGAGCGGATCCAAGATCTGTTGGCCCGGCTTGCCCGGCGGGAAGACCAGCCCGCCGGAAGCGGGAAAGTGAGAGCCCCCGCGGTGGATCCCGACCTGGATCGGGTGACCCTGGCCCCCGCTCTGCCCCTGGCCCGTTTTCGCCGGCGCATCCGCATTGCCGTGGTATCTCCGGGACTAACGGAACCACAGGTGCGGCGGATGGGATTCAGTTGGTTCGCTACGGCGGAGGAGGCGCTGGCGGGCATTCTCAAGGATCTTCCGAAAGCGAAGCGGCGGGTGGATGTGGTGACCCACGGGGGGTTGACCTATCCTTATCTCGAGGGATGAGTGGAGGAGCGGCTGATGAGTCAAATTGGCATCGGTATCGTAGGCGCCGGCAAAGCGGGCAGCAATTTCGCCCGGGCGCTGCAGGGGCTGGGCGAACAGGCGCGGATTGTCGGATTCTGTACGGCCCACAGTGAAACCGCACGGGAAGCGGCGGCTCGTTTCGAAGCGACACTCGGTACCGACGATCTGCCGGAGCTGCTCGCAAGGGCGGATGTGGATGCGGTGATCGTGGCCAGCCCGGACCGAAATCACTGCCGGCAGGTGGTAGCCGCTGCCGAAGCGGGAAAGCACGTGCTGTGTGAGAAGCCGATGTGCCGCAACGTGGAGGAAGCCGAGCGGATGATCGCCGCTTGCCGGGACAACGAAGTAACCCTGATGGTCGGCTTTACCGATCGCTTCAACCAGCCCTGTCTGGAGGCCAAGCGGAGGATCGATTCCGGGGAGATCGGAGTGCCCCGGATGATCCTGGCCCGGCGCTGTCACCCCCGTTCCGTGGTCCGGGGGAGG
>CAZFMD010000399.1:0-1897 GCA_964520025.1 uncultured Spirochaetaceae bacterium
AGCACGACCGGGATCTGCTGTTTGTTGGTGAACAGCAGACCCTTGCTCTTTCCGTTTTTTGTGATCACCCGCACCATACCGGAGCTGACCTCTTCCGGGATTCGCAGGCTGATCTGGGTGTCCGACCAATCCAGATAGCCCGATGACACCGGCGCATACCCGCCGATGACCACCTCCCCTCCATTGCGTTCATCCCCGAAATACTTTCCGGTGATAACCATCACGTCCTGGGGAAATCCGATTTTGGGAGTTATCGAATCGATCTGCGGCGGCCGTCCGGTCATGCGGGAGCTGAGCAGCAGCACGGCCAGGATAGCCAGCAGTATGGTTGTGAAGAGGATCTCTTTACGTTTAAAAAACGGTTTGGGGATTTGTTTTTTTTCGTCCATTATTAGTTGGCTTCGGGTGCGCGAAACAGTTCTCTGTAGGGATAGATCTCCACTTCGAGTTGTATGTTGAAGGTCGCCGTTTCGGCAAACTCATTGGAAAAGCCGAGCGGGAAAAACAGAACCTTTTCACCCCAGGAAACCGGGACGCTCTGAATCGTCGTCAAATAGGTGGTCCTGGCATCGGGAGCTTCGGAGAACCACACCTGGCCCTGGGCCACCAGCAGCAGGTGCCCGCTCTCCTCCTGATACGGTGTGAATACCACATCGATACGGATATTGTCTCCGACCAGGCGCACGGCGACACTGCGTCCGGGTATTGTCAGTTTTTTGCTCTGGGAGTTCCAAACCGGCTGCTCATCAGGAGGAAGAACCGTGGCCGTAATCTCCAGCTGCAGAGCCTCGTCGATCAGGTATTCCAGATCCTCATCTTCGAAAAAACCTTCCAGTTCGTTTTCCTGGGCTCCGGCAGAGAGCAGGCCGAAGGAAAACAGGATAACAAGCAGGAGGCGCCGGATCATTTCAATCTCCTGCTGTACTCGTCGGCCCGCAACATCTTGGGCTCTCCGAAGTGCAGGAACTCGGTGTCCTCCGGCAGGGTGATGATGATCTGCTCATTTCCCGGTTCTTGATCCAGCGACTTGAGCAGCTTTTCCAGATCTTCGATGGGGGCGGCTACCTGCACCTCCGTGACACCGGAGGGCTGTCTCTTGATGCTCATGAAGGGGAAATTGGGCCGGGTGGTGAGAAATACCAGCAATCCTCCCATCCCCAGGAAAACGACAAACATCGCCGCAATCGCCGGAACGGGCATGCTGATCCGCATCCGCCAAAGTCGGCGCCTGCGCCGTCTCAGCCGAGCAGACCGAAGACTGTGCAGCCGTTCCCGGGTCCGCTCGAGCGGGTCCTCAACCGGAGGCTGCGCATCGGCCAGCAGTGCCCGCCTGAGCGAATCCAGCCGCCCGAAAGCCTGTTGGCAACGGTGGCATGTTTCGATATGTTCCTGGATTTTTTCCGACCACGGGGATTGCACCTCCCCGTCGAAAAACGCGCTTAAAAGGTCAGGGTTGGGACAGTTCATATCCCTCTCTTCATTCACCGATCTCGCCGTCGAGCAGCTGAGCCAGTCGCTCCCGCGCTCGGAATGCCCTTACTTTTACGTTCCCCTCACTTATTCCCAAAATACCTGCAATTTCCCTGTAATTCAGATCCCCATACTCCCTCAGGATCAGCACCATCCTCATCTTGGCGGGAAGCCTGTTCAAGGCTTCCTGCACCATGCTGCGTGTCTGCTCCCTGAAAAACTCCTGGTCTGTGGGTTTGGAATATTGGGGTGTATCTTTTTGAAATCGACCGTAAGCCCGCTGCTCCCTTGATCTCTTCTTCTCATAGTTCAAAGAGATGTTCTTCAGAACGCGTATCAGCCAGTACTTGGTTTGATCGAGGTCAGGAAGAGGTTCCTCCCGCTGCCAGTACTTGATGAACGCCTCGTGACAGAGATCCTCCGCCTT
>CAZFMD010000400.1:0-1875 GCA_964520025.1 uncultured Spirochaetaceae bacterium
AACTGTTCGACCTCTTGTAGGTTGGGCATCTAGTTTCTACCCTTGAATTTCGGTTTTTCCGGCGCGGAGGTTAAGATTCCTGTGCTCAAGTTGACATTTTCGAATGTCGAAGCACTAGTGTGTACACTGAAAATAAAAACGTCTGTAGAGAACCAAGGAAAAACGAATCGGGTCATAAGAATAGTTCCTTTGAAGTATAGCAGAATGATGGACAATCATAAACTGACAATTTTCTTCGTATCTGCGATTCTCCTGTTCCTGGTGGCCGGTTCCGTGCTCGCACTGGACGCCCACCTCATGGAGGTCCGCATCAGAGGTATCGACAGGGCCGGTCCCCCGAAGTACCTGGACCGGCAGGTGCTGCTGAGCTATCAGTCGAGCAAGCCGGTGCGCCTGGTGGGCGCGCGTTTCGCCCATGAAGAGTACCGGGTTTTTCACATCTACTTCCGCAATGAAAACGACGTGTTCCTCCTGCTGCTCGATGTGCCTGAGGAGATCGAGGAACTACGCTACCGGATGGTTGTGGATGGATTGTGGATAAGCGATCCGTTCAATCCCCGCTCCGATGCGGACGCCTTTGGCCGTGCTTTTTCCCTGTTCAGCCTCCACGATCGTCCGGCCCGCATGGTGGTGAGCCCTGAGATTCACCGCGACGGGAGCGTCACCTTTTTCTTCCGCTCCCCTCCCGATAGGGCCGTGTCCGTGGCAGGGGATTTCAACAACTGGGATCCCTTCTGGCATCGACTGCGGGAAACCAGGCCCGGCGAGTACAGCATCACCGTCCGCATGCCTCCCGGGCAACATTTCTACTATTATACAGTGAACGGACAGCGGTTGTTGGATCCAATCAATCAGGATACGGCCCGGGATTACGAGGGCTTCCGGGTCTCCACCTTCATTCTCCCGCCCCCCGAAACCCGCTGACCGGTCGGCGGTCGGGCGGCTACGGGGCGGCCCGCACACATCGCTGTTACAATTCTCTTTACACAACTCCCGCTCGATATTACTTTATAGAAAGAATTAGATATGATCGGGAAAGGACCATGTGGGAATATACAAAAAAAGTGATGGAGCACTATGAGAATCCCCGTAACGTAGGGGCGGTCGAGGATGCCGATGCGGTGGGAGAGGTCGGCTCGATTGTCTGCGGTGACGCTCTGAAGCTCACCCTGAAGATAGATAACGGAAAGATCAAGGACGCCAAGTTCAAGACCTTCGGCTGCGGAAGCGCCATTGCCGCTGCCAGCGCCCTGACGGAGATGATCAAGGGCAAGAGTCTGGAGGAGGCGGCCAAGATCACCAACCAGGACATCGCCGAATACCTGGGCGGCCTGCCCACCGAGAAGATGCACTGCTCGGTCATGGGCCAGGAGGCGCTGGAGGCGGCGATCGCCGACTTCAAGGGCATCAAGCTGGAAGCCCACGAGGAAGACGAGGGAGAGGTGGTCTGCAAGTGCTTCGGCGTCACCGATACCAAGATCAAGCGGGTGGCCCTGGCCAACAACCTCCACACCGTTGAGGAGGTAACCAACTACACAAAGGCCGGGGGCGGATGCGGGGCCTGCATCCCCCGCATTGAAGACCTGCTGGAAGAGGTCTGGCGGGGAGAGACGGAGAAACGCACCGACGGTGCGCGTCTGACCACCGTGCAGAAGATCAAGAAGATCGAAGAGGTCTTGAAAGAAGAGGTCCGTCCGATTCTCAAGCGGGACGGTGGGGATGTAGAGCTGGTCGACCTGGCGGACAATCGGGTGGTGGTGCGGCTGATGGGTATGTGTCACGGCTGCATGGCCTCGGATCTGACCCTCAAAGGGCTGATTCAGGACAAGCTCCGCGAGCTGATCGATCCCACCCTGGAGGTTGTGGAAGATGAAA
>CAZFMD010000401.1:0-1869 GCA_964520025.1 uncultured Spirochaetaceae bacterium
GAGCTACTTCCAGGAACTGTATCCCATGCGCTACTCCGACATCATGGCCGCCTCGACCCTGGCCGCCATCCCCATGTTTATTGTTTTTTTCTCCTTTCAGAAGTATTTTCTCAAAGGGATTACCGTAGGCGCTTTAAAAGGTTAGCGTTTTCGCCTGCGGCTTTCCCCGAACGGTTGCCGGGGCGGTGCGGCAGGCAGTGATCCGGCTTCAGGATAATCTGGAATAGGGGATCGAATGGTTCAATTATACATTTTCGATATGGGCGGGGTGGTGAGTCAGAACACCAACGTGGCTCCCGACATTGCACGGTATTTAGACTTCAATGGGGCAAAAATGGCCGAGTTTGCCCGGGATGATTTCATCGCCCTCACCACCGGGGCAATCTCGGCCGGGGAGTTCACCCGGCGTTTTTCGGCGAAAAGCGGGCGCACCCTCGAAGAGGATCTGCTGACCCGTTTCTTCGATCCGGAGCTGGACCCGGAGATGGCGGCGATTGTCGAAGGGCTGAAACAGCAGGCCCGCGTGGTGGCCGGAACCAACACCATCACCCCGCACTTCGAACTGCATCAAAGAAAGGGCGACTATGATGTGTTCGATGCGGTCTATGCCTCCCACCTCATGGGGCTGGCCAAGCCGGATCCGGCCTTCTACTCCCATATCCTTGATCACGAGCGCTGTTTGCCCGAACAGGCGGTGTTCATCGATGACGTTCAAGCCAATGTGGCAGCGGCCGGGAAGCTCGGAATCCGCTCCCTCCTGTTCACGGGGGCGGAACAGCTGAAGAAGGATCTCAGCGAGCTGGGTAGATCCGCTACCTGACACTCGAGTTCGGGATTTGCGGGATCACCGGGAATCGGTTATACTTCAACTGCTACAAAATTTTCCAAGGAGGTTGGTATGAACAAAAAATTCATTCCTCTTGTGATCGGGCTGATGCTCCTGCTGAGCGCGGTGCTGGTGTCGGCGGACGGCAAGCTGGTGATCTACAATGCCGGTAGTCCCGAAATGGGGGATGATCTGGTGCGGGCCTTCAAGGCAAAGTACCGGGACATCGACGTGGAGCTGATCCGTCAGGGTTCGGGAGAGATCATCACCCGCGTCCAAGCCGAGGCCAAAAGACCCCAGGGGGACATCATCATGGCCATGGCCAAGGAAAACCTGGATGTGGTCTACGACCTGATGGATTCCTACAGGGTGAAAGAAGCATCCGCCTTTCCCAATGACGTGAAGGATGCCAGGGGCAACAAGTACTTCGGTTTCAGCTTCAACATCCAGGCCTTCATCATCAACACGGATCGGGTTTCCCTCCGTGACGCTCCCAAGAGCTGGAAGGACCTGGGCGACAGCAAGTGGCGAGGTGAAATCGTCATGGCCAACCCGGCCCTCTCGGGCTCGGCCTACGCTCAGCTGTTCCAGATGGTGGGCCTGTACGGCTGGGACCACATCAACGCAGTCCGTAAGGTAACCACCTTCGTCCCCAAGTCGACTCTGGTCTACACCTTCGTAGGTCGGGGTGAGTTCGGCATCGGGGTCACCGGAGAGGGGAACGTATTTACGGAAAAGGCCAAGGGCAATTCCGTGGAAGCCGTGTACCCCTCGGAAGGAACGGGTCTGCGCTTCGATGCTTCCGGGATCATCAAGGGAGGACCCAATCCTCGGAATGCCCGGATCTTCATGGACTGGTTGACCACAAAGGAAGCCATGAGCATCATCTCCCAGGCGCCCCACTTCCGCAGGATGACCCGGCCGGATGTACCCCCGCCTCCGGGACTCCAGCCGACCTCGGAGATCAAGTTCTTCGAGTACGACGCCAACAAGGCTTCGGCAAGCAGGAACGAGTACCTGCAGAAGTTCGGAGAGATCTTCGC
>CAZFMD010000402.1:0-1868 GCA_964520025.1 uncultured Spirochaetaceae bacterium
GCGGATGTTGGCGACACTGGTGCGGCCCACCGGGAAGCTTGTCTACTACCTGGTCGCTCTGCTCACCTTTCCGGTGATCCATCTGGTCGGTGCGGTCATCACAAATATCCTGCATGGCAAAGCCCTGTTCCCGCAAGTGAGCCAAGGCGTAGACCTTGCCTTCACCATCCTCATTACCTTCTTCTCCGTGCTGCTTTACTCCGGTGGTATCAATGAGGAGTCGGGCTGGCGTGGCTTCGCCCAAAGAAGAATGCAGGCTCGACTCAGCCCGCTGATAGCAAGTCTCATCCTGTGGGTCCTGATGGTGATATGGCATATCCCTAACGATATTGTTCAATACCAAAACGGTGGATACCTGCTTGTTCGAATTGCTCTGTATCCGTTCATCACCATCCTGTTCGCCTGGGTCTACAACCGGACGAATGGGAGCATTCTGGCTCCGGCGGTTTTTCATGCCTCCATGAACGCCATGAATCCGCTGGTGAGGATACTCCCGATTACCACGGCCGGAAACATCCTGCTCGTCGGTTTCGCCGTTATTGTCGTTATTGCCGATCGCATGTGGCGCAAGCTCCCTGAGAATCATCCGGCTGTGTACCGCGATGTTGCCGCATCCGCTTCCGATGCGTTGTCAGACCATCATCCCCCTGGCGCGTGCTCTGCGGGGGAGGCGCACGGGAACTGATACAGCTGGAACGTGTGAGCTGTAATCGTGCTATAGCCCAAAGGGAGGCAGAAAATGACAGACAGGACCCTTGATGGTAGCGTCGACCGGGAAAAATTTTTGGGAACAGAGCGAATCGCGGCTTTCGATTACCTGCGATCCTTCGGCGTTCTACTGGTGCTTCTTCACCACGCCATCCTCGCCTACGTGAGGTTCGGATTTCTCAATCCGAAAGATCCAACGGCAACGTTCAGCCCGATCGTGGACAGCGCCAAGTGGGCAGGCTTCGACCGTATCGCCTTGCTCAACGACACCTTCTTCATGCCGCTGCTCTTCTTCGTCTCGGGTCTGTTTGTCTGGCAGAGCCTGCGGCGCAAAGGAGCGGCTCACTTCCTGCTCGGCCGGCTGACCCGGCTAGGGATCCCCTTCCTCATCGGCGTGGTTGTCCTCATTCCCCTGGCCTTCTATCCCACCGTTCTGGAGATCCGCCTGGTGTACGGCTGGAGTCAGAGCTTCGGGGAGTTCTGGCTCGACTTGGCTCAACGAGGCTTTCCAACGGCGGGCCCGCTGTGGTTCGTATGGCTCCTGCTGGTTTTCGATTGTCTTGCCGCGCTTTGCTACCTGGCCTTCCACAGGGCCGGCGGCAATTCGAATCGACGGTCAATCCCGGTTTTCGATAGCGCCCTGCTATTTGCCTTGACGCTTATCGTTCTGGCCTTCTCGGCCTACTTCCCGATGAGCAGCGTCTTCGATCCGGGACGTTGGCTGGGAGTCGGACCGTTGCGGGTGCAGATCGTCCGCCTCTTCCTGTACCTGGTGTACTTCGCAGCCGGTGTGGCCATTGGGGCGCGCGGGTTGGAGCGGGGCGCCTTCCGTGCCGACGGCCCCTTTGCCAAGCGATGGTGGGCCTGGATGCTCGCGGGACTGTTTTCATACGCCGGTCTTTCGGCGATCTTCGTGTCAGCACCCCAATCGCCCCTGGTTACGCCCATCTTCATTCTCGAGATGGCCCTTGCGGTCCTGGGCCTCACTTCGTTGTTCCTTCGCTTTGCCCGGCGGCCTATCCGCGTTTTTGACAGCCTGAGCGCGAACAGCTACGGGATCTACATCATCCACTACCTGGTTGTGATCTGGCTGCAGTACGCCCTGCTGCGAATCGAGCTACCGGCCGTGGCCAAGGGCGCCATCGTGTTCTTCGCCGGCC
>CAZFMD010000403.1:0-1859 GCA_964520025.1 uncultured Spirochaetaceae bacterium
GAGATACCCCACCTGTGCTACGGCGAGGATATCCATCCGATAAGCTCCTGCCGCCTCTGCGTGGTCGAGGTGGAGGGGATGAGAAACCTGGCCGCTTCCTGCAGCTATCCGGTATCCGAAGGCATGGTCGTGCACACCAAAAGCGAGCGGGTCATGAAGGCCCGTCGCATGAACCTGGAGCTGATCCTCTCCGACCACGATATCAGCTGCATCACCTGCGAGAAGAGCGGCAGCTGCCTGCTGGAGAAGTACGCCTACGAGTTCGGTATCAGCGAGTCTAGGTTCTCCGGACCGCACCGAGCCAAGAACGTCTTCCCGATTCTGGATGAGAATCCCTTCATCATACGGGATTACAACAAGTGCATCCTCTGCGGACGGTGCGTTGCCGCCTGTGCGGAGCTGCAGCTGGACAACGCCATCGACTACGCCGACCGGGGCTTCAAGGCCCATATATCCACGGCCTTCGGCAGACCCCTACAGGAGACCACCTGCGAGTTTTGCGGACGCTGCATCAGCGTGTGTCCCGTGGGTGCGCTCACCGAGCGGGAACGGATCCACAAGGGACGGGAGTGGGAGTTCGAGGTGACCAGGACGATCTGCCCGTACTGCGGTTGCGGCTGTACCCTGGAGATGCACACAAAGGACGGCAAACTGGTCAAGGTGACCACTCCGGCCAAGGGCACGGTGAGCAGGGGCAATCTCTGCGTAAAAGGCAAGTTCGGTACCTACTTCATCAACCACCCGGAACGTCTGACCAAGCCTCTGATTCGAAAAGCGGACTCCCCCAAGGGCCCGGAGGCCGAGTTCGTCGAGGCGTCCTGGGACGAAGCTCTGGACCTGGTAGCCAAACGCCTGCGGGAGATCAAGGATAAGCACGGCCCCAATGCCATCGCGGGGCTTTCCAGCGCCAAGTGTACCAACGAAGACAACTACGTGTTCCAGAAGTTCATGCGCGCGGTAGTCGGAACCAACAACGTGGATCACTGCGCGCGCCTCTGTCACTCTTCCACCGTGGCGGGCCTGGCCAAGGCTTTCGGCAGCGGCGCCATGACCAACGCGATCGGCGAGCTTCGCTACGCCGACTGCATCTTCGTCACCGGCAGCAACACCACCGAGGCCCATCCGATCATCGGTTTGGAGGTCAAGGCGGCGGTCAAGAAGCACGGCGCCACCCTGATCGTGGCCGATCCCCGGGAGATCGACCTGGCGGGCGTAGCGGCCCTTCACCTGCGTCAGCGCTCCGGAACCGACGTGGCCCTGTTCAACGGCATGATGCAGGTGATCCTGAGCGAACATCTGGCCGACGAACAGTTCATCGAGAATCGCACCGAGGACTTCGAGAAGTTCAAGTCCGTGGTTATGCAGTACACCCCGGAGAAGGTGGAAAAGATCACAGGAGTGCCAAAAGAGAAGATCATCCAGGCGGCCCGGCTGTACGCAAAGGCCGAGAGGGCCTCGATCATCTACAGCATGGGCATCACCCAGCACACCACCGGAACGGACAATGTGCTGTCCCTGGCCAACCTGGCCATGGTCACCGGCAACGTGGGCAAGCGGTCCACAGGAGTGAACCCCCTACGGGGACAGAACAACGTTCAGGGAGCCTGCGACTTAGGCGCCCTTCCCAATGTGTACCCCGGATACCAGCAGGTGGCCAATGACGTGGTGCAGGAGAAGTTCGAGAAGGCCTGGGCGGCCTCCCTCTCCCCGATTCCCGGCATCACCGTGGTGGAGATGCTCCACGGAGCCGAGGACGGCTCGATCCGGGGGATGTACATGATGGGGGAGAACCCATTCTTGAGCGATCCCAATGTCAACCGGGTCAAGAAGGATCTGGAAGCACTGGAGTTTCTGGCGGT
>CAZFMD010000404.1:0-1852 GCA_964520025.1 uncultured Spirochaetaceae bacterium
CGCATCCTTCTTGGGATCCTTCTTGCCGACCTCCGATATCACCCTGAAACCGGCATCTTTGAACATCCGGATACACTCGGGACGATCTTTGTCCGGAATGTAGATGCTCCCGTCGGAGAACTCCAGGTGGGTTAGCCCCAGGCCCTTGGCGTAGCTTACGTACCCCTGCAGAGCCGATTTCGTGTATCCGCCTGCGTTGAGGATGGCCACCTCGGTGAGGGTGCCCCCGATCATGGTGCTGATCCCCGCGTCGTTGTACACGGCGATCTTCTCCTTCAACAACCGCTCATCGTAGAGGGCGGCGGTGCCGAAGGTCACCTTCACGATGTTGGCGATTGATTTGGCCATCTCGGCCCAATCCTTTGCACCGGCCGGGCCGAACTCCTTCTCGATGATCATCACGGTTCCGAACTTCTCGGGGATTGTGATGTGATCCTTAAATGCTCTTGCCATTACTGCCTCCTGTTCTTCGATTTTATTTTCTGATATCTGATACGAACGCTTCCTGTGAATCTCTCCTGCGAAGTTCTTCGCATTATACGGCTGTGCCTGATTGTTTCAAGAATCGATTCAGTCCAGCTCGAGCAGGCGGGCGATCTTGCTCCAGTAGCTGCCCGGCTTGGCGTTGAAATCCATAGGGTTTCCCCTGATGCGTACCACGGCCAGCAGGTGTTGCTCACTCAGGGACTGCTCGATGGTCCGGGCCTCCATCGGCTGCTCCGCCCCCAGATACCAGGCCGGTAAAAAAAGAGCGGCCCGCTCGTCGTAGATCCAGGACGGCTGTTTCTGGCCGAGCTTCTGCCTGGCCACACCGATCAGAGAGCTGAGCAGCCCGTCATAGCTGCCCTGTGGCAGGCGGTGTATCGCCGGATCTACGGTCTCGTAGCTCGGATGAATCGTGGGCATCAGGTACACCAGCCTGTACCCGTCCCGGGAACGATAAGAGTCGCTGCGGGCGTAGAACTCCCTCACGCTGACCGCGGTCTTGACGCTGCCGTCGGTGCCTCTGACCTCCACCTGGCCGTCCGGATCGGGCATCTCGTCGCGGGGAAACAGGCGGCCCATGAGCTCGATCTTTTCCATTTCCCCGGGAAAGAGGGACACATTGTCGAAAGCCGCGCCGCTGTAGGCTGTCAGCTCCCCCTCGCGGATGCTCAGGTGCCCCATCTCGGTGGACAGCACCCTGTAGTCGGAACCCGCTCCGTAGTGGGCCATGTACTCGAGCATGATCACGGATTTGCCGCTGGAGGCCTCCCCGCCGTTGATGTACACGATCCTGTTCTTTTCATCCACCAGGGCGCTGGAATGATAGCTCACGATTCCGTATTTTTTCTCCAGCAGAAACAGGGACAGGGAGTAGAATAGACCGAGGTTGCCGGCCAGGGTCCTGCGCCTGTCCTTGGGGCTGTCGATCAGCTCGGGTGTCAGGGTGAGCCTGAAACAGTCCCCCTCAACGCTGAGCCCGGGTTCACTGCCGGAAACGACCTCCACGCGGGCGTCGGGATTTCCCCGGTCGACGACCTCAATTTGCTTCATGGCCGTGAGAAACGAGCGTATCTCTGAAGGCACCACGGACCTTGGAGCCCTCAGAAAAACAGAATCCTCGAGTCTGTCCCCCTCCTCCAGCTCGAAGAGCCGCTCCAGGGGAAAACCTCGGGTTACGGTCTGGATGTCGATGTGCCTGTCTCCGGCAAAGACGCGGAAAATTGCCTCGTTCATGTTATGCTCACGCTCCTGGGGTGGCTCCCGGCAAGCACGGATATTAAAGGCCGGGTTTTTCAGGAAACAGAGGGTCCCCTATTGACACAGCCCTCGTTATCAGAAATAGTACCTTAGTCAAGAATATTACTTT
>CAZFMD010000405.1:0-1852 GCA_964520025.1 uncultured Spirochaetaceae bacterium
GCTGGTGATGTCGATGTCACTCAGCGGTTTGGGCGTGTTGATGGGAACGACCTGGAACGACCCCCTTACATATGCCGGTTTCTGGATCTACGCGGGCAGTCTGGCCCTGGCCTATTCCGGATCGATCCTTGACGCCTGGCTGGACGCTCAGGCTGATTTTATCTACCCCACGTACTACCTACTGTCCACGGCGGCAGGCTACGCATATTGGAGTTCCCAAACTTCTTCTTTCAACGGCTACGGTGTGGTACCGGAGATCGCCTACGAGGGACGGCGTTTCTTCTTTCGCCTCGCCATCCCACTAATCTTTAATCCTATTACCATTCGCTTCACCTACCAGTACCGACCGCTGGTGTGGGAGCACTGGTTCGCCGGTTTCGGTATTCACATGTGGGAGGTACTCTCGGGCGGGTACGGACTGGAGGGCATATGGTCTCCCGCCGTCACCCTTTCGCATCGATCGAGCCGTTTTGAAGGTGACCTGCTTTTCTCACCGTTCAATTTCAGCGAGGACGTGCAGATCGGCGCGTTCGGGCGCATCGATCTGCGCTATTTCTGGTCCACCTCCAGCGGGCTGTGCTTCGCCTCGGAGTGGTGGTGGAGACCTGAGCAGGCGGTAGTGGAAGAATACGCAGGAACCCTGTTCACCCTCGGATTCGTGACTCGGATCTAAGGCCCGAAAGCACAGCCCGGTCCGTCGGCGCTCGGCTCGAAAAACAAAAAAACTCGAGAAATTCCGGAAATAAATTTGCCAACTCCAAAGCGCCGGTTTATGATAATGGTCAATACAAAAAGAGACTTGGAGCATGAAACCGACGACTTTTCTTGGTTTCGGGCTTCTGCTCCTGCTGTTCTTGCCAGGCTTAGCCGCTTCTGACGAGCCAGAGCCGTTCACCACATTCCCCGTTACAAAGACCGCCCCGCAGCTGTTGCATTTCGGCCAACCGGCCAGATCGGAGCTTCCCTCCTACCTGCCGGAGCTGCAGCCTTCGGCCTGGCTGGAGGCGGATACTCCGGAATGGGAGCAACAGCAACTGTTGCAATGGATTGAAGTCACCTGGCTGCAGAGCCTGCCTCAGCCGGAGATAGACAAGTTTATCGCGGAAATCCAGCGGGCCCATGAACTGTACCTGTTTGCTACCGAGGAACAGGGAGGCATCCTCCGGGACGATCGGGGCAATCCCCTCCCGCTTGAGCGAACCGGGGCCGCAGCGGATCATTTGAGCTGGCAGGCACAGCTGGGAACCAGCATGGAGGAGCTCCTACAGCAGTGGGAGCGGGAGGTGCAGGTCGTCTACCAGGAACTGCTGACGACTCTGGACTCTCTCGGTTGCCCCGAGCTGCAAACCGCGGCCACGGTCACCCTGCACGAGTATACGGCGCAGGTACACCGGGAGTTTGAGCGCCTGTACAGGCAGTCGGAGAGTCAGTTCGTTCGTCTCAGGCTTCAGGACAGTGAGGGCTCCAAAGCGAACGATTCGGCACCGGCGGAGGCCGACCTGCTGGCCAATCAGCTGGTCGAGCGAATCCGCGAGGAACTGCAGAGCTCCGACGCCCTGCCCCAGGCGGATGCCCGAGGAAACGCGGATCATCAGCAGCCGCCGGTTGTGCTCGATGGGGAAAATTGGCGGGAGGAGTTCTCCCTGGCGTTCGAGCGGGGAATCGAGGCCTGGAATCGAGCGGAGCAGAGCCTTTTCGGCGAACGGGTTCGCTGGGAGCAGGAGGCCCGCAGTCTATACAGCGAAAGCGAACGGGCCTGGCAACAGGCATACCTGGATTTCGAGGAAGCGCGAGAATCCTGGATTGCCGGTATGCAGGGCAGTCTGGAGGCGGGCCTGACCTCCTGGGATCA
>CAZFMD010000406.1:0-1850 GCA_964520025.1 uncultured Spirochaetaceae bacterium
CCCATCTTACCGTATAGCTCGCCCAGGCTGCCGTACGCCTGCCAGTCTTCCGGATCCAGCCCGATGATGCTGCGAAAGGTTTTGGCCGCCTTCTCCAGCTGCCCTTCGGCCATGTACAGTGACCCCAGGCGCTGCTGCAGCCAGACATCCTCCTTGAACAGCTTGATGGCTTTCTCCAGCAACAGAATCACGGTTTCCCGGTTACCGCTGCGTTCCATGCAAAATACCAGCGGTTTCACCAGGTCAAGATCCTTCGGCGTTTCCAGCAGAAGCTCCCTATAAAGGAGGATCGCTTCCGGGTACTTGGCGTTCTGTCGATAGCTGTGGGCCAGCATGATTATAAAATCGGCATTCTTCGGCTCCCGGGGCAGAATCGCCTCCAACTGGGTGCAGGCTTTGGCAAAATTACCCTGTTCGTAGAGCTGTCTGGCGTAGCTTTTGCGCGAATCCAGGTCCTCCGGGTAAGCTTTCAGATAGTCGGCGTAGGCTCGAAGCAGCTTGCCTCTCTCATCCAGACGAGTATATACCTCGATCAGCCGTTGCAGAGCCTCCTCGGAATCGGCTGTTCGTTTGAGAGTACGTTTGAACCATCCCTCGGCCAGTTCGGGAAGATCCGCCCGCAGGTACTCCTGTCCCAGGGCATTCATCAGGTGGGGATCGGGTCCGCTGCGACGGATCTGCTCCTGCAGCACGGGAATGGTTTGGCCCACGTCATCCACCAGGCAGGGCAGGCTAAGAGCCCTGTAGTACAGCGCGTATTCATCCTCGGGGTGGCGGCGTAAGATCCGCTCCAGCACGGTATTCAGTTCCTTGTACTCCCCCTGCTCCCACAGCACAGCTGCCAGCCCGTAGTTGAACTCCAGCCGGTTCCTGTCCGCATTCAGTGCCCGCAGGTAGTGGTTCTTGGCTTTCTTGAACTCCCCCAATTTACTGAAGGATTCAGCCATGATGGCGTGCATGTCACCGTCCCGGTAGGAGATCCGCAGAACCCGGCGGGCGCTTTCCAGGGCTTCCCGGTGTCTATGATTCTGAAACAGTACGATGGTCATGAGCCGTAGCAAGCTCTGTACATCCTGGGTGGAGATCTTCTGGCCGCCCAAGCGGTTCATGGCTTCGGCCATCTCTTCGAAGGCGTCGGGATTGTTTCCCTGCTGCAGGTAGAGGATCGCCTTCTGCAGATGCAGCACCGGGTCCTCCGGAGCCAGGTGCCCCGCCTCCTGGAAATGAAGCAAAGACAGCTCCTGATCTCCCAGCTCTCGGTAGATGCTGGCCAGGTACAGATGAGCCACCAGGCTTTCCGGGCGGTGTTTACGGATAAACAGGAGGGTATCCCGGGCTTCCTCGTAGCGATGCCGGCGAAACAAACGGATGCCATTGGTGAGAAGGGCATTGAGGTAGCCTGTAAAGATACGCCGGTTGTCCGGTTCCAGAGTCAGAGCACGCTCGAATACGGAGACCGCGGTCTGCGGATGGCCCCGTTTGAGCAGAGTCAATCCCAGCAGGCCCAAGGCGGGTACGAAGGATCCGTCAAGTGTGGTGGTAACTTTCAGATGCCGGAAGGCGTGTCCAAACAGTCCAAGGGTGAAGTAGGCGCGGCCTAAAAAAAAATGGCCCTGGGCGGACTCGGGTTCGAGTTTCAGGTAAAACTGGAGGGCTTGGATTGCCCGGTTGAAGTCACCGGCAGCATGATAGGCGCGTCCCAGATACAGCAGAGCCGCGGGAAACTGATCGCTTTGCACCAGGACCTCTTGGAGCAGCTCGATCGCCAGCCGATAGTCACGGTTACGTCCGGCCTCCAGGGCGTTGTCAAAGAGCTCCTGTATTTGCTTTTTATTCATGAACTTGCTGTT
>CAZFMD010000407.1:0-1842 GCA_964520025.1 uncultured Spirochaetaceae bacterium
CACAGCATCAACTTCGTGACCTCCCACGACGGATTTACCATGAACGACCTGGTCAGCTACAGCCGCAAGCACAACGAAGCCAACGGCGAGAGCAATGAGGACGGGCATAATCAAAACTACAGCGCCAACTACGGAGCCGAGGGAGACACCGAGCATGCGGAAATTGAGGCACTACGCAACCGGCAGGTCAAGAACTTCATGGTAACGCTGCTTCTGTCCCTGGGTACGCCCATGATGCTGGGAGGGGATGAGCTGCGGCGTACCCAGAGGGGCAACAACAACGCCTACTGCCAGAACAACGAGATCTCCTGGGTCGACTGGAGTTTCAAAGATACCCATCATGATATCCTGCGTTTCTGCCGGCTGCTGATCGCCTTCCGCCGGGCTCACCCGGCCTTCCATCGGCCCGAGTTTTACAGCGGCGAGGATCGAAGTCGAAACAGCATCCCCGACATCACCTGGTTCGACCAGAGGGGCAGGCAGATGCAATGGGGCAAAGCGGACCGGCTGCTGGCCTACCGGCTTGACGGCAGCAGGGCGGAGATAGCCGCGGACCGGGACGACAACGATTTCTTCCTGATGTTCAACTCCCTGGAGAGGGATCAAGATTTCGTCCTCTGTTCGCCCCCTAAAGGGAAACACTGGTATCTGGCCATGGATACGGGCTTGGACACTCCGGGGGATTTTCTGCTTCCCGGGGATGAGCGGCTGCTCGCCGTACAGAACCGCTATACCACGAAGAGCCGTTCGGCGGTTGTGCTGATCGCGAAGTAGAGGGATTTCCTTGTCGGGATCATCCGTCATTGATTAGATTAAACTCAGCAAGCCCCGCGAAAAGAAGAGAGAAATCAGTGTCAGACTCCCATATTACTGTTGAAGGCGCCGGGCAGAACAATCTCAAATCCCTGAACCTGCGGCTTCCCCTGAACAAGATGACCGTCGTGACCGGTGTCAGCGGTTCGGGCAAGTCCTCCCTGGCCTTCGACACCCTCTACTCGGAGGGCCAGCGGCGCTACGTGGAGACCTTCTCCCCCTATACCCGGCAGTTCCTCGACCGGATGGACAAGCCCCGGGTGGACCGTATCGAGGGCATCCCGCCGGCCATCGCCATCGACCAGGTCAATCCTGTCCGCACCTCCCGTTCCACCGTGGGCACGATGACCGAGCTGAACGATCATCTCAAGCTGCTGTACGCCCGGACCGGGAGACTATACTGCGGTAACTGCGGCAAAGAGGTCCACCGGGATACACCGGAGACGATCTGGAAGCGGCTGCTGCGGTGGGCGCGGGAGCCGCGCAGTGGAGGAAGTGGAGCCGAGGAACAGGAGGATCAGACCCCCCGCCTGCTGATCGTTTTTCCCGTGGCCATTCCTCACAACTTCAGCGAGCAGGAGGTGCGGGAGCTGCTTCTCAGGCAGGGATATACCCGTATTCACAGGCGGGAGCAAACGGCCCTGGAGGTGATCCAGGATCGGGTGCGACTGAAAACGGGCAACAGGTCCCGGATCATCGAGGACCTGGAGGCGGCCATGAAGTTCGGGCAGGGCCGGGTGTGGATCTATCCTGTAGACCAGAAGAATCAGCCCCAGCAGCCCCTGCGTTTCTCAGGGGATCTGCACTGCGCCGAGTGTGACATCCACTACCGGGATCCGCAGCCCAACCTCTTCTCCTTCAACTCACCCGTGGGAGCCTGCGACACCTGCCGCGGCTTCGGACGGGTGATCGGCATCGATGCGGATCTGGTTATCCCGGATCAGGGAAAGACCCTGAACGAGGGAGCCATCCGCCCCTGGCAGAGTCCCAGTTTCCGGAGCTGTCAGCGGGACCTGGTCCGCTTCGCGG
>CAZFMD010000408.1:0-1824 GCA_964520025.1 uncultured Spirochaetaceae bacterium
TTCGTCTTCAGAGACTATGAGAGCTTGCGGAAGGTGTCGAGGATAGGGTTTGCTCACAGACGCAGCACGGTACCCAAGCAGAACTGCGCGGAGCTCCATACCACCTCGTTCAACCGGGTTTCTGTCGATCCACCGCCGGAAGAAAAGATCTCAGCGACGCCGGGACCGCCGAACCAGTACTCCAGACCGATTCGTCCTTCCAGAAACCAACGCCGGCTCATCTCAAAGCCTACGGACAGGTCCCCCCGAAATCCCAACCCGAATGCTTTGTGCACGAAGCTGACCGGATGGGCGTAGGCGGGTATCAGGTTCCAGTCGGCCGCGGCGTAGTACAGCGACGGGTGAACCGAGACAGCCGCGCCGGCGCTCAGCCTACTCGCAATCCGGTACTCGGCATCCAGGCCGACCCAGAAGTTCAGCCAGTTCGCGGTGTAACTGCTGTCCAGACCATCGAAGGGGCCGGTGGAAGGAATGACCTGCACCCCGTCTGTCATCTTCATGGCCTGGCGGTGGAAGGCGATACCGATCATGGGAAGCAGAGCAATCGGTGCAGCTCGAAGGTCGAATCGATAGCCCAGCCCGGTGAGGGCGTGGAGCAGATACCCGCCCTTGGCCTCGCTGTAGGAACGGCTGAACTCGTCGGTACGGTCGTCCGAATCGTAGTCGGAATCCTGGACATCCCCGGCAAGAACCAACCCGTAGCCCGCGGCGGCACGAATCGTGAACCCTTCGATTTGAAGGATCTGAAGTTTCGACCAGGTGAGCTCCGAGCGTATGTTCGGGGTTCCGCCGACTTGGGCTGTATTCCATCGCAGGCCACCCAGACGGTAACCGCTGGACAAGTGGAAATCGAAGATCTCCTCCGGCGCGCCTTGTGCTCCCACCGCGGGCATCAGGAACCCAAGTACCAGCAGGCACAGCGCGAACCGGTATCCCGTACGCCTCTTGTTGGCTTCTGCCGACACGGCGGTGCGTCCCATATGCATCATCTATTCCCCACCTTGGAATAGTGTATCACGGGCTCGGTTTTTTTAAATCTCAGCGCTCCCCTCACACCCCCAGGCGGTTGCGCCGCCTCAGCTCTTCCAGGGACTGGTCGCTGCTCACCGTATGCCCCGGCAGGGGAAATGCCATTCTCGACCACAGTGCTGCCTGCCTGTTGACTCTGACAACAACCCGATCTAGAATGAGCTGCAGAACAAACAAGCGGGGAGTGGAAAAAGGATGAGGAAGATCGTTGCTTATGTTGAGAGAGATCCAGACACCGGATTCTACGTTGGCATCGTGCCGGGAATCCCCGGAGCTCATACACAGGGTGCGACCTTAGACGAACTCCAGTCAAACCTGAAGGAAGTCCTTGCTCTATGTCTCGATGAATTGGAAAGTGAAGCAGAGATTCCGGAGTTCGTGGGTATACAACAAGTCGAAGTGTGACCATGACGAGGCTCAGAATCGTTGATGCACGAACTATAGAGAAGGTCCTGTTTCACCTCGGCTTTCAGCGGATCAGACAACGATCTCCTGGCGGGAGTGTAACTCCCGGTCTGATCACACCCCCAGGCGGTTGCGCCGCCTCAGCTCTTCCAGGGACTGGTCGGAGCTCACCGTATGCCCGGTAAGGGGCAGGAGGCGTTCGTGCACCGCATCCACGATCCACTGGCTCTGAGGAAAGAACATCTCCTCCATCTCCGCCGCCGGGGTGATCCAGTTGCGGCTGCCAACCACCACGGGCGGGCCGTCCAGGGCGTCGAAGGCCAGCTCGGTGATGTGGGCGGCCATGGTGTTGAGGAAGCTGCCCCGCTCGCAGGCATCGGAGCTCAGGAG
>CAZFMD010000409.1:0-1819 GCA_964520025.1 uncultured Spirochaetaceae bacterium
CAAAGGTATCCAGAGCCGGAAGGGGGACACCGCTAAGGAGGAAGCTCATGAAAACGATGAGAAAAACACCGGTTCGGTTTCTCATGCCCACTCCTCAATGTAGCACACTTCTCACGGAATTAAAGGAAGATTGGCAAAAAAAATCCCCGCCGCTCCGACTTCTGTAAAAGCCGTCTGTTCCCAGCCGGCGATCAGCTTCTGCCCGTGCACCAGCAGCTGCGTATAGATGTGGTCGGCCGGGAGAGGAGGAAGCCGGTATCGCCGGAGCTGGCGGGTTCCGGCGCTGCTTTGCAGCAGCAGGCCGTCGGGGAGCAGCAGCAGATGGCCGTGGCCGTGTTTGGCTCCGTAGAGGGTGTAGAGGCGGATTTGATCAGCGCTGGTGAAGTCCTCCGGATGGTACTCGTAGCGTCGCGGCAGGGGTTGGCCATCAGAGCGGATGTGCAGCTGGTAGGCGGTGCTGATTCCGGGGGTGTCCAGGATCCGGCGCGCTTCACCCATCAGCACCTGTAAAGCATCCGTCTGTTGGGCATCCCCGAAGCCGTAGGATCTTCTGTAGTCCAGCGACTCGACCTCCTCCTCCTCCAAAGCGGCCAAATCGAAACGGGAGTAAGAGAACAGGGTGCGGTTGCGATCGCTGTATTTCCACTGGAGGAACAGTTCCACCGGTGTGACCGGTACAAAGCCGACCGCTTCCCATTCGGGATGCTCCTCCTGATACGGAGGAGTGACAAAGCCGTAGATCCCGGAGGAGGGGTCGAGCCGCAGCAGGCTGATCCCCTGCAGCTTCAGCTCCGTGTGGCTGACCACGTTGAGAAGCCTGTTGAAGTACAGGTGGCAGAGCAGAGAATTCTCCTTCCGTTCGGGGATGAGGGTAGTCACGGTGCGGTAGCGGAAGATCAGGGGATCGTAGAAGTAGTTGAAATCGAGCTCGTTCTCCGCCTGCGGGTCCAGCTCAGCGATTCCATAGCCATTCACACCCAGGTATACACGTTTCCCCAGAACGGCCAGATCGGATACCCGCTGCTGAACGGTCCAGAGTTGCAGAGGCGTTGTGGAGGGTTGTTGTCCCTCCGGTAGCGGTGTGAAACGACCGGCTTGCAGTTGGTACAGGGTTCCGCTGATGATCTCCGCCGGTTCCGGCTCTGCGGCCGGCGCCGTGCAGCCGCTTAGAAAACTCAGACCTCCGATACCGATGATCAGAACGATCATAAGCACCGCAGCAGCGATTGGACGGGGAGCAGTGGATCTAGTAGGCCTTGGCAAACACGGCAAGCTCGGTCGCCTTTTCTCCGCAGAGGATGCAGGTGCTGTCCGCAGGGCCGTTTCGGCCCATGGGGAGCACCCGGATCGTGGCTTTTGTCTCATCCTTGATCTTGGCTTCGCAGTCTGGGTTTCCGCACCAGCCGCACTCGATGAATCCCCCCTGCTCCTCGATGAGACTCTTGAAGCTCTGGTAATCGGACACCTGATGAGTGTTTTCTTTTCGGAAGGCCAGAGCCCGGTGATACAGCTGGTTTTGAATCTCCTCCAGAAGCTGCTTCACCCGGGTCTCCGCCTGGTCTACGGCGACGGGGATTTTTTCATAGGTGTCCCGACGCACCAGCACGACCTGGTTCTTCTCCATGTCCTTGGGGCCGGCCTCGATGCGTATCGGGATGCCCTGAAGCTCCGCCTCGGCGAACTTCCAGCCCGGAGAGTTCTGGTCATCATCATCGATCCGGACCGAAACTTGTGTTTTCAGCCGCTGGTATAGTTTGCGGGCATAGCCGATCACCTCGGCCTTGTTTTCGTTTTTGAAGATCGGCACGATCATCACCTG
>CAZFMD010000410.1:0-1818 GCA_964520025.1 uncultured Spirochaetaceae bacterium
GTGGAAAGCACGAACATGCTGCTGAACTTGCCGACCTTCTGCAGGCGAGCCAGCTTGTTGAATACGAAGGCGTCGTAGCCGGGGATGTCTTCGGCCACCACCTTGAGCAGGTAGTCCTTATCACCGGACAAACGGTAGCATTCCAGCACCTCCGGAAGCTTGCTGATCTCCTCGGACAGATGCTGGATGGTCTCCTGGGTATAGTCGTTCATCGTAACAAACACGAAGGCGATGATGGACTTGCCCACCGCTTGCGGATCCACCAGGGCGACTGTCTCTTTGATGATCCCGCTCTGCTGCAGTTTTTTCACCCGTTCGAACACCGTGGCCGGTGCCAGCCCGATCATGCCGGCCAGCTCGGCGTTGGTTATCGATCCTCGTTCCTGGAGGATATTAAGGATTTTGCGATTTGTTTCGTCGATTTGTTTCGTCGATTTCATCCGAATAAAGGTTGCCTATATGGTGATTATAGCAAAGATTCTTTTTAAAACAAGTGTGATCGGCAAATATTATTAGCAAGAAACAAATAGCTCTGTATTGATTCCCGCTGGCAGGTTGTGTATGATGCGGGAGTTACCTTTTTCTGTACGTACAAGGAGTATTGGATGCCTGAAATGGTCCTCTTGGGAGACGAAGCCCTGGCCATGGGAGCGATCGATGCGGGAATCTCGGCAGCCTATGCCTACCCGGGTACCCCCTCATCGGAGATCATGGAGTACCTGCAAGCCTGCGCTCCGCGCTACGGAGATTTCGCGGCCGAGTGGTGTTCGAACGAGAAAACCGCCTATGAAGCGGCGGTAGGGGTATCCCTGGTGGGCAGGCGGGTGCTGGTCAGCATGAAGCACGTGGGCCTGAACGTAGCCGCCGACCCCTTCATCAACTCGGCGCTGCTGGCCATTCACGGGGGATTGGTTCTGGCCGTGGCCGACGACCCGGGCATGCACTCCTCCCAGAACGAGCAGGACAGCCGCTTCTACGCCGACTTTGCCCGCATCATCTGCCTGGAGCCGCGGACCCAAGAAGAGGTGTATACGATGACCCGGGAGGCCTTCGATCTGTCTGAAACGTATCACATCCCGGTTATGGTACGCCTGACAACCCGCATCGCCCACTCCCGGGCCGTGGTCCAGACCGGGCAGCGGCGGGCTCAGAATCCGGTGAACAAATCCACGGAGAAGGCCGGCTGGATGCTGCTGCCGGCCACCGCTCGCAAGCTCTGGGCCGAGCTCCTGGCCACCCAGGGTCGGTTTCTCGAGTACGCGGAAAGCTCTCCTTACAACAGCCTGGAGCTGAACGAGGATTCCACGAATTTCGGGGTGATCACAGCGGGTTTGGGATGGAACTACTACATGGAGAACCGGGACGAGCTCCCGGTGAAACCCTCCCACCTGCACATCAGCGTGTATCCGCTGCCGGTGAACAAGATACGGCAGCTGGCCGAGCATGTCGAACGGATCGTGGTGATCGAGGAGGGATTCTCCTTCGTGGAGCGGGCTTTGCTCGGCGTTCTTCCCCCCTCTGTGAAGATCTCAGGCAAGGAGGACGGCTCACTGCCTCGCACCGGGGAGCTGACTCCGGACAACGTACGAGGTATCCTGGGCCTGGAGCCGAAAAAAGGGATCGACAGATCCGGTGCGGAGATCCCCGTCCGTCCGCCCCAGCTGTGCGCCGGTTGTCCCCACAGGGACAGCTACGACGCCCTCAACCAGGCATTGGCTGCTTTCGAGCCGAAGCTTGTGACCTCTGACATCGGTTGCTACACACTGGGCTATCTGCCTCCCTACCAGGCCATCGAAACCTGCCTCTGCATGGGGGCCT
>CAZFMD010000411.1:0-1795 GCA_964520025.1 uncultured Spirochaetaceae bacterium
TGGAACGTCCTGAAAGGTAAGAGCCGTCAAGAGACTCGATTCTATCCATTGCCTCGCCTCGCGAAGGATCAAGAAATCCCGGCAGAAATCCGCCCGGGATCGCCGCCGGCGGCTTTGTTTAAAGCTTCCGGCTTGAGCCGCTATCCGGGAGAACTCCGGTCTTCGGCTGTTGCGGAAACCGCAACGGGCCGCTTTTCAGCGCCACTGTCACTCGGGGCATAGGATTGCGGTTCAGCCTCTTCAACCGGAGCTTTTTCCTGGTCGGTTTTGCCTTCCGCCTGAACGATCTTGGCCGTGCCGTTAAAAATCACTCCCTCTTCAACGATGAAGCGCGGGCTGTGTATGTTCCCTAAAACGATCCCCGTCGAGAGGATCACCACCTTATCATTGGCAAAGACGTTTCCCCGAAGAATGCCGCCTACAACTACGGTACCTGCATACACCGTGCATTCCGCCCGGCCATTCTTGCCAACCAGGACTTTCCCCTCCGTCCGAACGGTGCCGCAGAAATCCCCATCTATGCGTAACAGCCCGTTGAGGTCGAACTCGCCGTTGAAACGGGTTCCTTCACCGATAATCGAATTGATATACGGCCCGCCGGGAATTTGGAGTTCACTCATGAAGATTCCCTATTTTCCAGAGGTGACAGATTTTTTTATCAAAGGGCTGCGGATGCTCAAAAACTGTTCCGGATCGACAACCTGGGTTCCAATTCCGACTTCATAGTGCAGGTGCGGGCCCGTTGACAGGCCGGAACTTCCCATGTATCCGATGATCTGTCCCCGCCTGACCTCTTGCCCTTTCTGCACGATGATCCTGTCCATATGGCCGTAACGGGTATGGAATCCGTAGTTGTGCCGCAGCACGACATACCAACCCAAACCCATGGGATCGTTGTCGACCTTTTGGATTTTCCCGTTCGCCGTGGCCACGATTGGCACACCGTATCCCCAGGCGATATCGATACCCTTGTGCAGGTACCAGCCTCCGGTAAAAGGGTGCTTCGCCGGGCCGAATCGGTTGGTTATATTCCCATGCACACCCTTAAGGGGCCAGAGGGTCGGAATGTCGACAAGAAGCTCCCTTTGAGCCTCCAAGACCTGGTGGATCTCTCCGAGCGGTTCTACGGCATTCTCGAGATAGGTGCGCAGACTGATGAGATCACTCAGGTCCCTCAGGTTTCCGTACTCCACATCTTCCAGGCTGACCAGAGAAGATAGATCGCCCCCCACACCCTGCTCGAGGTAGTTTTTGGCGCCGTCGGTTCCAATTTCCGTCAGCACCCCTTCCATACGGCTCTTGAAGTCCTTGACAGCTCTTCGCAGTTCGACGATCTCATCCTTGAAACTCTCCAGAGAGGCCTCGCTGGCATTGAGATTGTTGGACACTTTGAGAAACTGATCGTTTGTGGTCGTGAAGTGGGTGGTCATGCCTATGAAACCGATTAGTAGCACCGACAGCAGAAAAACGAAAAAAATCAGTGTAAATACAGATATTTGAAAGTTGAAGATCCTCTTCTCCGAGTGCGGGATGAACATCACCGTAAAGCGCTGTTTTCCCTTTTGATGGACTTTCTTGAAGAAGGACAGAAAGCGTTGCCAAAAGATCCGCAGCCTCTTGCCAAGGCTGTCCACGATCTCGTTTTCAATTTTCTTATATTGATGTGCCGGCGACACTGAAATCTCCCCTCTCTATCATCGACCTGTTGTATGTATTTGTGAACGGGTTGTCTCGATCGGGTACAATTGCCTAAACACTACCATGTGCCCTTTTATTTGTCAAATCACTTTTGAAG
>CAZFMD010000412.1:0-1788 GCA_964520025.1 uncultured Spirochaetaceae bacterium
TAGGTTGATTTTTTTCGGGATTTTCCCTACGTTTCTCACAGGCAGAGTCTATATATAAACCATGAAATAATCCACAACGTTCTCATCTCGAGAACTTTTGAGCGTAACGATCAAAAAAGGAGGATTGCTTGCCGCTCCCGCTTCAGCCCCAGCTTCGTCTACTCGATACTCTGAGCCGACGGAAAAAGGATCTCGAACCCATCGATAACGGGAATGTGGGTATCTACACCTGCGGGCCTACGGTGTACCAGTACGCCCACATCGGCAATCTGCGCACCTACATCTTCGAGGATCTGCTGGTTCGTACCCTGCGTTTCTTCGACTATAAGGTCAAGCACGTGATGAATGTCACGGATGTGGGCCATCTGACCGACGATGCCGATCAGGGAGAGGACAAGATGCTCAAAGGGGCCCGGGAGCAGCACAAGAGCGTCCGGGAGATCGCACAGTACTACAAGGATGCCTTCTTTCACGACCTGGAAGCCCTCAACGTAACCATGCCGGATATCACCTGCCAAGCGACCGAGCACATCCCCGAGATGATCGCTCTGATTCGGCGAATAGAGGAGGCGGGTTTTACCTATCAGGCCGGGGGCAACGTGTACTTCGACGTGAGCAAAGCCTCGGACTACGGAAAGCTCACCGGACAGAATCGGGAGGATCTGAAGGCCGGAGCCCGGATCGCCGTGGATCCGAACAAGCGCAACCCCCACGACTTCGTGCTCTGGTTCACCCAGTCGAAGTTCGAGCACCAGACCATGCTCTGGGATTCTCCCTGGGGCAGGGGCTACCCGGGCTGGCACATCGAGTGCAGCGCCATGAGCATGAAGTACCTGGGCGATCAGTTCGACATCCACTGCGGCGGGATCGATCACATCCCGGTGCATCATACCAACGAGATCGCCCAGAGCGAGGCGGCCACGGGCAAGAAACCCTGGGTGAAATACTGGCTGCACGGGGAGTTCCTGGTTCTGGCCAAGGAGAAGATGGCCAAGTCCGCGGGCAACTTCCTGACCCTGAGCAGTCTCATCGAAAATGGGTATGAGGCCCTGGATTATCGCTACTTCTGTCTGGGAGCCCACTATCGCTCCCCCCTGCAGTTCAGCTTCGAGGCCCTGGATGCGGCCCGCAGCGGGCGGCTGAACATGGTCGAGCGGGTTCTGCGTTTGAAAGAAGACAACCCGGGCCTGAAGCCTGCGGAGCCTCTGAAGCCCGCGCAAGCGGGAGCAGTCGAGGGGAAGGACAACAGGGCTGCAGGACTGCTGCGAAGCTTCAGGGAAGATCTGGCGAACGATCTGAACGTGCCGAAGGCCATGGGTTGGTTTTGGGAGCTGCTCAAGGAGGAGACTATCGACCCTGTCCAGAAGCTTGGAGGGCTGGAGGAGATGGATCGTGTGCTGGGCCTGGGGATCGCCTCCATAGAGGTGGAGCAGCTGGATCCGGAGTTCAAGGCGGAAGTGCAGGCGCTGGTCGATCAGCGGGAGCAGGCGCGTCTGGCCAAGGAGTACGCCCGGGCCGATGAAATCAGGAATCAGCTGCGGGGGTTGGGAGTGGTTCTGGAGGATACTCCCGATGGTCCGCGTTGGAAAAAAGAAAAACTTTGAGCAGAATCTGTAACGTAATGCCCAGGTTTGTTGTTTACAATGGTGCGTGAGGATATATTCGACAGGGCGTACGAGTCTCTCTACCCGATACTGTTCCGGATTGCCTATCGCATCACGGGCAGTAGCACGAAGGCGGAGGATCTCTGTCACGAGGCGTTCATCAAGTACTGGCAGCGGGAGGAAC
>CAZFMD010000413.1:0-1782 GCA_964520025.1 uncultured Spirochaetaceae bacterium
CCGCGGCCGTAGATGTCGAGGGCGATCGAAAGCCAATCCACCAGCCAGGTTACCGGCATGGGAATCAGCAGGCCGAAGGCTATACAATTGAGAATCCAATCGAAGTCGCTCTGTTTGCCCATTCCCCGAAGGATCAGGTGGACCAGAGCGCCGGCCAGCAGCCAGCAGGCAAGTCCGAACAGGGGCAGAAAGAAGATCTGCGCGGTGTAGTACTGTTCGGTGGGCAGGAAGGTCAGGGAGGAGGGGTAGAAGGGCATCCGGTTGAGTACACGGAGGGCCAGAATCGAGGTCAGGGCGGTGATCCCGAAGCGCAGCAGGATCGCCCACAATCCCCAATAAGGCGCAGGTTTGGGCTGAAGCCTCTTGAAAGCCCGAACGGGGTTGTACAGCCCCTGCATCCAAATACGTAGAAAGCTCATAATAACTGTGCTCGAAATCCAGTATAGATCAGACCTCGATTCGGTCAAGGGGAGGGATGGTTGGATTGTTCGCTGCGTCGAACGGAGGAGGCTCTTCGCCTTTCCGGCAACCCAGGCCTCCAGGCTCGCCTCCGGGCCTTGACCAGAAGAAGGCATGGAGACAATGATCAGTTCATGAAGAAATACGCTATCTGCAATGAGCTGTTCGGCGATATGGCTTTCGCCGACTCCTGTGCGCTGCTCGAGCGCTACGGGTACCACGGAGTGGAGATCGCTCCGTTTACCCTGTTCGCCGACCCCGGGCGCTTCACCTCGGCCCAGGTTGCCGAAATTCGCCGCACCCTTGAGGATCACAACCTGGAGTTTACGGGCCTGCATTGGCTGTTCCTCAAACCAGAGGGGCTTCACATAACAACCCCGGATGAGAGGGTTCGCCGCAGGTCCTGGGAGCATCTAAAGCGTCTGGTCGATCTGGCCGGCCAGCTGGGCGGGGGGGTTCTGGTGCTTGGTTCCCCGAAGCAGAGGAACAGCCAGGGTATCAGCCGGGAACAGGCCGCGGCCAACCTCGAGGAGGGCCTTGGTTCGCTAGCGGAGTTCACTATCCAGAGAAACTGTACGATTCTCCTGGAATCTCTCTCTCCCGATCAGACCGACGTCATCAACTCCATGGCGGAAGCCTCGGAGGCGATCGCACGGATCGGGCATCCGGGAATCCAGGGTATATTTGATTTTCACAACTGTTCGAATGAGACTGATAGCTGGGAACAGCTGATCGAAGATCACTTTCCGATCATCCGTCACGTGCATCTCAACGAGGTCAACGGCAGCTACCCCGGCACGGGAAGCTCCGACTTCGTGCCCGCTTTCAGGAAACTGGCGCAGAAGGGATACGGAGGCTGGCTCTCTCTGGAGATCTTTCATCTTCCCGAGGATCCTGCCAAGGTTCTGCGGGAAACGAAGGAGTTCCTCGATCACATGGAAGATAGGCTGGGCTAGATGAGTAACCCGAAAATCCCCGAACTGAAGATCTGCGATCTGAAGATCTGCGATCTTCACTGCGACAGCGCCCAATTCTGGCAGGCCGGCTCCTCCTTGACCGATACCTCCCTGCACGTAAGCCTTCCCTACCTGATCGAGGCAGGGGTTCGACTTCAGGTGTTTGCCGCCTACGTTCCGGCTTCCCTGCCGAGAGATCGGTGCTTCTCCTTCGCCTGTCAGACGATCGCTCGTATCAAGGAGGAGATCGACGGCCATCCGGACCGCATCATCCTCTGCCGCAACAGCCGGGAGGTAGAAGCTGCCATGGACCGGGGACAGATCGCCGCTGTCCTGGCCGTGGAAAACGGGGATGCCATCGAAGAGG
>CAZFMD010000414.1:0-1751 GCA_964520025.1 uncultured Spirochaetaceae bacterium
GTGCTGTTCGAGGATCGGGAAGATCTGGTTGGCAAGCTCTCGGTCCTGCTGGAGGATCTGCCTCGGGCAAACCCAACCCTTGTGGAAAAAACCAGAAGCCTGGCTCTGAGCATGAACCGCTTCAGTTGGGATAATCTGATCGACAGCTACGACGAGGAGCTGGAACGGCTCAGCCATCAGATGGCGAAGCGGTAGGCCCGGCCGTCGATGATGAACTCCACGTCCATCACCCGGGGCCAGGAGGGCGGCTGCAGCGGTTGTTCCCAGCGTCTCAGCTGATTCAGCAGCTCCTCCACGATTTCGGGAAAACGGGGCGCCAGGTTCACCTTCTCCCCGCGATCGTGACGAAGGTTGTACAGCAGGATCTGCCCGCTTCGCTCATTCAGGATGAGCTTCCAATCGCCTCTGCGCACGGCCTTGTTGTACAGGGATCGCCAGAACAGGGCTCTGTCCGGCGGATCCGGCGCGTCCTCGAGCAGGAATGGCAGAAGGTCGACACCGTCGTACCTGCGATCCGCCGGCAGAGGGACAGATGCGGCAGCAGTGGCGGTGGCAAACACATCCATCAGGCTGACAGGTCGATGATAACGGCTGCCTTCGGGAATCACCCCCTCCCAGCGCAGTACGAAGGGGATGTTCAATCCTCCTTCGAAATTCGTGAACTTCCCCCCTTTGAGGGGCGCATTGTCGGTGGCGCCGGTGTGCAGGGCGCCGCCGTTGTCGCTGGCGAAGATGATCAGGGTATCCCGCTCCAATCCCAGCTCGCCGACCTTTTCGATGATCCGCCCCACCGCGTCATCCAGGTTCTTGATCATGGCCCGGTACACCCGCCGGGTCTCATCCTCGATTTCCGGGTATCTGTCGTAGTACCGAGCTTGAGCCTGATAGGGCACGTGGGGTGCGCTGAAAGGAACGTAGAGGAACAAGGGCCTGGAGGAGTGTTCTTCCAGAAAACGGATCGACTCATCGGCGATCCTGTCGGTAAGGTATCCCTGCTCGTCGATGATCCGGTGGTTGCGTCTGATGGCGCTTGTACCCCGCCGCCCCTGGCGCCACTGATGCTTGTCGGAGAACTCCTCCAGCCGGCGGTTGACCACGTTGGGATCGTCGACCTGGTCGTACAGGGTGTAGGCTTCATAGAATCCGTAGTGATAATCAAATCCACGATTCAGGGGAAGGAAAGGATCCTCGTGTCCCAGGTGCCACTTGCCGATCATGCCCGTGGCATAGCCGGAACCGTGTAAGAGCTCCGCCAGCGTGATCTCTCCGGGCTTCAAGCCCTGCCTGGCGATATCCGCTTTTTTGGGCACGGCCAGCTCCGCGACCCGCCAGAAGCCGATGTCCAGGATCTGCTTGAACACCAGATACTCAAGACGGTTTCGGGGATAACGGTCGTTGGTCTGCAGCTCGTGGCCGAAGCGCTGCTGGTAGCGTCCGGTCATGATCGCCGCCCTGGAGGGAGAGCAGATGGCGGAGGTGCAGTAGGCATCGGTGAACACCACGCCCTTCCGGCCGATGGCGTCGATGTGCGGGGTCTCTACACCGTGGCTGTCGTACAGGGAGATATCGTTCTTGCCCAGGTCATCGGCGAGAATGAAGAGGATGTTGGGCTTTTCGGGCTGTTGGGGTAGATCGGTTCTGGTGATCTGATCGAGGAAATCCCTCTTTGCCTCGATCTTCCTCATGTCGAACTCGATTCGGTGCTCCCGGTTTCCAACCGGCAGGAGCAGGAAGATCAGGGCGGCGGCCAG
>CAZFMD010000415.1:0-1749 GCA_964520025.1 uncultured Spirochaetaceae bacterium
TAGACCGAGCTCTGGAGGCCTTCAGCAAAGTCGGAACCGAGCTCGGCATACTGTAACAGGCGAACAGGAAAAATTTTTCCCTCTTTATTCGCCGCAGCCTATTGCCAAAAGCGCCCGGACCTGCTATGCTCTCCATGTTACTATGAATAGAAACATGTTGCGATGCCTATATCACTCGCTTTCTATGCTTCCCATGCTTCGCACGCTTTTCGTGATCCGCACATGGTCGTGGTGGCCCTTCTCCCTCGGACCGCCCGGCTGTCCCAGCGCCTTGAAAATGTAGGTAAGAGCCGCGGCGGTTCGATGATCTCGGGTCGCCGGGGCTTTTTGCTTGTACAGGCATAAGCTTATAACAAGCACAAGCCATGCGAGACGACGCATGGCTTTTTTGTTGGAGGAGATGATGACAGTACGACCGAGCCGACAGGAGTTCAAAAACAGGGCCGGAGAAGGAAACCTGATTCCCGTCTATACGGAGGTGTACGCCGATCTGGAAACACCGGTTTCCGCCTACCTCAAACTGAGACGGGGAGAGAACACCTTCCTTCTCGAATCTGTGGAAGGGGGAACCCAGGTAGGCCGCTACAGCTTCCTGGGAAGAGATCCGAGCATCATCTTCGAGGCCAGGGCAGACAAGGTAAAGATCCGCAGAGGCTCCCAGGTCACGACGATTGAATCCACCGATGCCCTGGGGGAGCTTAAAAAGCTGACAGACAAGTTCGCACCTGTATCGGACCCCTCCCTTCCTCCCTTTGCCGGGGGAGCGGTAGGCTATATGGCCTACGACACGGTGCGGCAGCTGGAGAGTCTTCCCGAAGCCAATCCGGACGACCTAGACATTCCGGATATGCTGTTCATGTTCACCGATACGATCGTGGCCTTCGACAACGTCAACCACAAGCTCACGGTAATGCACAACGTGCAGGCCCGCTCCGGGGATAATCTCGATCTGCTCTACGACCAGGCCGCGGGTGTGCTCCAGCAGATTCTCATCGATCTTCGCCGTCCCCTGCCCGAGGCGCAGAGACAAAATGGAAGGATCCAAGGGGAGGAGAATCCCGGCTCCAATTTCAAGAGGGAGGAGTTTCTCGAGGCTGTGAGGACCTGCAAGGGCCATATTCAGCAGGGGGATATCATCCAGGCGGTTCTGTCCCAACGGCTGGATACTACCTTCGACGGGGATGCCTTCAGCCTGTATCGGGCGCTGCGCATCGTGAATCCCTCCCCCTACATGTTCTACCTGCATTTCGGAGACATCAAGCTGGTGGGAGCCTCTCCGGAGATTCATGTCCGCTCCTACGGCGGGAACGTCACCATCAGACCCATCGCCGGTACCCGCGCGCGGGGCCTCAACGTAGAAGAGGACGTGCGCCTGGAAAAGGAACTTCTTGCGGATGAAAAGGAGCGGGCCGAGCATCTGATGCTGGTCGATCTGGCCCGCAATGACATTGGCAGGGTCTGCCGCTACGGTAGTGTGCGGGTTACCGAGTTCATGGTGGTGGAGCGATACTCCCACGTGATGCACATCGTCAGCGACGTGGAGGGTGTTTTAGAGAAAGACAGGGATGCCTTCGACTTGATAGCCGCCACCTTTCCGGCCGGCACGGTAAGCGGGGCGCCTAAGATCCGGGCCATGGAAATCATCGAGGAGCTGGAACCGAGCCGACGCGGGCCCTATGCCGGCTTGGTGGGCTACTTCAGCTTCAACGGCAACTTCGATTCCTGCATAACCATCCGCACGATGCTGGT
>CAZFMD010000416.1:0-1722 GCA_964520025.1 uncultured Spirochaetaceae bacterium
TCCCGGCGAAGGGACCCAGGCCCACCCAGACCACGGCGATGATGGCCCAGATCAGGGGCTCGATGGCGCGAATGATGTTGAGTATCGTCCGGGTGAGGTAGTAGATCATCATCGTAACCCAGGAACCGGCCATGATGTTGCGCGCGGCCAGGAAGCTGATCGGGATCGAGAAGATGATGCCGAACAGCGTGGCCATCATGCCCATGAAGATCGTTTCCAGCATGCGCTCTATAGTCAGCAGCAGGGGCTCGCTGGCCTTGAGGGAGCCCATTTCGGCCACCTGCCGGGCCTGAACCTGGTTGCTCTGAGGCCCCACGGCGGTCGGGGGAATCATACGGTAGGGCATAACCAGGTCGAACTCGAAAGATCCTTCCTCATCGGTCATTACGGTGACGTACTGCCCCTCCTGCCTGACCTGAAACTCATTGAACAGGGGATCCTCCCACCAGATCTCTGTTTCCGTGTTGGGCCGGAGATGTTTTCCTGTCAGGTGGGTAACCGTGCCTGGAATGAGCTCGTTGTTCTCATCCCTCCTCGAGAGCTCCCCGCAGTTGGGCTCGGCTTTCAGATACGGCTTCCCTTCCGCCTCCTCCGGCACCGGCGGCGGGTTGTCGGTGCAGGGAACCTGGATCTCCGCCTCGGCGATGATCAGCACCGGTTCTCTCATCACCGCCGCCTTCCAAGGCCAGATCACCTTGGAGAAGGGTTTGGTTGCGTCTGGAAACTCCCGGATCATGCGGTAGACATCGATCTCGCTGATCTGCCAGCCCAGAGCAAAGAAGGAGAACAGGACCAGGGCAAAGATGCCGAATCCCCCCGGGCGTTTCTGCGACACCTGGTGATAGGCATCCCAGGCGTTCCACAACCAGAGAAGAACAAGACAGGCCAGGAGCAGGCCGATGAAGAAGGGCCGTCTGCCGAACGCCTTGCCCAGCATGGCCAGGGCCGTGGGTTCCAGATGGGCCAGCAGCTTGACCCGCCAACCGAGCATGGCCAGAATTGCCGCACTCGAACTGAAGAGCAACAATCCACGCTGGATGCTCAGTCCCAATACCTGACCCAGACCGGGTACGATCAGAGAGGCGATGCCGGCCAGAGGCGCCGGAATCCGGGAAGGGCGGGAATTATTGCGAATGACCGTCTGTCTGTCCTTCATGGCTCACTCCGCCTCCGAGAACCCGGCGCTAACCCGAACCGCCTCTTCCCCGTAGATCTCTTTGAACTGCTCGTCGGTCATTCCGCGAATATCCTCCTGAGAGCCCCGGTATACGATGCGACCGTCCCGCAGGCCGATGACCCGGGTGGCGTAGCGCTGCACCAGATCGAGATAGTGGAGGCTGCAGAGCACGGTTATATTTTCCTCTCTGTTGAGCTCCTCGAGATAGCCGAGGATCGAATGAGCGAGAACCGGATCCAGGCTGGCCACCGGCTCGTCGGCCAGGATCATGCGGGGCTGCTGCATCAGGGCTCTGGCGATCCCCACCCGCTGCTGCTGTCCACCGGAGAGCTCCCGGGCCTGTTTGTGAGCCTGGTCGGTGATGCCCACCCTCTCCAGAGCCTTCCAGGCCATCTCCCTGTCCCTGGAGGGAAAGCGTTGCAGCAGGCTGGCCGCCGGTCTCACGTAGCCCAACCTTCCGGAAAGCACATTGATGAGCACGCTGGATCGCTTGACCAGGTTGAAATG
Organism: uncultured Spirochaetaceae bacterium; assembly: GCA_964520025.1. Taxonomy (GTDB): domain Bacteria; phylum Spirochaetota; class Spirochaetia; order SZUA-6; family DRHE01; genus JAFGQJ01. The sequence goes on from CAZFMD010000416.1 coordinate 1,685, forward strand.
CTGGAAGATCATGCCGATCTGCCTGCGTACCTGCCGCA
>CAZFMD010000417.1:0-1710 GCA_964520025.1 uncultured Spirochaetaceae bacterium
CCAGGATCTGTGCCTCAGCCTCGGCCGGGTGCAGCACCCGGCGGTCACAGACATCACATCCGGCGCAGGAGGTGAGCTCCCGGCCCAGGAAACCGAGCAGCTGCTTACGGCGGCAGCGGCTCGTATCCAGGGCATAGCCCAGCATCTGGTTGTACCGCTCGGCGGCCAGGGACGGAGAGACCATATTCCCGGGCAGGTCTGCAGCATCGTCGGCGGGAGCCGCCGGGGCACCGAGGACCTCGGCAAATCCCAGATCCTCAGCCGAGTACAGGAGGGTGGCCTCTACCGGTCTGCCGTCCCGGCCCGCCCGCCCGGTTTCCTGGAGGTAGGACTCGGGGGAGTAGGGAATGTCCAGATGAATCACCGTACGGATGTCGGATTTGTCCACACCCATGCCGTAGGCCGAAGTGGCTGTTAGCACCCCCTCCTTGCTGGCCTTGTACCAGTCTTCGATCCGCCGCCGTTCCTCACGGTTCAGCCCGGCATGATAAAAACGGGTATCCAGGGTGGGCAACCGGCGCCTCACGGCTCGGGCGGCCTGCTCTGCACCGGAACGGGTCCGGCTGAAGACCAAAACAGGCCGGGGCGCCGCCTCCAGCAGCCCGATGAGGGTGCGGATTTTGCTGAGCGTGGGAATTACCGCATAGTGGATATTCGGCCTGTCCGGATCCGCAGAGAGAATCGCCGCTTCCCGGTCCGGAAACAACACATCCCGGATCCTCTCGATAATGCGAGGGCTGGCCGTGGCGGTAAAGGCGGTCAGGCAACGGAACTTTAAACTCCCAAGGATCTCTCGTAGTTTGAGGTAAGCCGGACGAAAACTCTCTCCCCATTCGGAAACGCAGTGGGCCTCATCTACGACCAAGTGAGCGATCGTGAGGTCCTGGAACCAACCAAAACCGCGGGCCTCCTCATGGGTGATCCTCTCCAGGGTCTCAGGCGTGGTGAACAGCAGATCGAGCCTTCCCGCGCCCATCTCCCGGGCCAGGGCGCGGCGGGCCTCGCGGCTCTGTCCTCCCCGAAGGGCATCCGCCCGCAATCCCGCCTCGCGGCAGCGCGCCAGCTGGTCGGCAAGCAGGGACAGAAGGGGAACCACCACCACGGTCAGCCCATGACAGATGCGGGCGGGCAGCTGAAAGCATAACGACTTGCCCGCACCCGTGGGTAGCACGACGATCTGGTTCTTCTCCTCCAGAATGTTCGAAATGACGAAGCGCTGAATCGGATACAGATAGGGGATTGTGAAGTGTTGCCGAGCTGCCTCGGCGATGGGATCGATTGAGGCCTTACTCTTTCTTGAAGCTGGTTCGGAAGAAGTAATCATCCATGATCTCGACCAGCTCGGGGGTGAACCCCACCTCCAGGCTGATCCGCTTGCCCCCCGAACCGAGTGTATCGACCGCAGTTACCTTCCCGTTGACCACGAATTGATGGGTCTGGAAGTACAGCTTGGAGCTCAGGACCTGGCCACTGGCAGGTGGCGGCAGCCGGCCGGGGATCTCGAGCGCGACTTTGTTGACGCCCAGAGAGATCAACTTGGTCTGCACTTTCTGACTTCCGATCTGGCTTTCCACGAAGTCGTTGAAACGCATGGTCCGTGCGATTTCGTTGTTCATTTCGACTTCCCGGTCCTTGTAGGTAACGAACTGCCCCTTGAGGGATTCGTAGGCCAGCAGATAGTCTCCGATGATTTCCACCAGGTCGTTCGGA
>CAZFMD010000418.1:0-1707 GCA_964520025.1 uncultured Spirochaetaceae bacterium
ACACCTCGTGGGAGATCCCCAATTCGATGAGAATCTTGTGGTTCTCCGTCATGATGCGGCCCACTTCCCGGAAATCCCCCCGTTCCAATCCCTCCCGAACCTCTAAGACTTGCTGGCTGATATCACTGAGCATTCGGGAATAACGCTCCGGATCGCGTTCCCGTTCCCCTTCGGTGATCTTCCGGAGGCGGGAGGTATCCGCCGATATGCCGGTGTTGCCCAGCACGATGTCCAGGGGTTCGCGGATGGACAGGGACTCGAAATGCGGCTTTCCGTCTTCGACTTTGAACAGAATCAGACCGCCGTAGCAGGAAGCTGTATTGTCTACTCCGCTGGGCCTGCCGTGGTAGGCGAACTCGCCCCGCCAGGCCAGATGATTGATCCCCGCGTTGTCCAGACCCAGGTCGAACTCATCGTTCAACGCCCGGGCCAAACCCACGCAGATCGCCGCGCTGGCTCCCACCCCGCTGCCTGCCAGGAGATCGCCTCCCACCTTGATCAGCAACCGCTGGGAACTCACATCTATGCCGGTTTCCTCGAGGATGATATTCACAGAATCATCCCGCTGGGCCTCTTTGCTCTGCTTGTAGCCGGGAACCTCGATTCGCTCGTCGGTCATCTCCCAGCCCGTGCCCGGAACACGAACGACCTCCACCTCAGTCTTGTACGGCAGAGATGACAGCACCGCCGGAACGCCGTACAGCAGGAAGCTGTCTCCGATCAGGATTGTTTTACCAAAACCACTGCCCTTCCCCATGAAATCCTCCTTTATCAGGTCCTTGTCGCCAGTATTTCTTCCATGGCTGCTATCAGCTGTTCTTCCAGGCCCGCGCTTATAGTAGTCGCCGCGGAGAGGCTGTGGCAGGCATCGGAAAATCCTCCCAGCGTTTCGGTGGCAGGGGGCAGAAGATCATAGAGACCGATCGCTTTTCCCGCCCGTATTTTTTCCGCCAGAGGCTCGGGAACCCGCATAGAGACTTTCACCTCTCCGCCGCCGATATCGCCGATGCCGGGCACAATTGCAGGGAGGGCCTGAAATCCGGCTATGTACTGATCCTGGCGGATGATGGGCCGTCCTTTCAGGTGATCGCAGAAAATCCCCACCATCTTGACGCCCATGGGATCGAAGCGGTTCTTCAGGTCGAACCATTGGATGTGGCCGCTCCTGCGGATACCCTCCCGTTCCAGGTTGTCTGCTTCGCGCCGGAAATGCTCCGTCCGCAGTCGGTTCAGCTCCTCTTGCTCCCGATCCGCAGCCTCGCTCCGGCCTTCCAGACAGACCTTCAGACCCAGGTCGGGACCGCCGCGATAGTAGCCTACAGCTCCCAGAGTATCGAGGTACACCGAGAGCTCGCGGCAGGGCGTGTCGCCGTGTGTCGCCAGGAGGTATCGTTCCTCATTCTCATCCGCCGCCACTTGCAGCAATCCCGCGCTCACAGCCTCTTTTACGACCTGGCCGTTTATACCGACCAGCCGGCCGTGCTCGAAGAAGCGGTCCCCCACCGCACCTAGTACCGCCAGTCCCGCCAGGTCTTGGTTGGTCCCATCGAGCAATCGAGCGAACAGATAGCAGGTCACCGAGGCGGAGATATCCCTGTCCCCTTTGAGCCCGTAGAGCTCGGGATCCAGATTGTACACACCATGCGGTTCCGGGGTCTGTATGGGGGCGGTGGCGTGGTGGTCCAGCACCAGCACCAGGTTACGGTT
>CAZFMD010000419.1:0-1701 GCA_964520025.1 uncultured Spirochaetaceae bacterium
CCGCTTGACTCGGGATGGATGAACCACTTCCTGTGCTCCGGAATGTCGGGGGAGAGGAAGTCGATGAATACGGTGCGCTCCAGGTGTACGAATCTCAAGGTCCCAAGCTCCCCCGCATCGATCCGCTGTTTTATCAGCTGGTGGGCCGGGTGGAAGCGCATCATGTAGCCGATCTGCAGCACCGCCCCGTTCGCCTCGGCCGCCTTGACCATGGCCTCACACTCGGCAACGTTCAGGGCCATCGGCTTCTCGCAGAGAACGTGCCTGCCCGCCCGCGCTGCTGCGATGCTCAGGGCAGCGTGGCTTTCCGCCGGGGTGCTGATGTACACCGCCTGGATATCCCCGCGTCCCAGCAGTTCATTCAGGTCGGTTGTGCACTCGATACGGGGATACTCCTTCTGAAATTGCCCCAGGCGCTCGGCGTTCCTACTGTGGGCGGCGACGAAGTGCACATCCCGGACCTGTCCCTGGACCGCTTTCAGGAATCTGTGGGCCATGGCACCGGTACCGATAAGGGCGATGTTCATGGCTGGCCGCCTAGATTCCGTATGCATCCAGGACCTTTCCAATAGCGGCGATCACGTCGTCCAGATCCGGCTGTTCGACGGTCGGGTGCACCTGGAGCACAAAAACCTCACCCCCGACTCGTTTGGCGTTGGCAAGCTCTACCGCGTTGTACTCCGCCCGGCCTTTGTACCACGGACAGCCGAAGGGACAGTTGGTGCGGCCGTAGCCCGCCAGTTCCTGGAACGCCTGCTCCCGGTAGTTCTCGCTGGAGGTGCCCAGTCCGACCGGAACCCCCTCGGCCCGCACCGCCTTGATGAAGGTGTCCCTGTCGGTTTTCAGCTTCTCCGGATCCAGGCGCACGTAGTACTTGTAGTAGGCGTGCTGGAAATCTTGGTTCTCGAAGGGCGGGGTCAGGGCCTCGTGCTTCGAAAGGTGCTCGGTCAGATAGCGGGCGTTTTCCCGCCGCCTGCGGAGGTTCCATTCGATTTTCTCGAGGGCTTTCAGACCTATGGCCGCCTGCATCTCGGTCATGCGGTAGTTGTAGCCCATGCGGTGGTGGATGTAGGTGTAGAGGGCCTCCAGTTCCAGCAGGTTGCGGCGTTCTACCTCTTCGTAGCCGTGGTCCTTGACCGAGCGGGCGAGGGCAGCCATCTCATCTGAGTTGGTGACCACCATTCCCCCTTCGCCCCCGGTTGTGAAGATCTTGTCGTTGCAGAAGCTGAAGGCGGCGATGTGGCCCAGGGTGCCCGTGCTCCTTCCCTTGTAGCGCGCTCCTTGTGCCTGGGCTGCATCCTCGATCACGGTCAGATCATGTTTCGCCGCCAGCTCCATGATGGGGTCCATGTCGCAGGGTAGTCCGGCCAGGTGGACGCAGATGATCGCCCGGCTTCGATCGGTGATACGCTCCCGGATCGATTTCACGTCGATGTTCTGGGTACGCGGATCGATATCGGCAAAAACCGGAACGGCATTCTGGTGCAGCACGGAAAAGCTGCTGGCGATGAAGGTTCTGGGGGGCACGATCACCTCATCCCCCGGTCCGACCTGGGCGGCGGCTAAGGCCGTGTGCAGGGCCGCGGTCCCGTTCATCACTGCGATCCCATGCTTGGCGCCGCAGAAGCGGGCAAAGCGATCCTGGAACTCCCGCCCCCTGGTTCCGGTCCAGTAGTTGACCCGGCCCTCCTGCAGGACCTT
>CAZFMD010000420.1:0-1693 GCA_964520025.1 uncultured Spirochaetaceae bacterium
GTGATGCCCATGGGGACCTCGATCATGCCGCCGTGCTTGATCTTTCCGGCCAGGGCAAACACCTTGGTGCCCTTGCTCTTTTCGGTTCCGATCGCAGCGTAGGCCGAGGCGCCCATGCGCAGGATGGGGGCGACGTTTCCCAGGGTCTCCACGTTGTTGATGTTGGTCGGCGCCCCCCACAGTCCTCTTTCGGCGGGAAAGGGGGGACGGATGCTGGGCATTCCCCGCTTTCCCTCTATCGATGCCATCAGCGCGGTTTCTTCTCCGCAGACGAAGGCGCCGGCGCCTTCCTTGACGTGGATCTCGAAGGAAAACCCGCTGCCCATGATGTGGGATCCCAGGAGGTTCCTCTCCTGGGCCTGGGAAATGGCCAGCTCCAGGCGCTTGATGGCCAGGGGATACTCGGCCCGCACGTAGATATATCCTTCATCCGCCCCAATGGCGTAAGCCCCGATGGCCAACCCCTCCAGGACCGCATGGGGATCGCCTTCCAGAAGAGAACGGTCCATGAATGCGCCCGGATCCCCCTCATCGGCGTTGCAGACCATGTATTTCTTGGCTCCGGTATTGGCCCGGGCCAGAGACCACTTGAGGCCGGTGGGAAAACCCGCACCGCCCCGGCCGCGAAGGCCCGCAGCCTTGATCTCCTTTATGACCTCATCCGGGCTCATCTCCTTGATCGCCTTGCCGAGTGCTTTGTATCCGTCGGCGGCCAGGTAGTCGTCGATGGATTCAGGATTGATCACCCCAGAGTTGGCCAATACGATCTTTTTCTGCTTGGCCAGGTAGGGATAATCCTCTGGGATCAGATACTCTTCGATCGGTTTGCCCCCGACCAGGTGCTCTTCGATCACCTTCAGGGTTTTCTCCGAATCGAGCTCCCCGTATAGAAACCGGAGGCCATCCTCCGTGCGAACTTCGATCTGCGGCTCCCTATGACAGGCGCCGATGCAGCCGGTGACCGAAACACTGATTGGCAGCTTCCGCCGGGAAAGCTCCTGCTGCAGCGTGTTATACACCTCCCTGGCCCCGGCGGCGATGCCGCAGGACCCCAATCCGACAAAAACTTCCGTCATCGTGTCCCCACTTTTCGTACGACCTTTTTCAGCTTATCCCCGGTCAGCCGCCCGTGAACCTCCTGGTCCAGCATGACCACCGGTGCCAGGGAGCAGCAGCCCAAACAGGCTACCCGCTCTACGGAGAACTCCCCATCCTCGGTGGTCTGCCCCGGGTCGATCCCAAGCTCCATCTTGAGAGCCAGATCCAGCTGGTCCGCCCCGTTCACGTGACAGGCGGTACCGTGACAGACCTTGAGGGTATGCTTGCCAGAAGGCTGAAAGCGAAACTGGGCGTAGAAGGTGGCCACCCCGTAGATCTCGGCGGGGGATTTCCCAGTCACCTCGGCGATGGCCTCCATGTCCTCTCTGTCCAGGAAGCCCCTGAGTTCCTGGGTTTTCTGCAGCAGAGGGATCACATTACCCTTCTGATTCTTCCAATGTTGGAGCAACTCATTAAAGCCCTTGTCCACGGTGCACACTCCTGGCAACTGATTTATAGTTGTTTTTCTGTCTTGTTGTTCATTCTATGTGTGAAAAGTTCCGTCGTACACCCAGGTGATCGCCTGACTAAGAATTCCGAATATATAGTGAACAGATTCGCATAATACTATCACGCGGAAAGCAAGTTCGACAAG
>CAZFMD010000421.1:0-1684 GCA_964520025.1 uncultured Spirochaetaceae bacterium
CGGTGGAACACCGGGTCCGGGAGGTGCTCGAGGAAAAGCTGGCCGTTATTTTCGAAGAGTTCGGTATCGACAAAACCGGCGACGTCCTCGACTCGGCCCAGGCAGGACAGATTTTCGATGATCTGTATGTGGACGCGATTCTCAATCCGGATGAAGTCGATACCTTCGTTGACAAGGTCATCACTCGTTTACAAGAGCAGACACGGGATACCCAGGAGAGCTCTTCCATACTCGGAGCCACCGAGGATCTGGAACCATCCGAAGCCCAACGCCTCATGGCGCACCCCTTACCCCACTGGGTCGAGCGGATGACCGTGAGTTATCTCAGGGCCCACGGCGGCAAGGCCGAGAGAAACCGGAGAACCTGGAATCTGACCTGGCCGGATGGCGAAGAGCTCACCAGGGTCGTTTTCAGCGGTAAAGAGGCCGAACAGGCACCCACCGCCCGGCATCTGACATTGGAAGACTCGCGGATTCGGGGCTTGGCAATGCGGCTGCCGCTATTCGCACCGGGACAACCGGTCTCAGTGATAACGATTCCTGGGATCACGGATGAGGTCACAGGACTGTGGTCTCTCTGGCGGATCGGCATCGCCACCATGGACTGGAACCGCCACCGCATCATGCCGCTCTTTCTCGCCGACGGTGGAAAGGTCTTTACGCCCACCGCTCGACATCTGTGGGACCGGCTGTTGAGTGTAGCCCCTTCTGTCCGGGAACATCTCGAGATTGACGATACCCAAAATGCCTTTGACCGGCTTTCGCAGATCGCCGAAGAGCACGGCCGGTCCATCTATGACGAGCTTGTTCAAGAACACCGTTCGCGCCTGACGCGCGAGAGGGAAAAGGGCGAATATGCCTTTACCGCTCGACGCAAGATCATCGAACGCATCGGCCTGCCCCAAGTCCGCGACTATCGATTAAACCTGCTTCGGCAGGAAGAACGCTCATGGAATGAGGAACTCGAACGTAAGGATCAGGTTTACCCGGAAATGGTGCCTCTCCTTGTCGTCCGGGTTGAGGGAGGTGCCCATGAGTAACTGGCGGGACCAGATTCTCAGAGAGTTCACTCCCAATGTCGCCCGGCTGACACTGGTTGCCGATCCAGATGGCCTGCTTCTGGAAGAAGGCGTTCTCGCAGGCATACGCGAGCGTGGTTTTGAATTGATTCCTTTCGAGGACCATGTTGCCTTTCGCTATGCCTACGAATTCAAATTTCGCTCCCGCTGGGACCAGGGTGAGCAGACGGATTTGGTGGTCGTGCTGCGCTCTGCGGAGAGCGACCTCGGCTGTCTGCCATACGATCTGCTCCAGGCCGGTCGCAAACTTTCATTCAACCTCGGAGAGATATTCCCCAATCTGAGCTATCCCATTGTGACCGCCTTGGATCGTGGTGACCTGGATGCGCTTTACGAAGCCCAGAAGCGGCACGCACCCGGAGTGCTGGGCGATAACGCCACAAAGGAATTCGTTCTGCGCCATGTCTTTGAGATCGCTCCGGAGCTGATCCGCAAGCCGTCTGATCTGCTGCGGGCGTTGCTGCGCCGCCACTATCGGGAGCAGCGTATCCCCGCATTGCTTGATGAGCGCTTTGTTCAGGTGTTGCGCCAACAGGGCGGTTTTGAAGAGTGGCCCCTCGAAACGATCATCCCGGATCGGGAAGCCTTTTTCGCTTTCCTCCAGG
>CAZFMD010000422.1:0-1674 GCA_964520025.1 uncultured Spirochaetaceae bacterium
CCTCATGCCGGCCATACCCCAGGCCTTGGAGAAGGTGCGCAGGATGATCAGGTTGGCAGCAGCGCAGAGGTATTCCAACATCCCGACTTGGCCGGCAAAATCGATATAGGCCTCGTCCACAACCACCAGGCCGGGGCTCATTTCGGCGTAGCGGAGCATGCTCTTGGAGTCCAGCAGATTTCCCGTGGGATTGTTGGGTGAACAGAAAAAGGTGATGCGTGCAGCGGCTGTTTTCGCGAGCAGCGGCTCTATGTCAATGGAGAAATCCGGCTTGAGCGGAACTTCCAACACCCGAACGTTGTTGACGGCCGCCGCTACTCGGTACATGCCGTAGGTAGGCGGCTGAATTATAATTGCGTCCTGGACCGGTTCGCAGAAAGCCCGAATGAGCAGATCGATCGCCTCATCGCTTCCGTTGCCTACAAAGATTTGATCCCGGTCTATCCCGAGCTCAGAGCCCAGTTCGGTTTTGAGCAGGGTTTGGCGGGGGTCGGGGTAGCGGTGGTTTTTCCCTCCGAGGAGCGAACCCAGGGAGTTTTCGTTGGCATCCAGGAGCAGTGCGTCTTCAGGATCGAACTCGTCCCGTGCGGAGCTGTAGGGTGTAAGCCGCAGGATGGATGGCCTGGGACCGGGCGGATCAAGGCTGGGGGATTGCGATCTGTTCCCTGCATTTTTGACTCGTATGGATACGGCGTTTTGGTGGGCCGAAAGCCCCTCTGCCCGGGCCATGACTTCCACGTGAGGCCCAAGTGCGGCCAGGCCTTGGGGAGATATACGCTGCACCGTCATGCACTTGCGGAACGAATCCAGAGTGATTCCGCTGTAGCTGCGGGCGCTCCCTCCGGTTGGCAGAGTATGGTTGGTGCCCGAGGCGTAGTCCCCCAGGGATTCGGGACTGTGGTGTCCCAGGAATACAGAACCGGCGTGCTTAACCTGTTCCAACACACTCTCCGCATCGCTCAAGGATAGAATGAGGTGTTCCGGGGCGTAGTGATTGATCCAATCGGTTATTTGGTGTCGGGTCTTCAATACAGCTGCAAATCCCCTCTTTAGAGATTGCAGAGCGATGTCCTTCCTGGGCAGTGCCGGCAGTTGACGTTCCAGTTCCCGGCGTACCGCCTTTGGCAGTTCGGGATCGTCGGTCAGCAGTATCACCTGGCTGTCCGGGCCGTGCTCCGCTTGGGACAGCAGGTCAGCGGCGACATAGCTTGGGTCGGCCGAAGAGTCTGAGGCAATCATCACCTCGCTTGGACCGGCCGGCATATCGATACTCGTCCCCTCCATCTGAACAAGGAGTTTGGCGGTATTGACCCAGCTGTTTCCCGGGCCGAAAATTTTGTCCGCCTTTGGAAGAGACTCGGTACCGTAGGCCAGGGCGGCTACTGCCTGGGCACCTCCCGCTTTGTAGATGCGCGTGATTCCGCAGACATCCGCCGTATAGAGTATGGTCGGATGGGTGCTGCCATGCCGCGAGGGGGGGGTGGCCAGAATCACCTCTTTGCAGCCGGCGAGAAAGGCGGGAATACCCAGCATGAGGACGGATGAAAACAGAGGTGCCGATCCCCCGGGGACATAAAGCCCCACTCTCTCCAAGGGCAGGACGCGCTGCCAGCATTCCACTCCTTCCTGGGTGAAGATATGAACGCCGGAGGAGATTTGAGCTTGATGAAAAGC
>CAZFMD010000423.1:0-1673 GCA_964520025.1 uncultured Spirochaetaceae bacterium
CCTTCCCGCACCGCCGTTTGGTAAGCCCCGAGAATGCGCCCATGCCCGGCAAAGGCGGAGACCAGAACCAGCAGGCTGGAGCGGGGGGTGTGAAAGTTGGTAAGAAGCCGGGATACAACCTTGAAACGGTAACCGGGATAGATGAACAGGGAGGTGCTGCGCGTACCGGCGAGGACGCCCTGAAGATCTTGGCTGTAGGCGGATTCCAGGGCCCGTACCACGGTGGTACCCACGGCCAGGATCGTACGATTCTCCCGCAGGGCCGCATTGATCTGCTCCGCTGTGTCCGGGGGGATATGATACCGTTCCTCGTGCATCCTGTGCCCTTCCACCTGCTCTGAGCGTATCGGCAGAAAGGTACCGGCACCAACGTGGAGGGTGAGCTTGACCAGGATCACGCCCTTGCGCTCCAGCTCATCGAGAAGCTCCCGGGTCAGGTGCAGCCCGGCTGTGGGAGCCGCGGCCGAGCCGGGATCTTCGGCGTACACCGTCTGGTAACGCTCTACGTCCTGGAGAGTGTCCTGGCGGCGGATGTATGGGGGCAGAGGCACATGCCCGTGTGTCTCTAAATAGTCTGTCGCGATCGGAGGGGTGAAACGCAGATAGCGAAAGCCCCCCGGGGTGGATTCCGCGCCGCCGGCCGGACCGTTGCCCCGATCTTCTGATATCAGGTCCGGGGGCAGATCCGCCTCCTCTACAATCTCGGCTTTCACACCATCGGGAAACTCGTACCTCCTGCCCGTTCGCTGTTTCCTGGCCTTGGCTGCCAGGGTTCTCCACAGCCCCGGTTGGAGCTCGCGCAGCAGGATGAACTCCACCCGTCCGCCGCTGTCCGCGGTGGTTCCATACAGCCGGGCGTTGATCACCCGTGTCCTGTTGAGCACCATCACCGTCCCGCTCTCCACGTAGGCGGGAAGCTGCTCGAAGCTCTTGTGCAGGAGCTCTCCACTCTCTCGATTCACCACCATCAGGCGGGATCCCCCCCGTTGGGTGCTTGGTCGCTGCGCTATCGACTCATCGGGTAAATCAAAAGAGAAGCTGCTCGTCTTCACTCTGTTTGAATTCCAGGTGCTTGTAGGCAAGGTGCGTGGCGGTTCTTCCCCGGGGGGTGCGCTGGATCAGTCCCCTCTGGATCAAATAGGGTTCGTAGACATCCTCCAGGGTGTCCACCGCCTCACCGATGGATATGGCCAGGGTCTCCGAACCAACCGGCCCGCCTTTGTAGTTCTGGATTACGGTTTTGAGGATATCCCGGTCCAACTTGTCGAGACCCAGGGAATCGATGTCCAGGGAGCCCATCCCTCGCTCGACAATCTCGGAGGTAATGAGGCCGTCGGCCCAAACCTGGGCAAAGTCGCGCATGCGCCGCAGCATGCGGTTGGCGACCCTGGGAGTTCCGCGGGAACGGGAGGCGATCATGGTGCAGGCCTTCTCCTCCAGCCTGATGCTCAGAATTCCGGCTGAGCGATGGATGATGCTTTGGATATCCTCCTCCGTGTAGAAGTCCAAACGGGAGGTGATGCCGAAGCGTGAGTACAGGGGACCGGATACCAGACCGGTTTTGGTCGTGGCCCCGACCAGGGTGAAGGGAGGCAGGGGGATCTTGATCGACCTGGCGCCGGGGCCCTGCCCCATCACCACATCGATTTCGAAGTCCTCCATGGCGTTGTACA
>CAZFMD010000424.1:0-1660 GCA_964520025.1 uncultured Spirochaetaceae bacterium
ATCTCCTCCTCGCCCCAATGATAGAGGATTATTGTGGAAACCGCAAAAAAATCCTGCTCGACATCTGCGGCAAGGCGATGTATAGTCGGATGACTCCTATAATGTTCGAGTACGACCGCATGGTTGATGCCGAGATCCCTGTGCCCAATCGTCCCGGCTGGGGACATCTGGCCTTTAAGGTCGACGATGTTGCCGCGGCGCTACGAGCCGTGGTGACAGCGGGAGGATCCCGGTTGGGTGAGGTGGTGACTTTCGAAGTGGCGGATGCCGGCACGATCATCTTTACCTACGCCCGGGATCCGGAGGGAAATATCATCGAGCTGCAGAGCTGGTCGTGAGACAGTTGTCTCCCAGATCACCCGGAAACCAGCACTCCACCGAGAAGCGAGCCCAAGAGTGTACCGTAGAGAACAGATCCGTACAGCGTGGAGGTAAGGGGACAGCTTCCGGTTCGGCAACCGATGAAGCGGTAGTAGAGGAAACCGGCCAGGGCGCCAACGGCGCCTCCGATAATATAGACAATGACCGCTCGTTTGCTCATAGTGATGAGTAGTGTATTATTAATATATATGAATGTCAATATATTTAGAGTTTTCAGAATCCCATGAAGCTTCTGTCCTGGAACGTAAACGGGTTGCGGGCTGTCTTGCGCAAGGGGGGATTTTCCTTCCTGCCCCAGGAGGAGCCCGATCTGCTGTGCTTGCAGGAAATCCGGGCGCGCCCGGAACAGGTCGATCCGATCCTTCCCGAGTATCCTTTTCAGTACTGGAATCCCGCCGAACGACCCGGCTACTCCGGAACAGCCTGCTTCTCGAAGCTCGAAGCTCTCGAGGTGCGCCGGGGCATGGGGAAACCGGGATACGACGGGGAGGGTCGCCTGCTTACCCTCAGCTTTCCCGACTTTCACCTGGTCAACGTATACACCCCCAATGCTCAAAGAGACCTGAAGCGGCTTGCCTACCGGGGCAAGTGGGACCGGGAGTTCAGAGCTTATCTGTTGAATCTAGGGCAGACAAAACCCGTGGTGTTCTGCGGAGATCTGAACGTAGCTCACCAGGAGATCGATCTGACCCATCCGAAGGCCAACAGAATGAACGCGGGCTTTACGGACCAGGAACGTCGCGGCTTCAGCAAACATCTGGCCGCCGGTTTCATAGACACCTTTCGGGAGTTCTGCACTGAGTCAGGCCACTATACCTGGTGGAGCATGGTGAGCCGGGCACGGGAGCGGAACGTGGGGTGGCGGATCGATTACTTCTGCATATCCGGAATTCTTCGCCCCGCCCTCTCCGGAGCCTTCATCCTGCCCCAAATCATGGGCTCGGATCACTGCCCGGTGGGGATCACCCTGGATCTCTAGGTATTCCCTGCAGGTACTCCCCCGATCCGTCGATGCATTGCAGCCCAGCGGTCTGCCAAGCATCCCCGGCCTTCCATGATCAGGAGATATAGGCGGCGGCCGCGCCTTTGAGGCGCTCGTATTCCCGTTGAAGGTCAGCGAAGGCCGATCGGGATGACTCGGCCGCACCGGCCTCGGCGGCCTCCTCCAACTTGCGGGCCGCTTCGCCCATGGGAGCGGCCGCCAGGTTCCAGGCTCCGCCCTTGATCGAGTGCGCCTCCTGACGCACAACCTCCAACGCACCTTCAGCGATCGCCTTGG
>CAZFMD010000425.1:0-1636 GCA_964520025.1 uncultured Spirochaetaceae bacterium
TTCGGTGCTCCCGGTTTCCAACCGGCAGGAGCAGGAAGATCAGGGCGGCGGCCAGTACCAGGATGCAGGCGGCGAGAGTCATCTTTCTGCTGTTCATTTTCACTCCTGCATTGTAGCAGAAAATACTTAGTATGCCGAGGTATCAGTGAACCCGGGTGGTGGAGAAGGTGGTGGTGGGGAGTGTCGGGAATGCCGAGAGGAAGTGACACTTTTGGGCTTGCCGGTTGTTTTATTAGTAGAAGGATCTGGAGGTCTGTAATGGGCATTGTCATCGCAATCGTGGCTCGCGGCTTGATGCTTCAGCGCTGAACGGTTTGAGGGTTGTTTCGGGATGAATCGGGTTTTTCATTACTTTGTCGGTTTTCTGCTTCACCCGGGGCGGACTGCCGATGAGCTCGCCCGGGATCCACGAGGCGTGTGGGCCGGTTTCTGGTGGGCCATGCTTTTCTACCTGGCCTACGCGGTAACCGTGTTCATCTACTTCCTGCTCGGGCATCAGCCGATCTCCAGACCGTTCCTGCCCATTCCCCTGGACAGCTGGTACCTGGTGCAGACCTTTACCACCATACCGGTCGGTCTGGCCGGGGCTACGACCTACACGGGGCTTGTATACCTGATGTGCCGGGCAGCCGGAGGCAGGGGCAGTTATGAGGCCACCTTCGGTTCCCAGATGTACACCATCATCCTGCCCTGGATCTTCTTCACCCTTCTACCGGAGCTGCTGCTGGCTCCGTTTCTGATCGTAGCGGGGCACACGGCCATGCTGTGGCCCGAATGGATCGAGATTGTGCGGCAGTTCGTGGCCCCAATTGCCTGGGTGTTAGCGATTTCCACGATTGCTCTGAGCCGTATCCATGTCCTTCAATGGTGGAAGACGCTGCCGTTTAGCCTCATTGCCCTGATACCCATGGCCGGGATCATGGCGGTCTTTATTCGCTGATTTAGATAAGCGGATGGTTCGCTGCGTGGGTAGGCTTGCTCAAACGCCGGCAGCACGGTCGGCTATGAGCTCCGGCTAGAGGATGTGGTCCAGGAACTTCTGGGTCCGTTCCGATTTGGGATTGTGGAACAGGACCTCCGGGGGGGCGGTTTCGATGACCTCGCCGTTATCCATGAACACCACCTTGTGAGCCGCGGCTTTGGCGAAACCCATCTCGTGGGACACGACCAGCATGGTCATCCCGTCTTTGGCCAGGACCAGCATCACGTCTAATACCTCTTTGATCATCTCCGGGTCCAGAGCCGAGGTGGGTTCGTCGAAGAGCATGACCTTGGGATTCATGGCCAGGGCCCGGGCAATGGCCACCCGCTGTTGCTGCCCTCCGGACAGCTGATCCGGGTAGGAATTGAACTTGTCCCCCAGCCCGACTCGATCCAGCAGGGCGCGTCCCTGCTCCTCCGCTTGTTTCGGAGGCGTTTTCTTCACGATCCGCGGGCCGACCGTTACGTTTCCCAGGGCTGAAAGATGGGGGAAGAGGTTGAAGGACTGAAAGACCATACCCACCTCTTCGCGAATCAGCCGGATGTCGGCGTGGTGGGCGGTCACGGAATCCTCGTCGATCCAGATCTCTCCGGAGGTGAGCTTCTCCAGCCTGTTCACGCAGCGCAGCAGGGTGCTCTTGCCGCTTCCCGAGGG
>CAZFMD010000426.1:0-1632 GCA_964520025.1 uncultured Spirochaetaceae bacterium
ACGGGCTGCGGAATCTGCCGCAAGAACTGTCCCGTAGAGGCGATCACCGGCGAACGCAAGCAGCCCCACGTGATCGATCAGGGGATCTGTACCAAGTGCAACACCTGTTTCGAGAAATGTCCCTTCGGGGCGATCATGAAAGTGTAAGGAGGCTACAGCGAGTGCCCGCAGTAACAATAGAAGGAAAAACCGTCAACGTTCCCCGGGAGGCCACGATCCTGGATGCGGCTCGGAAAGCCCACGTCTGGATCCCCACTCTCTGCTATCACCCCACGGTCCCCAGTCTGGGATCCTGCCGGATCTGCATGGTGGAGATAGAAGGCTCCGATGGCGCTCCCGGAAGACTGGTTACCGCCTGTAACTACCCGGTGCGTCGGGATATCACCGTGAGCGTTTCCAGCCCGAGGGCCACCCGGGTGCGCACGGGGGTGATTCAGCTGCTTCTGGCCCGTGCTCCGGATTCCAAAGAGCTGCATGAGCTTGCCCGCCGAATGGGAGTGACCGAAACTCCCTATCCCAAAGTCACCGAAAGCCAGCGTAACTGTATCCTCTGCGGTCTGTGCGTCGCGGTTTGCGAGGAGGTGATCGGGGTCTCGGCCATAGGCTTCGCCGGCCGGGGTGTGGAACGGGCGGTAGCCGCTCCATTTCGCGAGGCCTCGGAGGCCTGCATCGCCTGTGGGGCCTGTGCCGTCATCTGTCCTGTGGGCACGATCCAGGTACGGATTCACGAGGATACCGGAGAGGCGGAGATCTCTCCGTTCAAGAGCCGCTCCAAGTTGCTGGTCTGCGAGGAGTGCGGAGTCCGCATGGTAAGTGTTCCCGTGGCTCAGGCTATGAGCGATCGGGTGAACATAGATTGGGAGGAGTTCCGGCATCTGGCCCGGCTCTGCCCCGAGTGCCGTAGAAAACATGCGGTAAGAGCGCTCGGGCTAGGAGCCGGGGAGAGCAGTGCAACCCCCCTCGAAAAAATTCAGTTTAGCGAAGCTAACAAATAGATCCAGAAAGGAGTCTTGAAGAGATGTCCAAGATCATCGCCACTGCAGCAATCCGCGGGGCCCATGCCATGGTGGCCCGGGCGGAAGAAGACCTCCAAAAAATGATTAAGTCCAAAGGCAAGGATACCCAGGTTGCCTATCCCAACACGGCCTACTATCTGCCGATTATGCTTCTGTTCCTGGGGCAGAAGGTCCAGAAGATCGGGGATCTGGAGGAGAGCCTCCAGGAGGCCAAGAAACTTCTGGGGCGAGTCCCTGAACACGATCTGTGGCTTCCCTATCTCGGGGAAACCCTGGATTCCGGTGTGGCCACCTTGATCGCCGAGGAGATCATCGAGAGCCTCAAGTACGTGAACGGAACCCCCGCCGAGGGCATCTGGCTGGGTTTCACCGGGGACAACATCCTGCGCCAGCAGGGGATCAAGCTGGTGGACGGAAGGATGCCCGGTTTCGTGGCCATCGCCGGATGCACCAAGAAGAACAAGGACGCGGTGGAGCTGATTCAAGGTTTCCAGGCCCGGAACATCCTCGTGTTCATGGCGGGTCATACCAATGGCAAGGCCATCGCCGAGCAGCTGCACGAGGAAGGGGTGGAGATGAACTGGGACACCTTCACCGTTCCCTACGGCAAGGAGAT
>CAZFMD010000427.1:0-1629 GCA_964520025.1 uncultured Spirochaetaceae bacterium
GGGATGGCTCGGGTCAAGCGGGAATCCGGGGAGGATCGGCCGAGAATCGGCATCACCATGCTGGGCACCACCACGCCCCCGATTCTGCGGGTGGTGAAACCCCGGCTGGAGGAACTGGGCTATGAGGTTCTGACCTTTCATGCCAACGGCGTGGGCGGGGCCTGCATGGACGACCTGGTTCGCCAGAGCTACTTCACCGGGATCCTGGATTTTTCGCCGAATGAGCTGGTGGCCAATCTGTTCGGGGGATTGCACCAGTGCAAACCTGACCGAATGGAACCAGCCATGGAACAGGCAATGCCGGTGATCGTGGCTCCGGGGTCGTGCAGCATTATCGTGTTGAGCCGGGAGGAAGCCCTGGAAGATCGTTATGAGGATCGGAACAGGTACTACCACAATCCGGAGATCACCCTGGTGCGCTGCAGCCGGGAGGAGATGCGCCGGATCGGGCGCAGTTTCGCCGAGAAGATGAACCTGGCCAAAGGACCGGTGAAGTTTCTCTATCCGATGCGGGGCTTCTCCTCTCAGGACAAAGAGGGGCTGACCATGTACGATCCCCCGGGAAACCGGATCTTTCTGGAGGAGCTGAAGGAGGTCCTGCGAAAGGACATCCCGATCCTGGAGATCGACGCCCACATCAACGACGACGAGTTTGCGAACATCGCTTTTGAGCAGATCGTTGAGGTGATGAAACGCGCACCAGGTTCCGAAGAGGCGGGATCTGCAGACTCGTGACATAGAAGCGAAGGAATGGCTGACTCGCGGGGGAAACACCGCGGTGAGCCTAGAAATATAAAAACCATAACTGTGGAGGTATGAATATGGCTTATCATCCTGTTAGCAATTGCATCGGAGAGCTGGCCTGGCCGGATATCCAGTGGTTTCAGAAGAAATCGGATATCGTGATGATTCCCGTGGCCAGCCTGGAACAGCACGGTGCGCATCTGCCCACCCTGTGCGACAGTCTGGCGGTGCAGAACATCACCCGGCGGATCAGCAAGGCGACGGATGTCCCCTACTATCCGCTCATCTGGACCGGCTATTCCCCGCATCACCTCAAGGCACCCGGCAAGGGTTGGGGCACGGTCACGGTCCGTCCCAACACCTTCAACGACCTGATGTACGATGTGGGCCGAAGCGCCATCCATCACGGCTGGAATAAGATCATCTACCTGTTCGGTCACGCTTCGAACGCCAAGATCTGTGATCCCTTTCTGCGCAAGCTGCGCTATGACACCGGAGCGTTCATCGGGCTGTACAAGCCCTACTCCGAGAGAGATCTGCACTACATCCGGGATATCCTCACCGGGCCCGTGGAAGATACTCCGGGTTGGCACGCGGCGGAGATGGAGACCGCGGAGATGCTGGCCGTCAACGAAGAGTGGGTTCACCTGGACAGGGTCGTAAAGGAGCACACCCACACCCCCGCCTGGCTGCCCCAGGCCTTCGAGAAGGAAGACGGCGCGGCGGACGTGAAGTTCCTCGGGGAGCGTTTCATGGTGTATCCGATGGAGCACATGGAGTTCACCGACAGCGGCGTGATCGGCGATCCCTCTGCCGGTACCAAGGAGAAGGGCGAGCAGATCCTGCAGCGCTATGCCGACTACGGGATCAAGGCGATCGAGGAGA
>CAZFMD010000428.1:0-1608 GCA_964520025.1 uncultured Spirochaetaceae bacterium
CTTGACCCTGCCGGCCTGGATGATGAACATCTGGTCTCCCTCTTCCCCCTCCTGGAAGATGATCTTGCCGGCATCCACGTTCCGGCCGAATCGTGCATAAAGATCCGACGCTTCTGTAGCCATGGTTCTCTCCCCCTTCGTTCTCAGGCAGTGTCTAGCCGATTCATTGGCGGGCTTTCAGGATTTCCCGGTTGCAATTCCCACCTTACCGGAAGAAAAAATGAAAAGCAAGGGATCGTTTTTTCCCGTTTAGAGGTATTGAGGAGGACATGATGATCTTCTCAACTCTGCTGAAGGCCTGCGCGCTGATGGCCCTCTGCCTCTGCACCTGCTGCGGTCCGATCACCGATATGCGGGAGCGCCTGGACCCGGATCTGATCCCCCCCCAGCTGCTGGAGGTGCGTGCCCTGGACGCAGAGCACCTGGAGCTCACCTTTGACGAGCCGCCCCTCTGCGCTGTGGAAGACCTGGCTGTCGATCCGCTCCTGGAGATTTTCGCGGCCCACAGTGAGGAATCCCTCCTCATTGTTCAAACCGGCACCCAGACCCCCGGCCTGCCGTACCAGCTGGAAGCCTTGGTGGAGGATGAGTCAGGAAACGGTCTGCACTTCCTGGCCCGGTTCTACGGGTACAATGGGGATGTCCCTCGGCTGCTGATCAATGAGTTCACCACCCGGGGAACGGGCAATCACCCCGATGCCGTGGAGCTCAAGGCGGCGGAGGGAGGAAACATGGGCGGTGTGGTCCTATACGAGGGCACGCCGGGCAACTACGACGATCGCCTGATCTTCCCGGCTTTCGAAGTGGCTGACGGCGAGTTTCTGATCATCCATTTCAAACCGGAGGGGATTCCTGAGGAGATCGACGAAACCTCGGCCAAGGATCTGTCCGGAGGGCTTGACGCCTCGGACCAGGCCTACGACTTCTGGATCCCCGAGGGTGCGGGCATATCGGGGAACAACGGGGTGATCAGCTGCTACGACCGCCCGGGCGGGGCGATCCTGGACGGGGTGCTGTACTCCAACCGCACCTCGGATTCGGATGAGAGATACGGGGGCTTCGGCACCCTGGACAGCTGGGAGCGGGCCCAGGAACTGGCGGCCGATGGCGGCTGGATCATCGCCGGGGAACGGGTGCGCCCGGAGGACGCGGTCAGTCCGGAGGGCTCCACCGGCACCCGCTCCATCTGCCGCAGCTCCTGCTCTGAGGACACGGACACCGCCTCAGACTGGCACATCGTGCCTACCCGGGGGATTACTTTCGGGGAAGAAAACTCGGATGAGATCTACGTTCCCTGAAGGGGGAACATACACCGCGCGGCCTGTGGGGCTACAGGTACTCCTTGACCAGCTCCTCCAGCGCCTTTTTGGGAACCGCACCGATCTGCTGTTTGGCCACGGCACCGTTGTGGAACAGAAGTATGGTGGGGATGCTTACGATGTTGTAGTTGGAGGCCAGCTCCCCCTCCTCGTCGACATTGATCTTGGCTATTTTTATCTTGCCCTTGTATTCCTCTGCCATCTGCTCGAGAATCGGTCCCACCATCTTGCAGGGCACGCACCATTCGGCCCAGAAATCCGCCAGGACCGGGATATCCGAATCCAATAC
>CAZFMD010000429.1:0-1607 GCA_964520025.1 uncultured Spirochaetaceae bacterium
CCCTACATCTTCATGAACTTCGAGGGCTCTCCCCGACACGTCATGACCCTGGCGCACGAGATGGGTCACGGGGTGCACCAGTACCTGGCCCGCAAACAGGGAATCCTTCTGGCCGATACCCCTCTGACCACGGCGGAGACCGCTTCGGTGTTCGGGGAGATGCTCGTGTTCCAGCGCCTGATCTCTACAGAGAAAGACCCGCAAGTTCGGCTGTCCATGCTGGTGCAGAAGATCGAGGATACCTTCGCCACCGTATTCCGGCAGACCGCGATGAACCGCTTCGAGAAGGCCATCCACACGGCCCGTCGCAGCGGCGGGGAGCTGACAGGCGAACGTTTCAGCCAGCTGTGGATGGAAACTCAAGCAGCGATGTTCGAGGGTAGTGTAACCCTCACCGACAACTACGGCATCTGGTGGAGCTACATCCCTCACTTCATCCAGTCCCCCGGTTATGTCTACGCCTATGCCTTCGGAGAGCTGCTCGTCCTGGCTCTGTACGCCCGCTACCAGGAGAGCCCGGAGGGCTTCCCGGCCGCCTACCGGGACCTGCTGGCCGCCGGCGGCTCCGACTGGCCGGAGCAGCTGGTGCGGCCCCTCGGGGTCGATCTGAAGGACCCGGGCTTCTGGGACAAGGGTTTGAGCATGATCGAGGAGTTCGTGCAGCAGGCTGAGGAGATGGCGGGGGTATAGCAACCGGAGCTGCTGATGCGTGATGCTTGACATATGATGCTTGATGCAATTAGTATGTCCACATGAGAACAACATTGAACCTCGATCCCGAGGTGTTGACCAAGGTGCGTATGCTTGCCAAACAGAGAGGCGTGCCCCTGGGAACCGTTGTATCAGAGCTGATTCGCAAGTCCCTGAGCCCGCAAAAAACACAATCCGTAAGAAACGGCGTACCTATCTTTCCGGCCAGTGAAGGCCCGCCGTCCGATCTGGAACTGGTCAACCGACTTCGAGACTAGAGGTATGACCTACCTGCTGGATGTAAACCTGCTCGTTGCGTTGTTTGATCGTCAGCACATAAATCACGAGGCGGCGCACGATTGGTTTGCACGAAGGGGTATTGATTCCTGGGCCACCTGCCCGATTACCGAAAATGGATTCCTGCGGGTGATTTCGAATCCCGCCTATCCCACTGTAATGGCCACGCCCATGGAGGCTGCGGATCACCTCGCGAAATTCTGCTCCAGCATCGGCCACACGTTTTGGCCCGACGAAATATCGCTGATAGGTGTTCTTAGTGATACGGTGAAAAAACGATTTTTAGGACACGGACAGATCACGGATTTCTACCTTGCAGCTCTGGCTCATCACAACAGAGGCAGGCTTGCAACCTTCGACGGATCTTTGGGGCGCTCACTCGAGGGAACAGAGCTCGCAAAAAGATTGGAAGTTGTCGTATAAAACCCTCTGCGCAGATACCGCTACCCGGCCAGGGACAGTAGAACGCCGGCGGCGATCGCCGAACCGAGCACCCCGGCGACGTTCGGGCCCATGGCGTTCATCAACAGGAAGTTGGAAGGATTGGCCTTCTGTCCCACCTTCTGCACGACCCGGGCGGCCATGGGAACCGCGGATACCCCGGCCGCACCGATCATGGG
>CAZFMD010000430.1:0-1603 GCA_964520025.1 uncultured Spirochaetaceae bacterium
GGGCGCTGAACATCGAGTTTGACCTTTACGCGGTGATCGGATTGGCCCTGATCAGTAAGCTCAAGGGTGATCACCTGCAGGCCATCGAATCCCTTACCGGTTTGCTCGCCCAGAATCCCAAGAACCATCGCCTGGTGATCGAGATCGCCGATTCCTACATCAAGCTTGGAAAAGATGAAGCCGCCGCAGAAATCCTGGCACGTTTCTTGCGTCTTGGAGGAAAGAACGCAAAAATCTCGGAGATGCTGAAGTATCTCCAGAAGTAATTGAAGATGATCTCCATTTCCGCCCTTCTTCCCGACGAGTTGGTCGGCACCCTTGAGGTTACGCCGGCTTATCGAGGAAAACAGATCTTCTCCTGGATCCACGACCGCCTCGTTTTCGATTTCACCGCGATGGGCAATCTGCCCGCCGGACTGCGCCGGGACCTGGCAGAACGCGCCCTTGCGATCGGGCTGCGGGAGGAGTCGAGGCTGGAGGATACCGACGGGACCGTCAAGTTTCGTTTCCGCCTTCCTGACGGCGAGGCTATTGAATCCGTCATTCTGCAGGATCGAAGGGCAAGGAGGACGGCCTGTCTGTCCACCCAGGTCGGCTGCGCCATGGGCTGTCTGTTCTGCCGCACCGGTTCTCTTGGGTTTACCCGTAATCTGGAGCCCCACGAGATCGTTGATCAGTTTCTGCTGCTGCGTGCCTACGCCGCCTCCGCCGGCCTGGGGCGGACTGTGGATACGGCTTCAACCCCCGATCTGTCCAGCGTGGTGTTCATGGGCATGGGGGAACCCCTTGCCAATCTGGACAACCTTCAACGGTCCGTAGAAGTCCTCACCTGCAGCGGGTTCAGCCCGAGACGAATTACGGTGTCGACCTGCGGTTTGGTGGAGGGAATCCGCTTGCTGGGAGAGCGAAAGCTGGCCTTAAGGCTGGCCGTCTCCCTGATCAGTGCGGACAGCGAGGTGCGGAACAGGCTCATGCCGATCAACCGGTTAAATCCTCTTCCACAGCTGCGTCGAGCACTGGTGGATTATCAGCAAGGTTTGGGTAAGCGGATTACCCTGGAGATTGTGCTGATGGCGGGAATCAATGATCGGCCCGAGGATGTGGAGGCCCTGGTAAGTTTTGTTCAGGGCCGGGAAGGCCGGCAACCGCTCCAGGTGCTGATCAACCTGATTCCGTGGAATCCGCTTCCGGAGTTTCCCTACGAGAAGCCCGGGGCCAGGCGGATAGGTTGGTTTCAGCAACGTATTGAGCAGGCGGGTATCCCCGTGACCACCCGTATTTCACGAGGCAGCGCCGTGTGCGGTGCCTGTGGTCAGTTGGGGACAACTCCTCCAGGGGAGTAGTTGTCCTGGGCAGACCACACCATTAAATGTCAATACATAGAACTGTCGGTTTTCGCCAAAACGCGCCCCTTGTGCCACATTCAACTGTGAAAGGGCGTGAATGAGATTCTACTGAGCAACATAGGTTTTTGAATCGTTACGGACGGGATCGTACTCACTTATCGGGAGGCATTGCCTTAATCCTCCCATGGCATATTGTACCGTCTGCAATACTCGGCGATCGCGTTGCAAGCATCTATCATTTCGACTACTTGAATTTT
>CAZFMD010000431.1:0-1593 GCA_964520025.1 uncultured Spirochaetaceae bacterium
TTCGTCATCATCGATACCGAGAGCGGTAAAACGGAGGCCATAGCCAATGCGGCCCAATCCGCAGGTGGCGGAGCGGGAATCCAGGCAGCCCAGACCGTTGCCGATCAGGGGGCAGAAACGGTGCTCACCGGCAATGTCGGACCCAATGCCCATCGTGCTCTTCAAGCCGCACAGATTACTGTGATAACCGGGGTCAGCGGTTCGGTTTCCGACGCTCTCAAAGCTTTCGGTGAAGGACAATACAAAGCTACGGACAGCCCGACCGTGCAGTCCCACTTCGGTATGTCCGGACCGAGGAAGGGGTAGGTCATGCCTGCCGGAGATGGCTCGGGACCCCGATCGGGTTATCCTGGTGCAGGCCGCGGCGGTGCCGGCTCGGGGCGCGGCCGCGGAGGAGGCCGAGGCGCAGGGCCCGGGGGCGAATGTCTCTGCCCTCAGTGCGGCGCAAGGATGCCGCACCAGCCCGGTGCGCCCTGCAGTACTCTGTCCTGCCCAAAGTGCGGCGCTCCCATGGTTCGTGCCTAGCGGGGCCGTAAGCAAATACATCACACACTCAAAATCTCAAAACGGAGAGCAGCAATAGAGATGCCCGGTGATCTCGGCAAGATCTCCATTCGAGCCTCACGTCTATGAAGCGCGTATGCAGGGTATTCTCCCGGTCGGGTTCAACGGATCGGCCGGAAGCCCGGAACATACGCAAGATTTGGAATATCCTCCAAGAAAACGCCTAAAATTCCATTTCCCAGAGCTCAAAGCTGGCCTTAAGTGAAGTGAAATGGTTATATTCTGGGCCAGGAGGGAATATGAGCTCCCTGGACATAATGAAGTGTACAGCCTGCCGGGGCGGGGAACAGCCGTTGTCCCGCACTGAGATCGAAGATTACCTTCCCCAGGTTCCCGAGTGGAATTTGGAGAAACAGAACGGCTCCTACCGTATCGAAAGGAGCTTTCGTTTTCCAGACTTTGCAGCGGCCCTGGAGTTCACCAACAGAATCGGCAAGCTTTCCGAAAAGCAGGGGCATCATCCCTCTATTCTCACCGAATGGGGCCGCGTGACTCTGTGCTGGCGAACCCACAAGATCAGAGGCCTGCATCGCAACGACTTCATTATGGCGGCCAAGAGTGAGAAGGCGTACCGGGATCTGCAGTCGGTGGAACAATGCGGATGAGGACCATCACCAGGGCTCGTTTGTTCCCCGCCGGCATCTTTCTCCTGCTTGCGTCTGTTTCCTTTGCCTACAGCGGGCATGATCAAAACGGATCCGGGGATGCTACCAATCCGGAGTACAACCCTAATCTGGACTTCGCTCAGATCGAATACGTGGAGGCAACCGAGGTATCCGCTGGTGTGTGGCGCTTCGATGTCACGGTTCGGCACAACGATGAGGGCTGGGGACACTACGCAGATGCCTGGCAGGTGGCCGATCCTCGCAGCGGGGAGATTCTGGGAGAGAGGATCCTGGCCCATCCCCATGACAACGAGCAGCCCTTTACCCGAAGCCAAAGCGGCATCGCCATCCCCCGGGCTCTCACCCGGGTCCTGGTCCGGGCCAAGTGCAATGTCCATGGATTTGGAGGGCGGGAAATCGTGGT
>CAZFMD010000432.1:0-1589 GCA_964520025.1 uncultured Spirochaetaceae bacterium
GGCGGCAACAGCTGCGCGCTTGCTCAGGAGGACAGTCCTGCATTACGATAGAAATGACCAACGAAGGAGCGGGGTACCACGCACCTCACGCTCTTTAAACAGATGTGATCTATGTTCTGATCGTGCTCCCTTAACGGGCCTGCGCGGTGTTATCCTCAGGATCTTTGCAATCGCCGGGATGCGGTCGGGAAACTCGCTACGCAGGGTCGAATCCCGATGTTGCCGTGAAGGGAATCGATATTGATGATGTATGGGAGAGAAAATGAAAACCGCGGTGCAATTCGGGGCGGGTAACATCGGCCGGGGATTTATGGGCCAGCTTTTCTTCGAAGCCGGATACAGGATTATTTTCGTCGAGTCACGGGGAGATTTGGTAGACAAGCTCAACGCAGCCGGAGAGTACCCGCTCAAGCTTCTGGACGCGTATTCGAGACAGGAAATCGATATGACCGTCTCCAACCTCACCGCGCTTCCTGCCTCCGATGTCGATGCTGTCGCTCGAAGCATCCAAGAGGCGGATGTGATATCCACGGCGGTGGGTGTAAAGAACCTGCGGCTGATCGCCCCGGGGCTTGCCGAAGGCATCCGGCGCCGACTTCGTACATGTTCGAATAAAAGCCGGGCGGGTTCTCGAGGGACCGGAGCTCCCCCTGTGGACATCTATTTATGCGAGAACATCCTGGATGCTCCGCGGCAGCTCAAGGAAGCGGTTTATGAACAGCTCAGTGCGGAAGAAAAGGCCCGGGCGGAAGCGCTGGTCGGTTTTGTGGGAACCACCGTTGCCAGGATGGTCCCCGTGATGGACCCTGATTTGAAAGAAAAAAATCCGCTCCTGGTCGTCGCGGACTCCTACCACCATCTTCCCTTCGACGGGAAGGCCCATCGCGCGCAGCCGCCTGAGATCGAGGGCTTGCACGCGGTAGGTAATTTTACAGCTGAGGTTGAACGCAAGCTCTTCGTGTACAATCTCGGTCACGCCGGCCTCGCCTATCTTGGAAATCTCAAACGCTACACCTACGTCCATGAAACCATAGTGGACAAGGAGTTCTATTCGCTGTTTTCCGGCGCTTTGGATGAGAGTTCAAAGGCGCTTTTGGATCTGTATCCGGAGGACCTCGATCCGGTACAGCACCAGAGCCTGCGCAAAGACATCGATATCCGCTACGGCAATCCGTTGATAAAAGACACGATTGCGCGGGTGGGAAGAGACCCGATCCGAAAGCTCGGCCCCAATGACAGACTGATCGGCAGTCTCAACCTCTGTCTAAGGCAGGGGGTATATCCAAAACGGATTGCATCCATCTGTGCTTCAGCCCTGTGCTACGACAACTCCCAGGACGAGGAGGCGCGCCGGTTGCAGAGCATGATCGCCGAACTGGGCGTGGACAGAGCCCTCGAACAGATAACCGGGATAGCCGCGGAGTCTCAGATCGGAGAAGAGATCCTCGGCGTATATCAAACATTCAAACGGGAGTACTTCGCATGAAATCGATGAGTTCCAAACAGCGGGTGTTGACAGCTATTCACAGGGAGCAACCGGACCGGGTGCCGGTCGCCCTGTGGGGCAGTTACTATACGTTGAACGACGA
>CAZFMD010000433.1:0-1585 GCA_964520025.1 uncultured Spirochaetaceae bacterium
AGCGGCTGCGGCAAGACCACCACCCTGCGCTGCATCGCCGGATTCGAAAAGCCCACCAGCGGAGAGATCGATTTTCTCGGCCAGGACTTCACATCGATCCCACCGTTTCGGCGCAACATCGGCATGGTGTTCCAGAGCTACGCCCTGTTCCCGCACATGTCGATCTTCGAGAATGTGGCCTACGGCTTGAGGATCCGCAAACTCAGCCGGAGGGACATCGCGGAGAGGGTCAATCGCATCATCCAGCTGGTGGGACTGGAGGCCACCCAGAAGCGCAAGCCCAGCGAACTGTCCGGCGGGCAGCAGCAGCGCATAGCCCTGGCCCGGGCTTTGGTCTACGATCCCCAGCTTCTGCTGCTGGACGAACCCCTGAGCAACCTGGATGCCAAGCTTAGGGTTTATATGCGCGAGGAGATCCGCAGGATCCAGCAGCGGGCCCAGGTTACCACGATCTACGTGACCCACGACCAGGAGGAGGCCCTTTCCATCTCCGACCGGATCGCGGTGATGCACGCCGGCAGGGTCAGTCAGGTCGGAACCCCTGATGAGATCTACGAGAACCCAAGCTCGATCCGGGTGGCGGATTTCATCGGCCAGGCCAACTTCCTGGACTGCGCGGTCAGGCGGAACGGAGCGCCCGTGTTGACCTTTCGATCCAAAGAGGAGATCTCCCTCAGGGACAGCTCCGGCAGCATCCGGGAGTTCGGCCACAGGGAGGGGATTTTCTTCGTGCGGCCGGAGCAGATGGAGGTAGCTGCCGAGCCTGACCATGCCAATACGCTGAAGGGCCAGGTGAAGGTGATTCTCTATCTCGGTTCGGTGGTTCGCTACTACGTGGAAATCTTTCAGAACGCCTCTCCCCAGGAGGTTCTGATCGATCAGGACCGGCGCGTGCAGGGAGTCGGAGTGGGGGATCGGGTCGCGGTGATCATCCACGGCCAGGAAGCCAAGCTGTTCCCGAGCGAACAGAAACAGCAGTTGGATCAGGACTAGGGGTCCCCATGGCTGCAGCAATCAAAGACCGATTCAAGAGCTTCGAGCTTACCCCCTACCTGGTCCTGGGCCTGGCCCTGATCATCCTGGTGGTGTTCATCGCCTATCCCCTGTCCAAAGTGTTGTTCAACAGCTTCATCGAGCTGGGGGATGCGCCGACCCTGGGCAACCTCACCCTGGCCAACTTCCGCCAGTTCTCCACCTCGACCCTCTACAGAGGCGCCTTCGTCAACACCCTGACCGTGGGCCTGTTCTGCGTTCTGTTCTCCTGCCTGATCGGTATTCCCATGGCCTACTTCGTTGCCAAGACGCAGACGCCCCTGAAGACCTTGTTCCTCACTCTGGGAACTCTGCCTCTGATCCTGCCGCCCTTCGTGGGCGCCTACTCGTGGATCCTGCTGTTCGGGCGCCAGGGTGTTGTCAACTATCTTCTCGATACGGCCTTCGGATTCACTCTGCCCGACATCTACGGAGCACCGGGGGTCATCATTGCCATTACCATGAGCACCTATCCGTTCATCTTTCTGCTGACCTACGGCGCCCTGGTATCGGCGGATCCCTACATCGAGGAGAGCGCCGAGATCATGGGCGC
>CAZFMD010000434.1:0-1546 GCA_964520025.1 uncultured Spirochaetaceae bacterium
GTTCGCCGGTGATCGCCTCTACGGGACAGTTCTTGCGGCAGATTCCGCAGCCCGTGCAGGTTTCCGGATCGATCTGGTAGATAAACAGCCCCTTGCATTCCCTGGCAGGACAGTGCTTGTTGCGGATGTGCTCCTCGTACTCCCCGCGGAAATACTTGAGGGTCGAGAGGATCGGATTGGCCGCGGTCTTGCCCAAAGCGCAGAGAGAGCCCTCCATCAGCAGCTCGGCCAGGATTTCCAGGCGGTCCAGGTCTTCCGGCTCACCCTCTCCTGAGGTGATCCGCTGCAGGATGGCGAGCATCTGGGCGATTCCCTCCCTGCAGGGGGTGCACTTGCCGCAGGATTCGCTTTTGAGGAATCCGAGAAAGTACTTGGCCACGTTCACCATGCAGGTGTCCTCGTCCATGACGATCATGCCGCCGGAGCCCATCATCGAGCCCAGCCGGGTTAGCTCATCGAAATCCACGGCGGCGTCCAGATGCTCGGCTGGGATGCACCCTCCCGAGGGTCCGCCGGTTTGGACAGCCTTGAAGGCCTTGCCGTCCTTCACTCCGCCACCGATTTCCTCGATGATCCGACGCAGCGTGATCCCCATGGGGACCTCGACCAACCCGGTGTTGGTGATCTTGCCGACCAGGCTGAACACCTTGGTACCCTTGGAGCCCTCGGTGCCGACCGAAGCGAACTCCGAAGATCCCATGCCGATGATGGCCGGCACGTTGGCCCAGGTCTCCACGTTGTTCAACACCGTGGGTCTGCCGTTCAAGCCGCTTTCCACCGTGTGGATGTATTTTGTCCGGGGTTCCCCGGTTCTCCCCTCCAGGGAGGCCATCAGGGCGGTGGATTCGCCGCAGACGAAAGCCCCGCCTCCACGGTTGATGCGAATATCGAAAGTAAAACCGCTGCCCAGAATGTCGTGGCCCAGAAAGCCGAAGTTCCGGGCCTGATCGATGGCCAGCTTCAGATGCTCCACGGCCAGGGGATACTCATTGCGCACGTAGATGTAACCCTGGGAAGCCCCGATCGCGTACGCCCCGATGATCATCCCCTCCAGCACGCCATGGGGATTGCCCTCCATAACGGAGCGATCCATGAAAGCGCCGGGGTCCCCCTCGTCCCCGTTGCAGATCAGGTAGCGTGTGCCGTCTGACGGCTGCTCCCCGGTGCTTTCGGCCTCACGACAACTTCGCCACTTGCGCGCGGTGGGGAATCCCCCTCCGCCCCGGCCTCGCAGACCCGCCTGCTCCACCTGGTCGATGATGTCTTCCGGTTCCATCGAGCCCAAAGCCTTGGCCAGGGACGAGTACCCGCCCACGGAGATATAATCATCGATACTTGTGGGATCGATATGACCGTTTTGCTTGAGAACGATCCGCTTCTGCACGTTGTAGAAGGGAATTTCCGCCGGAGTTTTCACTTTCTTCTCGGTCTTGGGATCCTGGTACAGCAGCCGCTCCACGACTCTCCCGCCCAGGACCGTTTCCCGGAAAATTTCCGCCACATCCGGCTCCTCCACGCTGTGGTAGAGGATCTCCCCCGGATCGAT
>CAZFMD010000435.1:0-1545 GCA_964520025.1 uncultured Spirochaetaceae bacterium
CGTTCTTTGAACAGGGTCAGGATCGTGAACTTGGAGCCCAGGGTGGTAGCCATGCGCAGGGAGATCTCCTGGATGCCGACAACCAGGATGTCCGAGATCTCCTTGGCGGCGAAAAGGCCGGGATCGGAAAAACAGGCCAGGATCACCGCGTCGTAGTCTTCCCGGTTCGCCTGCCCCACCAGCTTTAGGGTCGGGGGAATGGCCAGGGCCTCGTCGTAGGCCGACTCGATGGAGATCGGCCCCTTGTCCGGGCAGGTCACCGTCAATTCGGTCTCCGGCCGCTTGATTTCCATCAGCTCCCTGCGCATGTGGTCGGTCATGGCCGTGGAGGTGTTCGGATTGATAACCATGATCTTCATTGCTCGTCTCCCCTCTATCCGGCAATCAGCTCGCGTCCGGCCCGGAAAGCTGTTTTGTTAACGTCGATGAGCTTGGCGGGCACGTACTTCTCGATGGTCTGTTCCCAAATCTCAGGGGCCAGCTGCAGCAGACCGGAGAGAGCTCCCAACAGCATGATGTTGACGACCTTGACATTTCCCAGCTGGGTGGCTTTCTCGGTAACATTGACGCTGTAGTATCGCCGGCTGGCGCTCTTCAATACCTGGTCGATCTGTTCCCGGCTGGGGTACTCGGCTTTTCCGGTGGTGACGGCGACCGGGGGAATCGGGTAGTCGTTCACGATCACCGTGCTGTCCGCTTTCAGATACTCCACCATGCGCAGGGATTCCAGAGGTTCGAAGGCCAGCAGATAGTCCACCTGTCCCAGCATGGACATGGGGGAGTGAACCTCCTTGCCCCAGCGAATATGGCTGACCACACTGCCGCTTCGGATCGCCAGCCCGAGAATATCGGATTTCTTGGCATCGTATCCTCCCCTCATCCCGACCTCCGCCAGGATATCCCCGGATAGAATCGTTCCCTGGCCACCGACACCCACTATCAAAAAATTTGTATCCATTTCGAGTTCTACTCCTTGCCTTTGCTAGTTCCGGGCGCTGTGATAGCTCCGGTGGGGCAGACCTGTCGGCAGACGTCACAGCCGATGCAGATAGTGGGATCGATATGGGATTTGAACTTCTTGTTCTTCTCATACCTCTCCGTTGACTGCCCGATGGCCGGACATCCGACCCGGAAGCACATGTGGCAGGCGATGCACTTGTCCAGATCAACGTGATAGGGGGCCTGAGGATTGCGGGAAACGAAGATACACTCCCCCCGGGTGATCAGCACCGACGGGCCGTCGAACTCCAAACACTCCTTGAGCCCGGCTTCCACCTCCTTGATCTTGAAAGCGTCCACCACTTTCACTTTCTCCACACCGCAGGCCCGTACAACCGCCTCCAGATCGACCCGCCGGGCGGGCCGTTTTTCGGTGACCGCCCAGTCCACCCCCGGATGGTCCTGGTGCCCGGTCATGGCGGTGACGCTGTTGTCCATCAGGATCACCACGCCCCGGCTGCCGTTGTGCACCATGTTCACCAGAGGGGCCATTCCGGAGTGAAAGAAGGTGGAATCCCCGATCGTGCAGACCCGATTCTCCGGCAG
>CAZFMD010000436.1:0-1532 GCA_964520025.1 uncultured Spirochaetaceae bacterium
CATGGGCGTGGTCGATGAGGTCACCCAGTACCTGAGCTCGTCCACCGTAGACAACATCGCCCCGGGAGCCATGGAAGCCAAGCTCGGGGGTGAGCTGATGGGGCTGCCCGTGGCCGCCGGTGCCCGCATCCTGGCCTACAATCCGGACCTGACCAACGTCGTGCCCAACACCATGGAGGAGCTCAGGCAGCAGTGCCTGAAGATCCACAACCCGCCGGACGTGTACGGTCTGATCATGCCGGGCAAAAAGCACACCGAGTTGACCGACTTCGCCTATTACCTCTACGCCGCCGGGGGGAATTTCTTCGAGATAGAGTCGGACGGGAGCTACGGCAAGTGTATCGTCAATTCTCCGGCAGGAGTGAAGGCCCTCACCTTTATGAACCAGCTCGCCGAGAAGGACAAGGTTGTTCAGGAAGGATACCTGGGCCTGGACCGCATGGATTCTCATCCGATGTTCTACACGGGAAACATCGCCTACACCTTCATCGGTGCCTGGGTCGAATCGGCGGCAAAAAACGCCGGTGCACCCTTCCAGCCCAAGTACGCCCAGATCCCGCCCTTCGAGGGTGAAAAACAGAAACCCCTGATCATCACCGACTCGATAGCCATGTTTTCCGGAACCAACCTGGATGCTGCCGGCACTTTCCTCGATTATTTCTACCAGGATGAGTGGAAGGCCAAATTCGACGAGTCTATAGGCTTCCCGCCGGTCACCATCTCCGCCGGCAAGCTGCCCCAGTTCCAGACTCCTCTCTACCAGGCTCTGGGAGAAGCGGCTCTCAGCTCACAGGGCTGGCCGCTTATCGAAGAGTGGGCCGAGTGCTCCGACATCATTTACGATGCGGAGATCGAAGTGCACCTGGGCAAGAAAACGCCCAAGCAAGCTCTGGATGCAGCTGCAGCCGAGATCGACAAGCTGAGAGGCATGTAGTCAAAACGGAATCGCCTGCTGGGAAGCCTGGGGAAATCCCCGGGCTTCCCAATCTTTATGCCGGGATGGCGGTGAAGAAATCCCGTTTCCGATACAACGTGTCAAGGTGCAGGGAGACTTGATAACCGTAATATCAGTTGCGATAAAACTTTACGGTATGGTACTGTATTGACACTTCTCGATAGGAGGCGCCCATGGGTGACACTGCTATATCGTTGAAACAGAAGCTGTGGAATCCGGAGGCCCGGCTGGCCTATATTTTAATCCTGCCTGCGGTGGCCGTTCTGCTGATCTTCATGTTCTACCCGATCGGGTACGTGCTGCTCATGGCTTTCTTCAAGACCAACAAGCTCAGCCAGCTCAAGGGCTTCGCGGGTCTGCAAAACTTTATCTCGGAGATGACAGAGCCGGAGTTCTGGGTAGTTAGCGGCCGCTCGATGCTCTGGACCGTACTGGCAGTTGCAACCAAGACACTGTTCGGCATGATCATCGCCGTGATCCTGAACGTCAGATACACCGGCCGCAAGGTCGCCCGCATGCTCTTCATCATCCCCTGGGCCTCCGCCGTACCGATCAGCTCCATGCTCTGGCGCTGGGT
>CAZFMD010000437.1:0-1511 GCA_964520025.1 uncultured Spirochaetaceae bacterium
CTCTCCGTCGGCCTGATCCCGGAAAACGAGCTTTCCCTGAGCGCCGGGGTGCAGCTGGATCCGCATACTGGAGGACCGGTCGTGGACGAGTCCAGGCAGACCAGCGTTGCCGGCATCTTCGCCTGCGGCAACGTGGTCCATGTTCACGACCTGGTGGACTTCGTGGTGGAGGAGAGCGAGATCGCCGGCAAGGGCGCGGCCGGATTCGTTCAGGGGCGCGCAGAGCGCGCAGAGGTCGACGGCACGCCGATTCATCTGCTGCCCGGAGAGGGATTGAAGTACGTGGTACCGCAGCGGATGAGAGGAATAAACGGGGAAGCGTCTCTGGATCTGTTCCTCCGGGTAAACAGGGTATACGGGCGTTCGGCTATCGAGGTGCGGCACGATGGGGACACGGTCAAGCGGTTGAAACGGCTTCGCATGAATCCCGGTGAGATGGAACGGATGCGGCTGCAGAGCAGCGCGCTGGAGAAGCTCAACGGAGCGGATCTGATCGTGGAAGCGGTGGAGGTCGATGGATGAGCGGGATCGACAGGGAGATCATCTGCATCGTCTGTCCCACCGGATGCCGCATCCGGGTGAGCGGACCGGATACCGAACATCTGGAAGTCAGCGGAAACGAGTGCAAGCGGGGTGAGGAGTACGCCCTGAAGGAGATTGCCGATCCCCGCAGAACCCTCATCACCACCGTGCAGATCGATCACGGAACGCTCAGGCGCCTGCCGGTGCGCACCAATCGGGAGATCCCGAAGCAGAGCATCTTTCCCTGCATGGAGGTGATCAACCGGATTCGGGTCGAAGCCCCGGTGGAAGTCGGACAGGTGCTGGTTGCCGATATTCTGGGAACCGGCGCGGATGTGGTGGCCACCCGCAGCATGGGGAGAAACGGCGGCTGAGGTCCCGTCGGTGACCTACGAAGTTTCCAGCCAGTCGAAGCTGCGGCTCACCGCCTTCTTCCAGAAGTGAATCCTCCGCTTGCGCTCCTCCTGATCCAGCTGTGGGCTCCAGCGCCTGTCCTCCTCCCAGAGAGCGTTCAACTGCTCGGTTGATTCCCAGAAGCCCACGCACAGGCCGGCGGCAAAGGCGGCGCCCAGGGCCGTGGTTTCGGCGATCTTGGGCCGGATCACCGGTATGCCGAGTAGATCCGACTGAAACTGCATTAGAAGCTCGTTGACCACCATGCCGCCGTCCACCTTGAGCGAAGAGATCGGCAGCCCCGAGTCCTGCTGCATGGCCTCGAAGATCTCCACTGTCTGAAAAGCGGTGGCCTCCAGGGCGGCCCGGGCCAGGTGAGCCTTGGTCGCGTAGCGGCTCAGACCGGCGATGACCCCCCGGGCGTCGCTGCGCCAGTAGGGGGCGAACAGTCCGGAGAAGGCCGGCACGAAGTACACCCCGCCGCAATCGTCCACCTCCCGGGCCAGGTTTTCGACCTGGTCGGAGCTTTCGATCAAGCCGAGGTTGTCCCGCAGCCACTGGACCAGCGCTCCGGTGATGGCGATGGAGCCCTCCAG
>CAZFMD010000438.1:0-1511 GCA_964520025.1 uncultured Spirochaetaceae bacterium
AACGTGCTGGCCGGCAGCCTTCTGAAGATCGGCAACGACCTGCGCCTGCTTTCCAGCGGTCCCCGGGCCGGATT
Organism: uncultured Spirochaetaceae bacterium; assembly: GCA_964520025.1. Lineage (GTDB taxonomy): Bacteria > Spirochaetota > Spirochaetia > SZUA-6 > DRHE01 > JAFGQJ01. Next base: position 75 of record CAZFMD010000438.1, read on the forward strand.
GGGGGAGATCAAGCTTCCCTCCCTGCAACCGGGAAGCTCGATCATGCCGGGAAAGGTCAACCCGGTGATCCCGGAGATGGTCATCCAGGCCGCGGTGTACGTCAAGGGAAAAGTCGCCTCCGTGGGCCTGGCCGCGGCCTCGGCGCCTCTCGAGCTGAACATCATGATGCCCCTGATCGCCTATGAAACCCTCGATTCCCTCAGCCTGCTGGCCAACACGGCCCAGGTGCTGGCCGACCGCTGTATCCGGGGGATCGAGGCGGATCCCGAGCGTTGCGCCGATTGGGTGGAGTGGAGCCTGGCCCTGGTTACGCCCCTGGCAACCCGCATCGGCTACGACAAGGCGGCGGAGATCGCCTACCGGGCCTTCAAGGAGAAAAAAACGGTGCGCCAGCTGCTCGGCGAATCCGACCTGCTGAGCCCGGAGGAGGTGGATAAGGCCCTGGATCCAAAGTCCATGACCGGGGAGGGGAGTTAGGGCAGCGACTTGACTTCCGCTTCCTCAATTCATAGGCTATATATAAGTTTTAATATGTCGCGGCCTGCGGTCGCGACGTCCTACTGAATGGAGGGTTCTTGAGTGGCTATACACGAGTTTGAAGCTCTTGTAGTCGGAGCCGGTGGGGCGGGTCTGTACGCCGCCCTGGAGGCCAGCCGGGGCGCCAAGACAGCGGTCATCTCCAAGCTCCATCCCATGCGCAGCCATACCGGGGCGGCTCAGGGCGGTATCGGAGCGGCCTTGGGCAACCTCGAAGAGGACAAACCCGAGTGGCACGCCTTCGACACGATCAAGGGAGGCGACTACCTGGTGGACCAGGAGGCGGCCTTCATCCTGGCCGAAGATGCGGTTCGGGCTGTGTACGACCTGGAGAATCGGGGCCTGCCCTTCAGCCGGACGCCGCAGGGCCGCATCGATCAGCGCCGTTTTGGCGGGCACACCCGCAATTTCGGCGAGGCGGCGGTACGGCGCTCCTGCTACGCGGCGGACCGCACCGGACACATGATCCTCCAGACCCTCTACCAGCAGTGTATCAAGAACGAGGTTTCCTTCTACGACGAGTTCCAGGTTCTGGACGTGCTGATCGAAAACCGAAGAATTGCCGGCCTGGTGGCGTTGGAGCTGGCTACGGGCGTTCTTCACGTGTTCCGGGCCAAGGCGATCCTCTTCGCCACCGGCGGGTTCGGCCAGATGTTCCGCACCACCTCCAACGCCTTCGCCAACACCGGGGATGGACCGGCGGTGCTGCTGCGCCGAGGCGTTCCCATGGAGGATATGGAGTTTTTCCAGTTCCATCCCACGGGCATCCGGGGTATGGGTATCCTCATCACCGAAGGGGTGCGCGGGGAAGGGGGAATCCTGCGCAACCGCAAGAAGGATCGTTTCATGGAACGCTACGCCCCCACGCTGCTCGATCTGGCTCCCCGGGACATGGTCAG